>DATEOK010000403.1:0-37801 GCA_035274225.1 Dongiaceae bacterium
CATCCTGGCGGCGGCCGACTTCACCGAGGCCAAGCTGATGGGCTGCGACTTTCGCGACGGCACTTTGCTGGTCAGCATCGCCGGCACGGTGGCGCCGCCGGAAATGGAAAAGAGTTCGGTCACCGGCACCAAGATGCAGCGCGCCGACCTCGCCGGCGCCAAGCTGCACCACGCCGTCATCAAGCGCACCGACCTGTCGGCGGCGGTGCTGCGCAACGCCGATCTCAGCGATGCCAACCTCGCCGGCAGCTCGCTCAAGGACGCCGACCTGCGCGGCGCCAATCTCACCAACTGCAACCTGTCGCGCACCTTGATGAACCGCGCGATCGTCGATGGCGCCAACATGAGCGGGGTGGTGCTGCGCGACGCCAACGTCTTCAACGTCGACTTCGCCAAGGCGGCCTACATCGGCGCGCTCGACCTCGACGAGTCGATCTCGGTCGATGATTCGGAGGAAGCCGCCGCCGCGATCGCCGACCAAATCAAGGCGCATGAGGACTGGGTGGAAACCTCCGGCGCCAAGGGCGCACGGGCCGACTTCATGGGCCGCGACCTGTCCGCCGTGAACTTCTCCGGCCGCATCCTGACCGGCGCGGTCTTCACCGATTGCCGTCTGCGCGCAGCGCGGTTCGACCGCTGCCGCATGTCGCTTGCCATCCTGACGCGGGCGGACGCCACCGGGGCCAGCTTCGCCGGCGCGGACCTGAAGGGCGCCGACCTCAGCGACGCAATCATGCGCCGCGCGGATTTCCATGACGCCGACCTCCAGGTGCAGATCGTGACCTTGCCGGACGGGAGCAGCCGCGAGTGGCCGGTGCGCGCCGCGAACGCCAAGTTCAACGAGGCCGACTTCACCGGCGCCGAAGTTTCAGGGATGCTGTCCTCGAACGCGGATTTCGCCGGTGCCAAAGGAGCCAAGTCGACGGCGGGCAAGTCGAAAGGTTAGCGCTCACCCCCTTGCGACTCTTCGTCATTCCGTGTCGAATTCGCCGCATCGTTCCCGGATGGACCATCTCAGACTGATCCAATGGCACCGCTGCTGACTGAAGACCACAAGCGCCGCTTCGAGGCGGACGGCTTCCTGATCCTGGACAGGTTCCTCGATGCCGTGACGGTCGAGCGGCTGCGTGCGCGCTTCGAGCCGTTGTTCAAGGGCGAGTTCGAGACCGGGCTCTATCCCGACGAATGGAATTGGCAGGAAGGCCGCGACCGGCCGGACCGCACCCGCCAGATCTGCAACGGCTGGAAGTCCGACCGCACCGTCGCGAGCGTGGTGCTGAGCGAACAGGTCGGGCGCTGCGTCGCCGAGTTGAGCGGCTGGGGCGGGGCGCGCATCTGCCAGGACAACGTGATCTGGAAGCCGGCGGGCGCCAAGGCGCTCGGCTACCACCAGGACGATTCCTACTCCAAGTGGTTCACCCCGTCGCACATGGCGACCTGCTGGATCGCGCTCGACGACACCACGGCGGCGGGCGGCACCATCGAATATGCGCGCGGCTCGCACAAATGGGGCATCTCGCCGCCGATCGAGAAGTTCCACGCGCCGGAGGACTACCAGAAGGAGTTTCGCGCCGCCGCCGAGCGCGCCGGGGTGAAGGTCGACATCGTGCCGATCGAAGTGCCGGCCGGCGGTTGCGCCTTCCATCACGGCGGCACCTGGCACGGATCGGACATGAACCGCGCCGACCGCCCGCGCCGCTCGGTGGTGGCGCATTGCATGGACGCCGACACGCAGTTCCACCCGACCAACGTCAGCTACATCTACAATCGCTACAAGCGGCACGGCGATCTGGCGATGGACGAGAGCTTCTTCCCGATCCTGTGGCGCAAGGACGGCTACCGAACGGTCTGGTTGGACCGCTAACCGGTCATGACATATCGACGATCCGGGATAGCAATCCGGTAACCGGTTGCAACCATTGGGCCGCATCTGGCGTAATGCCGGAGCAGACCCACCTTCAGGGCCACCCATGGCACGCAATCCCCGTTCGGCATTCGATCGATTTCTCGACAGCAGCCTCGACGACCTGTTGGCCCCCGACGAGGGCGGTGACGGCTTGCCGGACGCGCTGGCGCTGTTGCGGCGCGCGGCGGACAATGTGCCGGCCTATGGCGCGATGTTGAAGGCGGCCAAGCTCAACGTTGCGGACATCCACGATGCCGCCGACTTCGCCAGGCTGCCGCTGCTCAACAAGGAGAACTATGTGCGGCGTTTCCCGCTGGAGGCGCTGGTCGAGGGCGGGGACCTCGCGGCGTGCGATTTCTTCGCCGTCTCGTCGGGCTCGACCGGCGAGCCGACTCTGTGGCCGCGCGGGCTGCATCACGAATTTCCGGTCGCGGTGCGCTTCGAGCAAGTGCTGCGCGACAGCTTCCGCGCCCATGAGCGCAAGACGCTGGCGGTGGTGTGCTTCGCGCTCGGCTCCTGGGTCGGCGGCATGTACACGACATCGTGCCTGCGCTGGATCGCGGCCAAGGGCTATCCGCTGCTGATCGTCACGCCCGGCAACAAGATGGACGAGATCCTGCGCGTGGTGAAGCGGCTGGCGCCGGACTTCGAGCAGACCGTGCTGTTCGGCTATCCGCCGTTCCTGAAGGAAGTGGTGGACGCCGGCCGCGGCGAGAAGGTCGAGTGGGGCAAGCTCAATGTCCGTCTAGTGACGGCGGGCGAGGTGTTCAGCGAGACCTGGCGGGACCTGGTGCTGGAACGGCTGGAGCAGGACGAGGGATTGAACAGCATCGCGTCGCTGTATGGCACGGCGGATGCCGGCGTGCTCGGCAACGAGACACCGCTGTCGGTCGCGATCCGCCGTTTTCTGAGCGAGAAGCCTGAAGCCGCCAAGGCTCTGTTCGGCGAGGAGCGGCTGCCGACGCTCTGCCAGTATGATCCGACTTCGCGCTATTTCGAGGTGGTGGAGGGCGGGACGCTCGCCTTCAGCGGCGACAACGGCGCGCCGCTGATCCGCTATCACATCGCCGACCAGGGTGGGGTTTACAGCTTCGAGGCGATGCGCGCCAGGCTCGCCGACTACCAGTTCGACGCCGAGACCGCGGTGGCACAGGCGGGCCTGCGCCCGCGGCGACAGCCCTTCGTGTTCGTGTTCGGCCGAGCGAATTTCACCTTGTCGTTCTTCGGCGCCAACGTCTTCCCGGAGACAATCAGCCTCGCGCTGGAGAAGCCGAGCCTCAGCCGCTGGACCACCGGCAAGTTCGTGATGGAGGTGAAGGAGGGGCTGGCCGAGCGGCCGCGCTTCACCGTGGCCGTCGAACTGGCCGACAAGGAGAACGCCGATCCGACCCGCATCGAGCTGGCCGAGCGCGAGATCCTGGAGACGCTGCTGGCGCACAACAGCGAATACGCCAATTATGTCTCAAAGGACGACCAGCGGCCGGTGGTGACGCTGTGGTCGAAGGGGCACCCGGATTACTTCCCGGTGGGCGTGAAACACCGGTACAGCAGGCGGTAGACCCGCTCTCATTCCGTCATGGCAAGGCTTGGCCTTGCCATCCACGAGTTTTTTGAAGCGAGACCGAGTCTTTGCATGCAAACTCGTGGATCCCAAGGCCAAGCCTTGGGATGACGGGAGAGTGGGTGGCCAGTGCGGAGTGTGCGGCGGTGACGGGGGAGTGGGCTAGCTCCGCTCGTAGAGCTTCTTGAGTGCCTCGCCCCACGTCTCGCGGATCTTGTGGCGGCGGATCTTGAGCGAGGGTGTCAGCATCGCGTTGTCGATGGTGAAGCCTTCCGGCAGCACCGCGAAGCGGCGGATGCGCTCGATCGGGGCGAGGGTGGAGTTGACGCGCTCTATCGCGGCGCCGACGGCGCGGGTGAAAGCGGGATTCTCGACCAGGGTGGCGAGATCGTCGGCGGCGTTGTTGCGCGCGGCCCAGTCCCTGGCAAAGTCCGGGTCGGGAACCAGCAGCGCGACGATATGCGGGTGGCGGTCGCCATGCACCATCGCCTGCGCGACCTCGGGCTGCAGCACCAGGAAGCCTTCGACGCGGGCCGGCGAGACGTTGTCGCCGCCCGACAGCACGATGATGTCCTTCTTGCGGTCGGTGATCTTCAGGTATCCATCGCCATCGAACTCCCCGATGTCACCGGTGTAGAGCCAGCCGTCGCCGATCGCGCGCTCGGTCGCGTCCGGGTCGCGCCAGTAGCCCTTCATCACCGCCTCGCCCTTGACCAGGATCTCGCCATCCTCGGCGATGCGCACCTGCAGGCCGTCGAAGATCGGGCCGACGGTGTCGATCTTGATCTTCTTCGGCCGGTTGGCGCTGATCACGGGCGAAGCCTCCGTCTGGCCGTAGCCCTGCAGCAGCGGCACGCCGAGCGCGAGGAAGAACACGCCGATCTCGTAGTTGAGCGCAGCGCCACCGGAGACGAACGCCTTCAGCCGCCCGCCGAACCGCTTGCCGACCTTGCGCCGCACCAGGACGTCGCACAGGAAATTCAGGACGCGCTCCTTGACGGTGAGCGTGCCTGGATGCTCGTAGTTCTTGCGGCCCAGCCGGTAAGCGAGGTCGAACATCCTGCGCTGGAACGGCGTCGCCTTGAGGAGGCCGCGCTGGATGCGCTGGTGGATCACTTCGTAGAGCCGAGGCACGGCGGTCATGATGGTCGGCTTGGCTTCCGCCATGTTGTCGGTCAGCTTGTCGATGCTCTCGGCGTAGTAGATCTGCGCGCCGATGGAGATCGGCAGGAACTGGCCGGCGGTGTGCTCGTAGGAATGCGAGAGCGGCAGGAACGACAGGAACACGTCGTTATCCATGCCGACTTCCTGCAGCAGCTTGTAGGCGCCCTTGATGTTGCACAGGATCGAGCCGTGGGTCAGCATCACCCCCTTGGGCACGCCGCCGGTGCCCGAGGTGTAGATGATGCAGCAGGTCTCGTCGCGCGCGAGCGAGCCGACCCGCTCTTCGATAACCGCATCCAGCTTCGGATCGCCCAGGCTCATCGCCTCGCTCCAGCTGAGGAAGCGCAGCGGCAGCTGCTGGGTCTGGCTCAGAGCCTCCATCGCAATCAGGAAATTCAGCTCCGGCGCCAGCATGGCAGCCGGCAGCACGCGTTTGGCCAGGCCGGGGTTGGAGATGATGACGCCGCGTGCGCCGCTGTGGGTGAGAACGTGCCGGTTGTCGTCGACGGTGTTGGTGGAGAAGGCGGGCACCGTGATGGCGCCGACCGACATGATGGCGAGATCGGAGATCAGCCATTCCGGCCGGTTCTCCGCGATCAGCGCGACGCGGTCGCCCGGCTTGACGCCAAGCGCGATCAAGCCGCGCGACAGCGCGCGCACGTCGGCGGCAACGCGGTTCCACCTGATCGGCCGGAACGCGCTGTCATCCCTGCGCCACAGGAACGGCTTGCTGGCCAGCGCCTGCGCCTGGTCGAAGAACAGCCGTGGCAGGCTGGGGATCGTGTCATAGTTCATGAATGGTCCTCGACCGGGAGGGCACCGAACGCTGCGGCATAGCGCACAGTGCCCTTGGCGCGCAATGCGCCGGGCTTCAGTTCCAGGGCCATGAAGGCGGCGCCGGGGTAGGGCGAGCGCAAGCCGCGTGCCGTCTCGGCGGAGAACCCGAAGCGCTGGTAGAAGGTGGGGTCGCCGACCACGATGATGGCGGCGAGGCCGCGGGCGGTGCAGGCCCTGATCCCGGCCTTCGTGAGCGCGCTGCCGACGCCCTTGCGTTGATGCTCCGGCCGCACCGCGAGGGGCGCAAGCGCGGCCGCGTCGGTCACCCGGCTCTTGGCGCCTTCGATCGGCAGGCGGCTGAACAGGACGTGGCCCACCAGCTCGCCACGCTCGCCGACCGCGACCAGCGAGACGAGGGCATCGCCATCAGCCCGCAACTGGTCGATCAGGTCGGCTTCCGCGCGCTGCCCGAATGCATGCGCGACGATGTCGCGGATATGGGGAATATCGCCCGGCTGCTCGACGCGGATGACGGGGGGCTTGGTCATGCTGCCGCGCGGGTCTGGCGAAGAATGGGACAGGGTCGCGTCATTTCGATGTGATTTGTGACAGTCGGCTCACTTGGCGGGGCGGTGGGTGTTCCCATATAAATCAGGTCGAGACAAATGCCAAAGCCCTGAGGGTGCTCGGGGCATTATCCCAGGATAGCAGCCATGACCCCCGAAGGCGCCGCCGCCCAGACTCTCCCCACCTGGAACCTCGCCGATCTTTATGCCGGCCCGGATGCGCCGGAGGTGGAGCGCGACCTCAAGGATGCCGGCACCAAGGCCTCCGCCTTCCGCCAGCAATACGAGGGCA
This sequence comes from Dongiaceae bacterium, assembly GCA_035274225.1. Classification (GTDB taxonomy): domain Bacteria; phylum Pseudomonadota; class Alphaproteobacteria; order Dongiales; family Dongiaceae; genus Dongia_A. The sequence goes on from DATEOK010000403.1 coordinate 6,267, forward strand.
AGCTGGCGAGCCTCGGCGGCGCGGACTTCCTCGCGGCGATCCTTGCCTATGAGCGGATCCAGGAGATCCTGGGGCGGGTGATGAGCTTCGCGCAGCTGCTCTATGCCGGCGACATGTCCAACACCGAATACGGACGGCTCCAGCAGAACACCAACGAGCGCGCGACCCAGATCTCGCTCGAGACCCTGTTCTTCACTTTGGAGATCAACAAGCTCTCCGACGACGACATGAAGGCGAAGCTGGGCCACGCGCCGCTGCGGCGTTTTGTACCGTGGCTCGACACCGTGCGCGCCTTCCGCCCGCACCAGCTCCCTGACGATCTGGAGAAGATGCTGCACGAGCGCGACGTGGTCGGCCGCCAGGCGTGGATGCGCCTGTTCGACGAGACCATGGCGGACCTGCGCTTCGACGTCGACGGCAAGAAGCTGACCAGCAACGAGGCGCTGAATTTGCTCTATGAGCAGGACGGAACCAAGCGCAAGGCCGCGGCCGACGCCGTCTCCAAGGGTCTCGGCGACAACAAGCGCGTGTTCGCGCTGGTCACCAACACCCTCGCCAAGGAAAAGGAGATCGACGACAAGTGGCGCAAGTTCGCGCGCCCGGTCTCCTCGCGCAACCTCGCCAACCAGGTCGAGGACGAGGTGGTGGATGCGCTGGTCTCCGCGGTCAAGGCGAACTATCCCAAGCTGTCGCACCGCTACTACAAGCTGAAAGCCAAGTGGCTCGGCCTGCCGAAGCTCAACTACTGGGACCGCAACGCGCCGCTGCCGGACGACGAGGATGCGCCGATCGAATGGAGCGAGGCGCAGTCGTTGGTGCTCACCGCCTACAATGCCTTCTCGCCCAAGCTGGCGGAGGTCGGCCGCACCTTCTTCGACAAGGGCTGGATCGACGTGCCGCCGCGGCCGGGCAAGGCGCCGGGCGCCTTCGCGCACCCGACGGTGCCGAGCGCGCATCCCTACCTGCTGCTGAACTATCACGGCCGCACCCGCGACGTGATGACCCTGGCGCACGAGCTGGGGCATGGCGTGCACCAGGTGCTGGCGGCGCCGCAGGGCCAGCTGTTGTGCGACACGCCGCTGACGTTGGCGGAGACCGCGTCGGTGTTTGGCGAAATGCTGACTTTCCGGGCCTTGCTCAACCGCGAGACCGATCCGGAGGAGCGCAAGGTCCTGCTGGCCGGCAAGGTCGAGGACATGCTCAACACCGTCGTGCGCCAGATCGCGATGCACGAATACGAGCGCCGGCTGCACGACGCGCGGCGCGAAGGCGAGCTGACGCCGGAGCAGATCTCCGAGATCTGGCTGGCGACCCAGCGCGAGGCGCTGGGTGACGGCGTTGATCTGCCGGAGGGCACGGGCTACGCGACCTACTGGGCCTATATCCCGCATTTCATCCATGTGCCGTTCTATGTCTACGCGTACGCCTTCGGCGACTGCCTGGTGAACTCGCTCTACGCCGCGTACCAGCAGGCCGAGACCGGTTTCGCGGAGAAGTATCTGGACATGCTGCGCGCCGGCGGCACCAAGCGGCACAAGGAATTGCTCGCGCCGTTCGGATTGAACGCTGCCGATCCGGCCTTCTGGTCCAAGGGGCTCGGCGTGATCTCGGGCTTCATCGACGAGCTGGAGAAGATGGGGTGACGGCCCGCCTGTCCTCATGACGGACGAGCGCAATTCCCTCGGCGGGCGCGTCATGCGTTATGCCCGCGTCGGCCGCGCGGTCGGCGGGCTGGCGGCGCGCGTGGCGGGCCAGCGCTATCTCGGGCTCAAGATCGACCGCGCCGAGCATGCGGCTGAATTGACGGCAGCCCTTGGCGGACTGAAGGGACCGCTGATGAAGGTGGCCCAGATCATGGCCACCATCCCGGACGCCTTGCCCAAGGAATATGTGCAGCAACTCCAGCAGCTGCAGGCCAATGCGCCGGCGATGGGCTGGCCGTTCGTCAAGCGCCGGATGGCGGCGGAGCTCGGCAGCGGCTGGCAGGGCAAGTTCAAGAGCTTCGAGCACGAAGCAGCCGCCGCGGCATCACTCGGGCAGGTGCACCGCGCGACCTCGCACGACGGCGTGACGCTGGCCTGCAAGCTGCAATATCCCGACATGGCCTCCGCGGTCGAAGCCGACCTTGCGCAGCTGCGCATCATCTTCTCGATCTACGAGCGCTACGATCGCGCGATCCACACCAAGGAGATCCATGGCGAGATCGCGGACCGCTTGCGCGAAGAATTGGACTACGAGCTGGAAGCGCGCCACATGGGGCTCTATCGCCGCATGCTGGCGAAGGAAAAGCACGTGCACTTGCCGGAGCCGGTGGCCGAGCTATCGACGAGGCGCTTGCTGACCATGAGCTGGGTCGAAGGCAAGCCGATGATGCAGGTGCTGGCCGGCAAGCCTTCGCTCGAGCTGCGCAACCGCATCGCCTACAACATGTTCCGCGCCTGGTACGTGCCGTTCTACGAATACGGCGTGATCCACGGCGACCCGCATCTCGGCAACTACACCATGCGGCCGAACGGCGATGTGAACCTGCTGGATTTCGGCTGCATCCGCATCTTCGAGCCCAAGTTCGTCAAGGGCGTCATCGACCTCTACTACGCGCTGCTCAACGACGACCGCGACCTCGCGGTGTCGGCCTACGAGAGCTGGGGCTTCAAGGGCCTGTCGCGCGAAGTGATCGACGTGCTCAACCGCTGGGCCCATTTCGTCTACGGCCCGTTGCTGGAGGATAAGGAGCGCAAGATCCAGGACGCCGAGACCGGCATCTACGGCCGCGAGGTGGCGGAGGGCGTGCATGCCGAATTGCGCCGGCTCGGCCCGGTGACGCCGCCCAAGGAATTCGTCTTCATGGACCGGGCCGCCATCGGCCTCGGATCGGTCTTCATGCACTTGAAGGCTGAGATCAACTGGTACCGCCTGTTCCACGAGCTCATCACCGGCTTCGACGTGAAGGCTCTCGACAAGCGCCAGAAGGCCGCGCTCAAGGATTCCGGGCTCAAGAAACAACGCTAGATCGGGGAGATCATCATGGCACTGACGTTCTATTTCGGCTCCGGCTCGCCCTTTGCGTGGAAGGTATGGCTGACGCTGGAGCACAAAGGCATCACCTACACCGCGAAGCGCCTGTCGTTCGACAACGACGAGACCAAGACCCCGGACTTCCTGGCGATCAACCCGCGCGGGCGAGTGCCGGCGATCGTCGATGACGGCTTCGCGCTCTATGAATCGAACGCGATTTGCGAATACCTGGAGGAGAAGTATCCCCAGAATCCGCTGCTGCCGAAGGATGCCAAGGGCCGCGCGCTGGTGCGCCGGCTGATCGGCGAATGCGAGGACGGTCTCTACAAGCCAGGCAGCGACTTGATGTCGGCCGTGCTCTATGTCTCGCCGGCGGAACGCGACCCGAAGCAGATCGAGGAGGTGAAATCGAAGCTGCGCGAGGAATTGGGCTACTGGCAGGGCTACCTGAAGGGCGATTTCTTCGCAGGTTCGCTCAGCCTCGCCGACTTCTCGGTCTATCCCTACCTGCGCATGCCGATCCGGGTGGAGGAGCGTGCGCCTGGCCTGGGTCTCAAGCGCGAGGATCTGCCGGCGAACCTGGCCTCCTGGATGAAGCGGATCGAGGCGCTGCCTTACTTCGAGCGCACGATCCCGCCGCATTGGAAGGGCTGACACGCGGGCCAGGTTTCACACCAAAGGCCAGCCAGGGCCGCCTTGTTCCGTCCATTGAAACTGTGCAATATGCGCCGCCTAATGCAAAGGTGAGCGGATTCGACGCAGCCGGTGGTCGAAAATCGACCAATCGCAGGGGAGAATCGCAAAATTGGGCGGGATGGCGACGGTAGCCTGGAGGTCTGCCTTCAGGGGAAACACCGGATGCTTGAACCGGGGGAGAGAGCATGAAGATCGGCGTGGCGAAGGAGCGGCGGCCTAACGAGAAGCGCTGCGCGGTTTCTCCCGATACCATCAAGAAATATGTCGGCCTCGGCGCCGAGGTGCTGGTCGAAGCCGGCGCCGGCGAAGGGTCCTCGACCCCCGACAGCGCCTACCAGGCGGCGGGCGCCAAGGTCGTGCCGGACGCGCGCGCGGCGATCGGCGATGCCGACGTGGTGCTGAAAGTCCAGCGGCCATTGACCGCCGCCGAAGGCGGACCGGACGAGCTGTCGCTGATGAAGCGCGGCGCCATGCTGGTGGCCAGCCTCAACCCTTACGGCGCCAAGGACCAGATCGGCGGCTACGCCCAGGCCGGCGTGATCGCCTGCGCCATGGAACTGATGCCGCGCATCAGCCGCGCCCAGAACATGGACGTGCTCAGCTCGCAATCGAACCTCGCCGGCTACAAGGCGGTGGTCGACGCGGCGGCCGAGTTCGGCCGCGCCTTCCCGATGATGATGACGGCGGCCGGTACGGTTGCGCCGGCGCGCGTGTTCATCATGGGCGTCGGCGTCGCGGGCCTGCAGGCGATCGCCACCGCGCGACGGTTGGGCGCCATCGTGTCGGCGACCGACGTCCGCCCGGCGACCAAAGAGCAGGTGGAAAGCCTCGGCGCCAGCTTCATCGCGGTCGAGGACGAGGAATTCAAGCAGGCCGAGACGGCAGGCGGCTACGCCAAGGAGATGAGCGACGCCTACAAGGCGAAGCAGGCGGCGCTGGTGGCGGAGCATATCAAGAAGCAGGACATCATCATCACCACCGCGCTGATCCCGGGCCGCAAGGCGCCGGTGCTGGTCAGCGAGGACATGGTGAAGAGCATGAAGCCTGGCTCGGTCATCGTCGACCTAGCGGTGGAGCAGGGCGGCAACTGTCCGCTCTCGGAAGTCGGCAAGGTGGTGGAGAAGCACGGCGTGAAGCTGGTCGGCCATGCCAACGTGCCGAGCCGCCTCGCCGCCGACGCGACCTCGCTCTATGCCCGCAACCTGCTCAATTTCCTGACGCTCCTGATCGACAAGGAGACCAAGGGACTGAAAGTCAACTGGGAGGATGAGATCGTGAAAGGCGTGGCGCTGACCCGCGACGGCCAGATCATCCATCCGAACTTCAAGGCGTAAGGGAGAGCGCTGCCCATGGAAACCACCGTCGCGGAAACTGCTGGCCAGATGGCCGAAGGTATCGCCCACGCGCCCTTCGTGTTCCTATTCACCGTGTTCGTGCTGGCCTGCTTCATCGGTTACTACGTGGTCTGGCGGGTGACGCCGGCGCTGCACTCGCCGCTGATGGCGGTCACCAACGGCATCTCGTCGGTCATCATCGTCGGCGCGCTGATCGCCGCAGGCCCGGCCGATTTCAGCTTCAGCCAGATCATGGGCTTCGTCGGGGTGGCGCTGGCCTCGGTCAATATCTTCGGCGGGTTCCTGGTGACCTACCGCATGCTCTCCATGTTCAAGAAGAAGGGCCGCTGAGGCGGATCGGGGGAATAGAGACATGAACGAGACCCTGATCGCCTTCCTGTATCTGATCGCATCGGTCTGCTTCATCATGGCGTTGCGCGGGCTGTCCTCGCCGGAAAGCTCGCGCGGCGGCCTGCTCTATGGCGTCGGCGGCATGGTGATCGCGATCCTCACCACGATCTCGCTGCCGATCGTGCAGAGCTATTGGTTCATCATCATCGGCATCGTCGTCGGTGGCGCGGTCGGCACGGTCATCGCCCAGCGCATCCAGATGACGGCCTTGCCGCAGCTGGTCGCCGCCTTCCACTCATTGGTCGGCCTTGCTGCTGTCGCTGTGGCAGCCGCCGCCTTCTATGCGCCGCACAAGTTCGGCATCGGCGAGGTTGGCAACATCCACGCCGGTAGCCTGGTCGAGATGGGCCTCGGCGTCGCGGTCGGCGCGGTCACCTTCACCGGCTCGATCATCGCCTTCGCCAAGCTGCAGGCGCTGATGTCGGGTGCGCCACTGGTGTTCCCGGGCCAGCACGTCCTCAATGCCCTGCTCGGCCTGGGCATCATCGTGCTGATCGTCGCCGTCATCTTCACCCAATCGCCGTTCGCATTCTGGGGGCTGGTGGCGGTGTCGCTGCTGCTCGGCTTCCTCTTGATCCTACCCATCGGCGGCGCCGACATGCCGGTGGTCGTCTCGATGCTGAACTCCTATTCCGGCTGGGCGGCCTGCGGCATCGGCTTCACGCTATCCAACACGCTATTGATCGTGACCGGCGCGCTGGTCGGCTCCTCGGGCGCAATCCTCAGCTACATCATGTGCAAGGGCATGAACCGCTCGATCTTCAACGTGATCCTGGGCGGCTTCGGCACCGACGGCGGCACGGCTGCCGCGGCCGGCAAGGGCGGCGACAAGCCGGTCAAGGCTGGCAGCGCCGAGGATGCCGCCTTCATCATGAAGAACGCCGCCAGCGTCATCATCGTGCCGGGCTATGGCATGGCGGTGGCGCAGGCCCAGCACGCGCTGCGCGAAATGGCCGACCTCTTGAAGCATGAAGGCGCCAAGGTCTCCTACGCCATCCATCCGGTTGCGGGCCGCATGCCGGGTCACATGAACGTGCTGCTGGCCGAGGCCAACGTGCCGTACGACGAGGTGTTCGAGCTGGAGGACATCAACCGCGACTTCGCGCAGGCCGACGTCGCGTTCGTGATCGGCGCCAACGACGTCACCAACCCTGCCGCCAAGACCGATCCCAAGAGCCCGATCTTCGGCATGCCGATCCTCGACGTGGAGCAGGCGAAGACCGTGCTGTTCGTGAAGCGCTCGATGGCGTCCGGCTATGCCGGCGTCGACAACGAGCTGTTCTTCCGCAACAACACCATGATGCTGTTCGGCGACGCCAAGAAGATGTGCGAGGACATCGTCAAGTCGCTCGGCTGATCGTCAGATCTGCGTGAGCGGCAACGCCGTCGTCTCCTTGATCTTCTCCATGACGAAGCTCGACGACACGTCGCTGAGCGAGATGCGCGCGATCAGCCGCTTGTAGAGCGCATCGTAGCCGGCGACGTCCGGCACCACCGCCTGCAGCAGGTAGTCGATATCGCCTGTGGTGCGGTAGACCCCGATGATCTCCGGGATGTCGCGCACCGCAGTGGAGAATTTCTCCAGCCAGTTCGCCTCGTGCTGCGCCGTACGTACCGCGATGAAGGCGGTGAGGCGGAGGTTGAGCTTGGCCGGGTCCAGGAGTGCGACCCGCGCCCGGATGACGCCGTCCTCTTCCAGCTTCTTGATCCGGCGCCAGCAGGCGTTGCGCGACAGGTGCACCCGCTCCGACAGCTCGTCGACCGACAGGCTGGCATCCTTCTGGAGTGCGCCCAGCAGGGCGCGGTCGATGTCATCTATCACAGGGTTTGCCTCAAGAGTGGGATATTATCCCATATCTATAGCACGAATGTGGGTACTTTGGGATGTATTTTCGCGCCACTTAGGGCATCATCCCGCTCCTCTGGTGGGAGACAAGTTATGCAGCAGATCCTGGATCGCCTTTTCCTCGCGCACCCGCGCACCGTGGGCGAAAGCTACCTCGAGCATTGTGCCTTCGCGTTCCGGATCGGCTCTCGGCTGTTGCTGGCGGGATCGGCCGCGCTGGTCCATTCGGTCATCCCCTGCCTGTGCGAGACCACCGCGTCGCGCATCATCCTCGCTTTGAATGCCGGCATCGTTGCACGCCGGGCCAAGGCCAATCCGGCGCAGGCCCAAGAGCCGCTGTTCGGCTTCGCCGAATACATCTGACCATCGCCCGTCTGAGGACGATGACGGCGGCAAGTCTCCACTTGCCGGCACGCTGGCAATAATTCGTAAACCATATCCTCCGTAGATTGCGTCCGCGCGGTTGCTCGACTTGCGCTACTATGTGTGAGGTTCGGTCGAGTCTTGGAATGGAAAGTCTCGGTGTCGCCGTGTTAGATGCCTTTTCCTACGGGGGCCAAGTTCAACCAATGAATATGCCGATGCCAGATAAGCTTTTGCTCATAAACGCCACGATCGCGAATCGGGCGGTTTTCAAGATCACCTTCAAAGGCCGGCGCGACATCCAGGCTGCGAGCGACGCGGGCGAGGCCATGCGCTTTGCCGACCGCACCCCGCCCGACTTGATCGCACTCGACATCGGCGACGACCAGGACGCCGGCATCGTCCATGGCATGATCAAGCATTTCCGCAACGCGCCGACCACGCGCAACACGCCGATCGTGCTGCTGGCCGGCTCGGCACAGGAGCCGGTGGCGATTCGCGGCCTTGCGCTCGGCGCGGTCGATTTCATCTCGAAGCCGCTGAGCCCGCTGGTGCTGGCCGCCCGCGTGCAGCGCCACCTCGACCTCAAGCACGAGCGCGACGACCTGGCGCACCATTCCGGCATCGACCAAGTGAGCGGCGTCGCCAGCCTATCGCATTTCGACGCCCATGCCGACCGCGAATGGCGGCGCGCGCTGCGCCATCATACCAAGGTCTCGGTCGCGGTGATCGATGTCGACCATTTCCGCGCCTACAACGATCAGCACGGCTATGTTGCGGGTGACGAGGTGCTGCGGCAGCTGGCCGGCGCCCTGGCGGACGAGATCCGCCGCCCGTCCGACCTGCTGGCGCGCTATCACGGCGATCAGTTCGTCGCGCTGCTGCCGGACACCGACGGCACCGGCGCGGGCCACGTCGCCGACCGCCTGCTCGGCCGGGTGCGCGACCTGCGCCTGCCTTACGCCGACAACGAGGGCGGACAGGTCTCGGTCTCGATCGGGCTTGCAACGCTGGAGCCGACGTCGCGCGACGGGCTGCCGGAGTTCCTCAGCCTCGCCGCCGATGCGCTCGGCACCGCCAAGCAGAATGGCCGCAACCAGCTGAAAACGCTGCCCTAGAAGTCACAGCATTTGTGGTCGCGAGGGGCGAGGGATTTGGCTAGGTTCCGCCGACCCCTCTCTGGCGACTCGGACTAATCCCACATGCTTGAACTCGGCCCGCTGCTCAAAGCCGCTATCCTCGGCATCGTCGAGGGCCTCACCGAATTCCTGCCGATCTCCAGCACCGGGCACTTGATCCTGGCGAGCGACCTGCTCGACTTCCAGGGCGAGAAGGAGAACGCGTTCCTCATCATGATCCAGACCGGCGCGATGATGGCCGTGATGTGGCAGTACCGGGTCAAGTTCACCGACCTCACCATCGGGCTGTTCACGCGGCGCGACGCGCAGATCTTCGTCGCCAAGCTGTTCGTGGCGTTCCTGCCGGCGGCGATCGTGGGGCTGCTGTTCGGCAGCATGATCAAGGCCAACCTGTTCGGATCGAAGCCCGTGGCCGTAGCGCTGATACTCGGCGCGTTCGTCATTCTCGCGGTCGAGCGTTTCTACAAGAAGGGACGCGTCGAGAGCGTCGATGACATGACCTTCCGCGATGCGCTGATGGTCGGCATCGCGCAATGCTTCTCGCTCATCCCCGGCGTGTCGCGCGCCGGCGCCACCATCATCGGCGGCATGCTGTGCGGCCTGTCGCGCAAGGCCGCGACCGAGTTCTCGTTCTTCCTGGCGGTGCCGACGCTGATCGCCGCCGGCGGCTACGACCTGCTGAAGCATCGCAGCGAGTTCTCCGTGGACGACATCGAGACCCTGGCGGTTGGGCTGATCGTGTCCTTCGTCGCGGCGCTGATCTGCATCCGCTGGCTGCTGCGCTACGTCGCCAGCCACACCTTCAACATCTTCGCCTGGTACCGCATCATCCTCGGCGTGATCATCCTGATCGTGCTCTGGTAGCACCCAACTAGGGGCAAGCGAGGAATGTTTCCTTCGTCATGCCGAACTTCACGCGCTCGTCGGCAAAGACCCGGAAGTACTGGCGCGCAAACTCTGTGAGCTCGACGCTTTGGCGTGGCACCCCTTCAAAGAAGCGGCTGAAGAACTGTTGTCCGGCTGAGGATGCCCCCGGCGAAAGCGCAGAGTAATAGGCGATGTAGACCATCAAGCCTATTTCTCTATCGGAGTATCGTGACTGTACGATCGTTGCAGTCGAGACGACTTCGCCAGTAAGGAACTCTATTCGATTTCGTGACGAGAAGCCTCGACTGGCTCGCGACTGTTCAATCAACTCTTCGATGACGTTCGGCCATCGTAACATTGGCCCAAGAGCAGACTTAAGTACCGTTACCTGAGAGGAATCGTCAGGCACGTCGCCGACGAGGACAAAAATGCCGTTCTCGCCGTGTTGTTCGTTGAATCGCCTGACGTCAGCGAACGTTTCGTAGACGCTGATTGAAGAATGAAACGGCGTGACAAGCCCGTCCGCTGCCATACGGCCAGATATCGCTTCGATTTCGCTCTTCAAGGCAGTTCTTTGCGCGGGAACCAGAACCACCAACTCGGGCGGCTCGGCGTACTTGAGGAGTTTTCCTCGGTGTAGTGTGGTCGTTGACGTATCTGGAAAGGCTGCGCTGACGAAGTCTTCGCGCGCCATAGAACAAACAGGGATATCCTCAGCCTGACTCTGGCGCATCGTTCCGAAGATTATTGGGCACATGCACAACGGCGCCACGAATGCTATTAGCAGGCGCCGGACCACGCGGCTCCGTGCTCGACGTCTTGGCTGGGTGAAACCGTGCGTCTTATGCACAGCCGTCTCTCCGTGCTTCACCAGTTGCCCTTGTGCCCAAAAACAAATCGGGGCCGGCAAGCCGACCCCGACGAATTCGCTTCAACCGGAGCGAAAGACTAGTAGCCTTCGCGCTCCAGGCGCTTGCGCAGCAACTTCCGGTGACGCCGCACAGCTTCCGCCTTTTCACGCGCCTTGCGCTCCGAGGGCTTCTCGTAGTTCCGGCGCATCTTCATTTCGCGGAAAATACCCTCGCGCTGCATCTTCTTCTTCAGCGCGCGCAGGGCCTGGTCGACATTGTTGTCACGGACGAGGACTTGCACGGTTGACTCAGCTCCTATCTCTGGCGTCGGCCGATCCATCCGCCGGCCGGGTTGAAACGCAAAAAAACATCGGGCGACCAAATGCCGCCCGTTGATTGGCGCGGTGTGTAGCACAGGCAAGGCCCCTTGTGAAGGCCTAACGGGGCTTTCGGCGGGGCCGATTCTGTCCCATATTTCAAAGGGAAAGGGAGAAATCGCACGATGGCGATCCTGAAAATCGCGCGCATGGGGCACCCGGTCCTGAAGGCCCGGGCCGAGCTGGTTGCCGATCCAAAAGCTCAAGAGATTCAACAGCTTGTGCGCGACATGATCGAGACCCTGGAGGACGTCGGCGGGATCGGACTCGCCGCGCCGCAGGTCCATGCGTCCAAGCGGGTGGTGATCTTCTATGTCCCTGGCGAGCGGCGGGCCGCTGCGGGCGAGCCGGCGGAGGATGTCCCCCTGACCGTGCTCATCAACCCCGAGATCGAGCCGCTGTCGCAGGAGCAGGTCACTGGCGTCGAGGCCTGCCTATCGGTGCCCGACCTTGCCGGACCGGTGCCGCGCTTTGCCCACATCCGTTATCGCGCGCTTGACCTGCACGGCCGCATGTTCGAGCGCGAGGCCAAGGGCTATCATGCCCGCGTCGTGCAGCACGAATGCGATCACCTCGATGGCATTCTCTACCCGATGCGCATGACGGATATCTCCCAGCTCGCGTTCGTCGAGGAGCTGCGCCGCTTCGGCGGGCAGCCTGTCGAGGAGGACTAGACATGACATACGATCGCGATGCCGACCGGCTGGCGCTGCTCGACGCGACGCTCTCGCACGCCGCCTTCGATGGCTGGTCGCAAAAGGCACTGGAAGCCGGCGCCAAGGATGCGGGCATCCCCGCCGACTGCGCGCTCAATGCGTTCCCCGGTGGCCTATCGGAGCTGCTGGCCTTCTATCACGAGGCCGAGGATCGCGAGATGCTGGAAGCGATGCAGCGCGCCAACGTCGCGGAGATGCGCGTGCGCGACCGCATCGCCTTCGCGGTGAAGGCACGGCTGGAGCGCAACATGCGCCATCGCGAGGCGATCAAGTCGGCTTGCAGCTTTCTCGCCATGCCGCACAACGGACCGCTGGCGCTGCGCCTGCTCTATCGCACGGTCGACGCGATGTGGTACGGCGCCGGCGACAACGCGACCGATTTCAATTTCTACACCAAGCGCGCTCTGCTGGCGGGGGTCTATTCCGCGACCGTGCTGTACTGGCTGAACGACAAGTCGGCGGGCGCCGCCGATAGCTGGGCTTTCCTGAACCGGCGCATCGATGAAGTGATGCAGGTGCCGAAAGTGCTCGGCAAGGTCAGCGCCATCACCAGCCGCTTCCCCAACCCGTTCCGCGTCGCGCAACGCGTGCGGCCGCGCGGCTTCCGCGCCAGGGCCCGGACCGCCCGTGGCTAGGCAGCTGACTCAGGCGCAGCGTGAGAAACAGAAGCGCGACAGCGGCCGCGTCGGTTACGATCCGACGTTGACCGGTCTTTCGCACGGGGCGCCGGTGATGGTCTATGACGGCGCCTGCAACCTTTGCCACAGCTGGGTGCGCTTCGCGCTCAAGCGCGACCGCGCAGAGCGGCTCAGGTTCCTGGCGGCACAGTCGCCGTTGGGGCAGGAGTTCCTGAAACGCAACCGCCTACCGTCGCAGCGGTTCGATAGCTTCTACCTGGTCGAGAACGCCATCATCCTGCACAAGTCCACGGGCCTCTTCAGCATGGTGCAGTATCTGCGCTGGCCATGGCCGTGGCTGGCAGTGTTCTCGGTCCTGCCGACCCATCCGCTCGATCAGCTCTACGATTGGATCGCACAGAACCGCTATCGCTGGTTCGGCCGCCGCGAGCTGTGCCTGGTCGCGGACGAGGCGAAGGCCGAGCGGTTTCTCTGACCGCGTCCATGGTGCACATCCACATTACTGGCGCTTCCGGTGCGGGAACCACGTCGCTCGGCCGTGCGCTCGCCGCGGAACTGGGCGTTCTGCATCTGGATGCCGACGACTTCTTCTGGCAGCGGACAGATCCTCCATTCACAACGCCCAGAGACAGAGAAGAGCGCGTCGCGCTGCTTATCGAGAAGGCACGGCTGGAGTTGAGTTGGATCTTGTCCGGCTCCGCGCTTTCGTGGGGCGTCAAGATCGAGCCGTTGCTTGACCTGATCGTCTACCTCCAGATCGACCCGCACCTTCGCATGCACCGGCTGCATCAACGGGAGGTGGCGCGATACGGCGCGCGCATCCAGCCCGGCGGCGACATGGTGGCGAAACACAAAGAGTTCATGGACTGGGCCGCGAGCTATGACACCGCCGGCCCGGAGCAGCGCAGCCTGGTTGCGCACGAGCAGTGGCTTGCCACGCAAACATGCCCTGTCCTGCGTCTCGATTCATCCCGGCCGATTGCGGACCTGGTCCGGGAGGTTCGCGGACATCCTGCGGTCACGCCATCAGATCGTACGGCGCCTTCCACCCCGGCAGGACGCTGATGTCGGCGAGCCAGCGCTGCACGTTCGGCCAGCGTGACAGGTCGATGCCGGCCTGGTCGGCCCAGAACAGGTAGCCGCAGCAGCTGATGTCGGCGACGGTCGGGATGTCGCCGAGCAGGAACTTGTGTTCGGCGAACTCGCCGTTCATGCGGTCGAGGTCGGCGACCGCGCGGGTGCGCAGCCAGTCGAGCACCTCCGGCCTGGTGTCCGGCACCCAGCGCAGGGCGAAGCGCAGGTTAGGGACGGAGATGCCGATGCGGTTCGCTTCCCAGAACAGCCATTCGCGCACATCGTCGTGGTCGACGGCGTCGCGGCCGTAGTATTTCATGGTACGCTGCGCGAGGTGAAGCAGGATCGCGTTCGATTGCACATAGGCTTGGCCGCGGTCGACCAGCACCGGCACCTCGCCGTATTTGCTCACCTGCTGGAACTCGGCGGGCCGCCGGTCGCGCGGCAGGTCGAGGTCCACGGTGCGGTATTCGTGCGGCGTCTGGGTCAGGGTCAGCATCAGCCGGACCTTGTAGGAATGGCCGGACTCGCGATTGCCGTAGAGGATGAGATCCAAGGGTCACCTGAGGAGAAGAGCTCTCGCGCGTATCCTAGCGCGTTTCCCGGTAGGAACGCATCCGCTCCGCGACCAGTTCCTGCAGGCGCCACAGGAAATGGTCGTGGATGCCGAGCTCCTCGCACTTCAGCACGGTTTCCAAAAGATATTCCGCGCAGCTGCCGTTCTCGCCGCAGGCGTGGGCGATGTGGTCGGCGACGATCTCGTCCGAGATGCGGCCGGCATAGCGCTCGCCGTCGATGTTGGCAACGAAGGTGAGGCCGCGCACGGGACCCTGCAGGGTGGTGAGCTTGACCCAGCGCGGCACGTAGCCGTTGCCGGTCATTTCGCGCTTCCAGACCGCGGTCACTTTGTCGCGCACGCCCGGCGCGGCGATGCGATAGGCAACGCCCCGGCACGATCCGCCGCGGTCCAGCGCCAGCATCAGGCCGGGATGCGCGCGCGAGCCGCGATAGCGCAGCTGCCACAGGCAAAAGCGGCGATGCCAGCCGTTGAGCAGGGCGGGACGGCTTTCCGCGAAATCCAGCTCGGGCTTCCACATCAGCGAACCATAGCCGAACAGCCACAGGTCACCCGCGTCGCGCTCCTGCATCATGCAATCGAGCGCGGCCTCAACCTCTTCCGGTGTGCGGAGCTTGTGGGCGCCGAGATCGTCCTTCACCGCCTCTGCAAACCGTTCGGCGATCATGGCGCGTGTAAGCGACGGGACGCGCGGCTCCCTCATGGCTTGCCGCGCCGGGACGGATGCGCCTCAAGCGGGCGCTTGCCCATCTCCACCTCGCGCAGCGCGAAGGCGGTCTCCATCGAGCTGATGTTGCCGACCGAGCGCAGCACGGTCTTGACGAAGTCATCGTAGCCTTCGAGGTCGTCCACCAGCACGCGCAGGAAATAGTCGCGCTGGCCCGTCATCAGGAAGCACTCCTGCACCTGCGGCGCCTGGCTGATCGCGCGCTCGAACGTCTCGATCGCTTCGTCACTGTGGATCGCGAGCTTGATCTCGACGAACGCCATCATCTTGCGGCCGAGCTTGCGCGCGTCGACCTGCGCGGTGTAGCCGGTGATGTAGCCGTCCTCCTCCAGCCGCCGCCAACGGCGCAGGCAGGGCGACTGCGAGAGCCCGACATGCTCTGACAACTCTGCTAGAGTGAGGCGGCAATTCGCCTGCAACGCCGCGAGGATCTTGAGATCCAGAGCGTCCAGGTCCGGATTGGCAATATTTTGCGCCATGGCGCCTATTTTTGGTGGATTTTGCCGGAGATGTCAATTCTGGGGTGGAATTAGGCGCATCTTTGCGCAGATCGCAGCGTAGCTTGGTTAACGGGAAATCGACGCGACCCTGAGTCCTCGGGAGACCTGGCCATGAAACAGCAGCCCTACCACAAACGCTTTGTGGGCACCCACAAGCTCGCGCCGGACACACTGATGATGAGCTACGGCTACGATCCGAAGCTCTCCGAGGGCGCGGTCAAGCCGCCACTCTTCATGAGTTCGACCTTCGCCTTCCGCTCAGCCGAGGAGGGCGCGCATTTCTTCGACGTCACCGCGGGCCGGGTGAAGCTCAACACCGAGGAGACCGCGGGCCTGGTCTACTCGCGCTTCAACAATCCGAACCTCGAGGTGCTGGAAGACCGCATCTCGATCCTCGAAGAAGCCGACGACGCCTGCGTCTTCTCCAGCGGCATGTCGGCGATCACCACTGCGGCGATGGCGTTCCTGCGGCCCGGCATGTCGATGGTGATGTCGAAGCCGATCTATGGCGGCACGTCCTCGCTGTTCTCCAGCTTCTTCCCGGATTTCGGCATCACCGTGGTGCCGATGACCGACGGGCTCAGCGTCGAGGGCATCACCGCCGCGATGAACGAGGCGGCGCGCCACGGCCAGCTCGGCATGGTGCTGATCGAGACACCGGCAAATCCGACCAACACCCTCATCGACATCAGCCTGGTCGGCGGGCAGTGCCTGCAGCATGGGCTGCGTACCGGGCACAAGCCGGTGCTGATGGTCGACAACACCTTCCTCGGACCGATCTACCAGAAGCCGATCCTGCACGGCGCCGACCTGGTCGCCTACTCGGTGACCAAGTATCTCGCCGGCCACAGCGATCTCGTCGCCGGCGCGGTGGCGGGGCGCGAGGATCTCATGTTCACGGTGCGCAAGCTGCGCGGCCTGCTCGGCACGCAGCTCGATCCGCACAGCGCCTGGCTGATCAGCCGCTCGCTCGAGACGTTGAGCCTGCGCATGCAGCGCGCCAATGAGAGCGCGCGCATCATTGCGGAGCGCCTGCGCGACCATCCGATGGTCGAGAGCGTCAACTATCTCGGCTTCATCAAGCCGGGCACGCGCGAGCATGCGATCTTCAAGAAGCAGTGCCACAGTGCCGGCTCAACTTTCGCCTTCAACGTGAAGGGTGGGCGCGAGGTGGCATTCAAGCTCCTCAACAACATCCAGCTCATCAAGCTGGCGGTCAGCCTGGGCGGGACCGAATCGCTGATCTGCCATCCCGCCTCGACCACGCATTCCGGCATCAAGGCCGAGGAGCGCAAGGCGCTCGGCATCACCGAGGGGACGATCCGGCTGTCGATCGGCGTCGAGGATCCGGGCGATCTGCTCGCCGATCTCGAGCAGGCGATGGCGGCGGCGCGCTAAACAACAAGCGGGACAGGCGGGGACGGATCGATGGCTCAAGCGGCGAACGCGCCGGTGGCGCCTGGCGCGCAAACCTTTCCGATCGATGTGCTGCGCGACATCGAGCGCAAGGTGCTGTGGCTGTCGACCCAGATCATCCACAACGCCAACCACGAGCGCGACAATGACGATGGGCTGAAGGTCGGCGGGCACCAAGCCTCCTCGGCCTCGCTGGTCAGCATCATGACCGCGCTCTATTTCGCGATCCTGAGGCCCCAGGACCGCGTCGCGGTCAAGCCGCACGCCTCGCCGGTGTTCCACGCCATCCAGTATCTGCTGGGCAACCAGACCCTCGACAAGCTGAAGGATTTCCGCGGCCTCGGCGGCGCGCAGTCGTACCCCTCGCGCACCAAGGACGTCGACGACGTCGATTTCTCCACCGGCTCGGTCGGCCTCGGCGTCGCCATGACTTCCTTCGCCAGCCTGGTGCAGGACTATATCCGCGCCCGCGGCTGGGGGCGCGCGTGGCCGGAAGGGCGCATGGTGGCTCTGGTCGGCGATGCCGAGCTGGACGAGGGCAACATCTACGAGGCGCTGATCGAGGGGTGGAAGCACGACCTGCGCAACACCTGGTGGGTGGTGGACTACAACCGCCAGAGCCTCGATGCCGTCATCTCGGCGCCGCTCACGGGCAAGCTCACCACCGTGTTCGAGAACATGGGCTGGCGCGTGGTTACGGTGAAATACGGCAAGCGCCTGCAGGCCTTGCGGACGGAGCCGGGAGGGCAGTCGATCCTCGACTGGATCGATGCTTGCGACAACGGGCTCTATTCCGCGCTGTGCTTCCAGGGCGCCGCCGGCTGGCGGGCGCAGCTGGCGGATGACGTGATGGATCGCGACGCCCGTGCGCTGATCGATGCGATGGACGACGAGACGTTGACGGCCACGATGACCGATCTCGGCGGCCATTGCCTGGAAAGCCTGCTGGAAGCCTTTACGGATGCGACGAGCAGCGACCAGCCGGTCTGCTTCATCTGCTACACCATCAAGGGCCGCGGCCTGCCGCTCGCGGGTCACAAGGACAATCACGCCGGCCTGATGACGCCGGAGCAGATGAAGGGCTTCAAGGCCGCGAACAACATTCTCGACGGGCAGGAATGGTCCAAGACCGCCGGACTCAACCGCGCGGAACGCGCGTTCGAGGCGCTGCTGGCCGAGACGCCGTTCAACGCCAAGGGCCGGCGCCGCTTCGATGCCGAACGGGTCGAGGTCGGCCCGCTGCCGCTGCCGCCGATCAAGGGCGCGATGTCGACGCAGCAAGGCTTCGGCCAGATCCTGGCCGAAATCGCGCGCGCCGGCGGCAAGCTCGCAGACCATATCGTCACCACGTCGCCGGATGTCACGGTCTCCACCAACCTCGGACCCTGGGTCAACCGCCGCGGCGTATTCGCCACGCGGGCCGAAGAGGATGTGTTCCAGGCGCGCAAGCTGATGTCGGCGCAGCGCTGGGGCAAGGGGCCGTCGGGGCAGCATATTGAGCTCGGCATCGCGGAGAACAACCTGTTTCTGATGCTGGCGGCGATGGGATTGAGTCACAGCATTTTCGGCGAGCGGCTGTTGCCGATCGGGACGCTCTACGATCCGTTCATCGCGCGGGGCTTGGATGCGCTGAACTATGCCTGCTACCAGGATGCGCGTTTCATCCTGGTGGCGACGCCGTCGGGCATCACGCTCGCGCCGGAGGGCGGCGCGCACCAGTCGATCGGCACGCCGCTGATCGGCATGGCGCAGGACGGCATCGCCAGCTTCGAGCCCTCCTACGTCGACGAACTGGCCGTCATCCTGCAATGGGCGCTGGAATACATCCAGCGCGCGCCCAAGGCGGAGAAGGGCGACGCCTGGCTGCACGAGCGCGACGGCGGCTCGGTCTATCTGCGCCTCTCGACCCGCATGATCGACCAGGTGCTGCGCCCGATGGCGCCGGAGTTGCGCGACGGCATCATCCAAGGCGGCTACTGGATGCGCCCGCCGGCCGAAGGGGCGAACCTCGCCGTGGCTTTCACCGGGGCGATCGCGCCCGAGGCGGCGACGGCGATGGGCGAGCTGCTACGCTATTTCCCTGGCGCGGGACTGTTGGCGGTCACGTCGGCGGATCGATTGAATGCCGGCTGGAAGGCCGCGCAGACCGCGCAGCAGCATGGCCACGACGAAATTTCGCACATCGAGCATCTCTTGGCGCCGCTGGCCCGTGACGCGCGGATCGTCACCGTGCTCGACGGGCACCCGACCACGCTATCCTGGATGGGCGGCGTGCATGGCCACCGCGTGCAGGCGCTCGGCGTCGAGCATTTCGGCCAGACCGGCACGATCCCCGATCTCTATCGCCAATACCGGATCGACGCCGCGGCGATCGTGGAGGCCGCAACCGTCGCCATGCGCCGGAAGTAAGCGCCCTATGCAGGAGAGGGCGGTGATCGCGGCCGCGCCCTGCTGCTAGAGTGCGGCAGGTCCCGGGCTGGCGGGGCCGGTCGTCAGGGGACGCCCTCACATGGAGATCACACGCGCAGCGCTGCTGTTGGCGGCGGGGTTCGGCGGCGGGGTTGCGTCGTCGATCGCGGGCGGCGCGTCGCTGATCACGTTTCCGACCCTGCTCGGCATCGGACTGCCCCCGATCGCGGCCAATGCCACCAATTGCGTCGGCCTCTCGCTCAGCAACTTCATGGCGGCGGTGGCGGACTGGCGGCGGCGGCCGAGCTGGGGCCGCTCCCTGAGCTGGCTGTTCGTCATCAACTTCGTCGGCGGCGCGATCGGCGCGCTGCTCATGCTGGAGACTCCGGCCGACCTGCTGATCCTGCTGGTCCCGGCCTTGATCGGCGGCGCGACGCTGCTGCTCGCGATCGGGCCGTGGGTGCAGCGGCATCTGCCGAGCGGCGGCGACGGCGGCCTGCACATGGCGCGTGTGGCGTTTCCGCTGTTCGTGTCGGCGATCTATGGCGGCTATTTCGGTGCGGGGCTCGGTGTCATCAATCTCGCCATCCTGTCGATCGGCGGCCTCACTGACTTCCGCAGCACCAACGTGCTCAAGAACATCCTGATCACCGGGGTCAGCCTGTCGTCGGTGTGGATCTATGTGTGGCAGGGCGCGCTGGATTGGCCGGCGACGCTGTTGCTGATGGCGGGGTCGATCGGCGGCGGCTATGCCGGCGGATACCTGATCCGCGTTCTGCCGCCGCAGGCCGTGCGCATCGGCATCATCAGCATCGGCACCGCGGCGACGGTGGTCTACGCCGGAAAATACTGGTTCTAGCGCACCTTGCCGAGCGCCTGCGCCAGCTCTGCCTCCAGCCAATTGAGCCCGGCATCCTGTGCGGTGTTCTCATGGCGCAGGGTGCCGACCTCGAAGCCGGGCATCGGGAACGGTACCTCGAATTGCCTGAGGCCGAAGGCGGTGGCGTGACGCCTGGCGAGCCGGCGCGGCGCGGTGGTGATCATGTCGGAGCCGGCGATGGCGGCGAACCCGGCGAGGAACTGCGGCAGCGCGGCGACGACGCGGCGTTGCTTGCCGATCCTGGACAGCGCATTGTCGACCGAGCCGCGCGCGTCACCCGCGGCCGACACCAGCAGGTGGCCGCACTCCAGGTAGCGCGCGAGGTCGAGCTTGCGGCCGACGACCGGGTGGCCGGGGCGTGCCAGCACCACGAAGTCCTCCGTCATCAGCGTGCGCTGCAGAAACGGTCCGCTCGGCGCCGGAATGCCGAGGATGAGGTCGATGGATCCGTTAGCCAATGCCGCGCGGCCCTCTTCGTAGCCCAGCGAGCGAAAGGCAAGGCGGCAGCCGGGCGCAGCCATGCTGAAGCGCGCGAGGAAGTCGGGCACCAGCATGGCGATCGCGTAGTCGAGGGCGGCGATGCGGAACTCGCGGGTGGCGCAGCTAGGGTCGAAGCAGCGGCCCTGCTGCAACGCCTCGCGCAGGGTGGCGAGCGCCTGGGCCACCGGCTGCGCCAGGGCGAGGGCACGCGGCGTCGGCTGCACGCCGTTGGTTCGGCGCACGAACAGCGGATCGCCGAGGATATCGCGCAAGCGGGTCAGGGCATGGCTGATCGCCGGCTGCGTAAGGCCGAGCTCCTGGGCCACCGTGGTCAACTTGCGATGGCGCAGCGCACCGTCGAACACCATCAGCAGCGTCAGGTCCAGGCGGCGTAGTTCAGCATCGCTAATATCTTTCATGCATCGATTTCAATACCATTCATAATGCTCATTGCATACATCATGTGGCAGCCGAACGCCAATCACGAGGATGCCCACGATGGACACGATCAGCCGCCTGGACGAACCGAACCTGAAAACCGGGCATGCCCGGCCCAAAGCGCTGGTGATCCTGGCCCATCCGGAGCGGCACAGCTTCAACGGCGCGATGGCGGATGCCGCGGTCGAGACGCTGCGCGAGCAGGGCTACGAGGTGGCGTGCTCCGATCTCTATCGCATCGGGTTCGATCCGGTCTCGGACCGGCGCAACTTCGCGACGGTGAAGAACGCGGACTACTTCAAGCAGCAGGTCGAGGAAGACCATGCCACCGAGACGCAAGGCTTCGCGCCGGACGTAGAGGCGGAGATCGCCAAGCTCGAGGCGGCCGACCTCATGATCTGGCAGTTCCCACTATGGTGGTTCAGCGTGCCCGGTGTGCTCAAGGGCTGGGTGGACAAGGTGTTCGTGTTCAACCGGATCTATGGCCGCGGCCGGTTTTATGACAAGGGTCTGTTCCGCGGAAAGCGCGCGCTGCTGTCGCTGACCACCGGCGGCAGCGGCGAGGCGGCCTATCAGCCCGGCGGCTTCAACGGCGACATCAACGGCATCCTGCGCCCGATCCAGCGCGGCATGCTCGAATTCGTCGGCTTCGATGTGCTGAGGCCACAGATCGTGCACGGCCCGGCGCAGGCGACGGAAGAGCAGCGCAAGGCGCACCTGACGGCCTGGCGCGAGCGGCTGAAGCAGATCACGCAGGAAGAGCCGATTGCGGTTGGGCAGTATTGAAGGCAAAGTGCGCGACCATGATGATCGAGCCAACGGTTGACGGCTTTCTGGCTGCGGCGCGCTTGGCGCTCGCCGGCGCGTCGCCCCACGAAGCGATGCGATCGTTGCTCGATGCCGCCGTGGCGGCTCTTCATGCCCAATCGGGCAAATGGATCGAGCATGACGAGGATGAGCGGCTGTTGATCTCCACGCCGCAGCTGACCGTCTATCACATTACGCTGTCGCCGCGGATCCACTATCCGCCGCACGAGCATCGCATGCCGGCGATGATCGGTCTGTATCAGGGGATGGAGACGAGCTTCTCCTATCGACGCAACGGAAGGGCGCTGGTGCAGACGCAGCGGCATGACCACGCGGCGCCCTGCGTGGCCGCCTTGCCGGCCGACGTGATCCATTCCGTCGTCAACATGGGCGGCGCGCGATCGGCGGCGATCCACGTCTATTTTGGTGATCTCACAGCCGCGGAGCGCAGCCTCTGGGACCTCGGTCTGCGCGAAGAGCGGCGGTTCGACAACCGCATCTATTTCGAACAGGCAAGGCGGCTATGAAAAAGGGCCGGCATCGCTGCCGGCAGGCCCAGCCATGCGAAAAGCGCCACGGCCGCGACAGTCCGGATCGTATGCATGAAAGCCCCCGCTTATGCCCGGTCGATCTTGTACATGCGCTGCCTCGCTGGGCAAGCGTCGAGATCCCGAGCGGTTGACCCGGCCGGCCACGAACGCCATGGCATGCTTGCGCCGAGCGGCTGGCGTCCGTTTCCTTGCTAACGTGGTTGTGCGATGATGGCGCCGCGGTGTGGTGTTTCTTGATGATCCTCGCTGTTGCCTGTTGCGGCCTCGGTGCCGCTGTCCGGGCTGGTGGGGTCAGCTACGACGATGTGACAGAGGGCTCGGGCGAGATGCTGAAAGTCGACTGCGTGCTTAGCGCTGTGGCTTTGCTGGCGGCGATTGCCGCCCCTGCGGCGGGCGACGAGTTCTGCGACGCCCTTGGATCGATAACCAGGCACGCGCCGCAGGGCTTCGCGCCGATCGAGGGTCCGGGCGATCCAACCACGTTCACCAGTGCCACGATCAAGTTGCCCGCTGCGAACCGGTGCACCGTCTCGCAGAGGGAGTATTCATGCGAGTGGGAGTTGACATCGAACGACACCTTGGAATCCTCCGCGCGCGCCTTGGCGAAGAGCATTCAAGGTTGTCATCCGGCCGCGAAATATTCCGAGGAGGGGTCGAACGGAGACTATTGGTTCTACATCGAAGGCGACAACCTGAGCTTCACAGTCAATACCGACAAGTCCGGCACGATGAAGTCCTCATTGGGCGTGGAAGCAGAGGTCCCACCCGTCGTCTTTCTCTGGATCGAAGCAACGGACTGAGCGTCACGGTCTTGCGGCGAGGCGGGTTCTAAAGCTCAATCGCCCTGGATCTTGCGGACCTGCGACTGCGGGATAAGCGCAAAACGGACAGGCCGACAGGCTTGCGCCTGTCGGCCTGAAATGGATCCGGGTTTTGACTGGTCTTCAACACTCCGGGTGAATGGCCCGGCATCGCTGTCGGCCCTTCGACGTTTCGAATGCGGTGTGCGTTACGCCGCCAGCTTGCCTTCGAGGCCGTTGACGAACATCACGCGCAGCTCCTTGGCGCCGACCTGGATCGGGTTGCCGCCGGCGCTGGGGTCGGCGGCCGCCATCTCGGCCACCTTGTCGACCTGCTTGTCGTCGACGCCGATATCCTTCAGCGTATGCGGGATGCCGATCTCCTTGCGCAGCGTGAGGATCCAGTCCAGCACCGCCTTGTAGGACGGGTTAGGCAGGTTGAGGAAACGGGCGAGGCGCGTCAGCTTCTCGTCGATGGCGCTGCGATTGTATTCCAGCACGTACGGCATCACGACCGCGTTGGTCAGGCCATGGTGGGTGTTGTAGAGCGCGCCCAGCGGATGGCTGATGGCGTGCATGCCGCCGAGGCCCTTCTGGAACGCGGTCGCGCCCATGCTGGCGGCCGCCATCATGTTGGAGCGCGCGACTAGGTTCTTGCCGTCTTTCACCGCCGTCGGCAGCGCGTCCTTGATGAGGCGCATGCCTTCGAGCGCGATGCCGTCCGCCAGCGGGTGGAAGCCTGGCGCGCAATAGGCTTCGAGGCAGTGCGAGAGCGCATCCATGCCGGTTGCGGCGGTGATGTGCGGCGGCAGGCCGACGGTCAGCTCCGGATCGTCGATCACGATCGAAGGCAGCATCTTCGGGTGGAAGATGATCTTCTTCACGTGCTTGTCCTGGTCGGTGATGACCGAGGCGCGGCCGACTTCCGAGCCGGTGCCCGACGTCGTCGGCACCGCGATGATGGTGGCAATGCCGTTGGGATCGACGCGGGTCCACCAGTCGCCGATGTCCTCGTAGTCCCAGATCGGCCGCTTCTGCCCGATCATCAGCGCCACCGCC
The DNA here is from genome assembly GCA_035274225.1 of Dongiaceae bacterium. Classification (GTDB taxonomy): domain Bacteria; phylum Pseudomonadota; class Alphaproteobacteria; order Dongiales; family Dongiaceae; genus Dongia_A. The sequence goes on from DATEOK010000403.1 coordinate 30,238, forward strand.
TTGGCGGCGTCGAGCGCCGAGCCGCCGCCGAACGCGATGACGCCGTCATGGCCGCCGGCCTTGTAGGCGGCGATGCCGTCCTCGACATTCTTGCCGGTCGGGTTGCCCTGTACGTTGCTGAAGAGGCCGGTCGGCACGCCCGCCTCGTTGTTGCGCGCCACGGCGTCCTTGATCATCGGCAGGTTGGCGAGGCCGGGATCGGTGATCAGCAGCGGGCGCTTCATGCCGAGCGCCTTGCAATGATCGGCGAGTTCCTTGATGCGGCCGCAGCCGAACTTGACCGAGGTCGGGTAATTCCAATTGCCGCGAAGCGCGGCGGCGTCGGTGGTCATTTTGGTAGGTCCTTGGGTTTAGCCTTGAGGCCGGAATCGGCGGCATTCTAGCCGGTTCCCGGCGGCAGGGAAGGGCCTGAAAATCGGCCTAAAAGGCGCGGAAATGCCCGGTGATCCGGTATTCGAACAAGGCGTCGTCTTCCCGGGCACCCCAGCCGATGTTGTGGATCACCAGCGGCCTGGCGCCATCCTCCGACCGCATGTCGGACACGATGCCGATATGGGGCTGCCCGCCGCCAAGGACCCAGGTGACGATGTCGCCTGGTTTGTATTCCGTCGCGCTTTCACGCACCGGCAAATCGTAGCCCTGGCGCTTGAACCAGATGGCGAGGTTCGGCACGCGGCGGTGATCGATGTTGCTGTCCGGCTTGGCGAGGCCCCAGTTCTTCGGGTAGGCGGCGAAGTGCCGCTTCATGTCCCGATGCAACTCCTGCTGCAGGTCGACGCCGACCGTGCGGAAAGCGCGGATCACCACGTCGCTGCACACGCCGCGCTCCATCGGCACGTCGCCCATCGGATAGGCGATCTGCTGATAGCTGGGATCGTAGAACAGCGTGACGCCGACCTGCGCGCGGGCGGCCGCGACGAGGTCGAGCGCGGGTTCTGCACGAACCTGTGGCGCCGCGAGCACGAGGATAATGGCTGCAATGATGGCGCGCATGATGAGCCCCCTTCAACGCAAGCAGCATGCCTGCGCGAAGGTGGCGGATTTGCGGCGGGACAGTGGCGCGCTGCGGGCTAGCGCCACGCCTTGCTGCGCTCGGTTGCGGCATCGAACCGCGCGTGGAGGTCGGGGGCAAGCGGCGCCGTGGGTGCGATCTCGGCCTTCGGTGGCGGCGGTGGCGGCAGGGTATCCAGCCCGGCAAGGCCGGCGCCGATCATCGCCAGCTGCGCGGCGCCGAGGCCGGTGAGCTCGGCGCTCGAAGGCACGCGCACGCGCTTGTTCATGGCATCGGCCAGGAATCGTGTGAAATAGCGGTTGCGTGTCATGCCGCCATCGACGGAAAGCAGGGGCGCGAGGGGCGAGAGCTTGTCGATCGCGGCCATCACCTTGTGGGCCAGCAGCGCCACGCCTTCGAGCAGGGCTTGCATCATGTCGGCCTTGCTGGTCTCGAGCCCCATGCCGAGCCACAGGCCGGCGGCGCGGCGGTCCCAGTACGGGCAGGAGAGCCCGCTCAGCGCCGGCACGAAGACAAGGCCGCGCGCGATCGCGCTCTCGGCGGTGAAGTCGTCGATCTCCTGGTAGTCGGCGAAAAGGCCGAGGCTGCGCGCCCAGTTGACGGCGGAGGCGGCGTTGTAGATGCCGCCTTGCAGCGCATAGGCGCAGGGCGCATCGGCGATCTTCCAGGCGACCGTCGCTTCGAGGCCGCTCTCGGTGTCGCGCGGGACGGCGTTGCCCGCGACGGCGAGCGCGAAGGCGCCGGTGCCGAAGGTGATCTTGGCGTCGCCCTTGCGCCGGCAGCCGTGGCCGAACAAGGCCGCCTGCTGATCGACCATGCTGGCGGTGACCGGAATGCCACGCACGTCGGCGAATGATCCGGCAGTTGGACGGATCTCCGGCAGGCAGTCGAGCGGGACGCCGAACAGATCCACCAGGCGCTGGTCCCATTGCAGCGTCTCAAGATTCATCAGGCTGGTGCGCGAGGCGGTGGTGACGTCCGTCGCGAACCGGCCGGTCAGGCGGTCAAGGAGAAAAGCATCGCTGGTGCCAAGGCGAAGGCGTCCGGCTTTGCGCAGCGCCTTCGCTTCCGGCACGTTGTCGAGCAGCCAGCGCAGCTTGGCAGCGGAGAAATAAGGGTCGAGCGGCAGGCCGGCGAGCTTCAGCGTCAGTTCTTCCGCGCCATCGGCCTTCAGGCGTTCGGTCACATCGGCGGTGCGCGCATCCTGCCAGACGATGGCGTTATGGACCGGGCGCTTGGTGTCGGCATCCCAGGCGACGACAGTCTCGCCCTGATTGGCGATGCCGATGGCGGATGCGTCGCCTGCCTGGTCGAGCGCGCTCTCGACATGACGCGCAAGCTCCTCCGGATCGTGCTCGACCCAGCCCTGCTGCGGGTAGATCTGGCGATGCTCGAAAGCGGCGATCGTCTCGAACGTGCCGTCGCTCCGCAGCCGGTGTGCCTTGGTGCCGGTGGTGCCCTGGTCAATCGCGATGACGGAGGTCTCAGGCGGCATCGAGTTGCACCGACACTTGCTGGCACGATCCGATGTCGCGGGTGGGCAGTTGCCACGCGATCCTGCGCTCGGGCAAAGCGGAGATGCGGCGCGACCATACCACGCTGCCGTCGACCGCCACCGACAGCCGGCCGCGCACCGCGTGCGTGACGCGCGCCTTGAACAGCAGCGGATGATCAATCGGCGCATCGCGATAGATGCGCTGCGGATAGACGTAGGCGAGCGGTCCTTGCACGGTCACGCGCGCATCCGGTTCGCGCACGGGCAGGCCGTTCTCCAGCGCCTTCACCACCGTGCCGGCGACCGCCTTGCCTTCGCGCCAGCATTGGCCCGCGGTCTCGATCCCACGCAGCACGTTGCCGGCGGCGAAGTAGCGATGGTCGGAGCAGCGGAAATAGGCGTCGATGGCGGGACCGTGGGTGCCGGAATCGATGTCGACATGGCTCGGCGCGATCACGGCCGTCTCCGGCCGGAAGCGGCCGGTCAGGATCACGCTGTCGCACGCCATCTCCTCGGGCCCGAAGCCGCGGTCGATCTCGATCCCGGTCACGCGATCCCGGCCGATGATGCGAAGGAGCCGCGTGTTGGTGAGCACCGGTACGCCGAAGCCGAGGCGTGCGATCCACGTGCCGGGGGCGCGCGCGGTGATGCGCGCGCTCTCCTCGATGATCGCCAGCGGCTTCAGGCCGGCGTGCCGCAGCGTCAGCAAGGTGGAGAAGGCGACCAGCTCGCTGCCGATCACGACCGGACGCTCGAACGGGCACTTGCCATGAAGATAGACGAACTGCTGCAGCGCGCCGGTGTTCATCACGCCGAACGGACGCCCGCCGGAGATCAATCGCGCGCTGCGCGGCGTCTCGCGCGCGCCGAACGCAAGCACCACGGCCTTGGCGTGGAAGTCCTGGGGACCGTTGGGCCCGGTCGCGCGCACCAAGCCGCCCGGCTCGAGCTTCAGGGCGGTCATGTTGAGCTTCAGGTCCGAGCCGGAGGCTTCGTCGGCCAGGCGCTTGGCATAATCGGGTCCGGTGTAGACCTTGCCGAACTCGCGCAGCCCGAAGCCAAGATGGCCGCAATGGCGGGGGATACCGCCGAGTGCGCTTTCGCGCTCCAGCAGGACGGTGTTGTGGATTCCTAGCCCGCGCAGGGCGCGCGCGCAGGATAGGCCAGCAGGCCCGCCGCCCAGGATCAGCACGTCGCTTTCATGGGTCATGGCTGCAGCCGGCCTTCCGCTATCGCCAGGACCTGGGCGCTGCAATAGAAGCCCTGGCAGCGGCCCATCATGCAGCGCGTGCGCCGCTTCAAGCCACCGAGGTCGCCGGCAGGGAGCGGGCCTGCGAGCGCGGCCGCGATCTCGCTGCGCGTCACCAGCTCGCAGTGGCAGACGATGTCGCCGCCGGTCATGTATTGGCGGGGCCGATCCTCGGCAAGGTTGGGGACGGGAGTCCAGATCGGGTCCACCTCGCGCATGTCGCCGAAACTCTCGGCAAAGCTGCGGCCGACCATCTGCGCGATGCCGAGCGCGGCGGTGAGGCCGGTCGAGCGAATGCCGGCCGCGGTGATCCAGCGGCGCTCGCGGTTGACGGCGATCTGATAGTCCTTGAACTGGGTCGCGGGCCGGAGGCCGGCATAGATCGCGTTGACCGAATGCTGCGCCAAGCCGGGGATCATCTCGACGCCCTTGGCGATCAGCTGTTCCAGCATGGCGTGGTCGACGTCGGCCCGGTCGCGATCCTGCTGATCCTCCGCCGTCGGGCCGACGAGCAGGTTGCCGAACGCGGTGCGGCAGGCGACGACGCCCTTGGTGCGCTCGGTCGGCACCGGCAGGATGATGGCGTGCAGCAGCCCGGACGCCGGCTTGTCGAACACAACGAACTGGCCCTTGCGCGGCGTGATGGCGAATGCCGGCGGCTGGTTGATCGCCTCGACCAGGTCGCCGTGGTTGCCGGCCGCGTTGATGACGACGCCGGCCGAAATGTCGCCGAGGGTCGTCTGCAACGTCCAGCGCGTGCTGTCGAACGCGCCGCCGGTGACACGGCACCGGCGCAGGATCTTGCCGCCGTGCGCCAGGCCCTGATGCGCGTAGGCGAGGGGTGCTGACCAGGGATCGATGATGTGCTCGCCCGGCACATGCACGGCGCCGAGGCCACGCGCGCTCAAGTGCGGCTCGCGCCTGCGCAGCGCGTCGCGGTCGATCTGCGTGACGTCGGCGACACCGTTGCGATGTGCCTGCGCGACAATGGCGGGCAGCTTGGCGAGCTGCTCCTCGTCCCACGCCACCACCAGCGCGCCGCTCTCGATCAGCGGCAGGTTGAGCTTGTCCTTGATCGCCAGGTACTCGCGGTACCCGGATTGGATGCAGCGACGCTCCACGCTGTCCTCCGGCGCATCGAATCCGGTGTGGAGCAAGGCACTGTTGCCCTTGCTCGCGCCATCGAGAATATCGGGCGCGGCCTCGAGCATAATCGGCGCGAGCCCGGCCATGGCCAGACGCCGGAAGATGGCGCAGCCGACCACGCCGGCACCAATGATGACCACTCTGCTGTCTGCGATAATTTCCCTCACGCAGGGCAGAGTCGCAGGGCTTTCAGAGTCTGTCCAGACCTCGTCAGATCTGCCGCAGGTGGAACGACTTCGGCCTGGTCAGCATCTCGTAGCCGACCCGGCTGAGCGTGGCGCCGCGGCCGGAATCCTTGACGCCGACCCAGGCGAGGGCGGGGTCGAGGTAGTCACAGCGATTCATGTAGATTGTGCCGGTTTCGAGCCGGTCGCCGATCTTTTCCGCTTCATCGGTGTCCGAGGTCCACAGCGCGCAGGTGAGGCCGTATTTGCTGTCGTTCATCAGGCGGATCGCCTCGTCGTCGGACTTCACTTTCATGATGCCGATGACCGGCCCGAAGCTCTCCTCCGACATGACGCTCATGGCATGATCAACGTTTACCAGCACTTGCGGTGCCAAGTAGGGCGAGCCCGGCTTGTCGGCAGCGAAGCTCTTGGGGTCGACCAGCGCCTTGGCGCCGGCCTTCACCGCGTCGGCGATCTGGCCGCGGACGAACTCGGCGGCCGAGGTGCGGACCATAGGACCGAGATTGGTCGCGGCGTCGAGCGGGTTGCCGAGCTTGTATTTTTTTGTGAGATCCACAAAGCCGTCCACAAACTTGTCGAACAGCTTTTCGTGCACATAGATGCGCTCGATGGCGCAGCAGCACTGGCCGGAATTGAACATGGCGCCGTCGACCAGGTTCTCGACCGCGTGGTCGAGGTTGGCATCGGCGCGCACATAGGCCGGGTCCTTGCCGCCCAGCTCCAAGCCGAGACCCATGAACTTGCCGAGGGCGGCCTGCTGCACGGCGTGGCCGCCGGCGACCGAGCCGGTGAAGTTGCAATAGGCGACTTCGGGCGCGGCGATCACCTTGGCGGTGTCGTCGTGGGTGAGGACGAGATGCTGGAACAGGCCCTTGGGCAGACCGGCGGCGTCGAACGCCTGCTGGAAGCCTTCGGCGCACAGCGGCGTCTGGGCGGAGTGCTTGAGCACCACCGCGTTGCCCGCCATCAGCGCCGGGATCACGCCGTTGACCGAGGTGAGGTACGGATAGTTCCACGGCGCCACGATGAAGACGACGCCGAGCGGCTCGCGCCGGATGAAGCGCACGAAGCCGGGCTTGTCCTTGGCCTCGAGGTCAGCCAGCGCCTCGCCGGCGATCTGGATCATGTAGCGGGCGCGTTCTTCGAAGCCGCGCATCTCGCCGGGGCTCTGGCTGATCGGGCGGCCCATCTGGCGCGTGATCTGCTCGGCGTGCTGGTCCTTCTTCGTCAGGAAGATGTCGACCGCCTTGGTCAGGATCTTGGCGCGCTCGGCGATGGGCGTGAACTTCCACTTGCGCTGCGCCTCGGCCGCGGCCTTCAAGGTCGCGGCGATCTCTGCGGGCGTGGCGTAGGGCCGCTCGACATAGACGCTGTTGTCGATCGGGGTGATGGTCTTCTGCGTGGCTGCCATGATGGTGTGTCCGTCAGATGATCTCGAAGTCCGTCAGATGATTTCGAAGTAACGGGCCAGTTCCCAATCGGTGATGTGCTTGCGGAACTCGCGCTCTTCCCACTCGCGGGTCGAAGCCCAGTGCTCGACGAAGGCCTCGCCGAACAAATCGGCGGCCGCCTGCGACTTGCGCAGGCGTTGCGCCGCTTCCCACAGCGTGCGCGGCAGGTCGAGCTTGGCCGGATGCTTCATGTCGTAGGAATTGCCGACGATGGCCGGCATCGGCTCGATCTTGTTCTCGATGCCGTAGAGGCCGGAGCCGATCGCGACCGCCATGGCCAAGTACGGGTTCATGTCGGCGGCGGCGATGCGGTATTCGACGCGCTGCGATTTCTCGGAGCCCGGGATGACGCGCAGCGCGCAGGTGCGGTTCTCGACGCCCCAGGTCGCGTTGGTCGGCGCCCAGAAGCCGGGGATCAGGCGCGAGTAGGAATTGACCGTGCAGCTCACCATGCCGAGCAACTCCGGCATCAGCTGCTGCTGGCCGCCGACGAACCAGCGCTGCTTGTCGCTCATGTTGTGCGGCTTCTTGGCGTCATAGAAGACCGACTTGCCGTCCTTGCCCTTGAGGCTGACATGGATGTGGCCGCTCTGGCCCGGCCAGTTGTTCGACCACTTGGCCATGAAGGTCGCCATCAGGCCGCGGCGCTGCGCCAACACCTTCATGAAGGTCTTGAACAGGGCGGCGCGGTCGGCACTCTCCAGCGCCTTGTCGACGGTGAGCGCGGCCTCGAGCACGCCGGGGCCGGTCTCGGTGTGCAGGCCTTCGATCGGCATGCGCATCTGTTCGCAGGTGTCGAGGATCTCGTGATAGAGCTCGGACCACACCGAACCGCGCAGCACCGAATAGCCGAAATAGCCGGGCGTCATCGGCGTCAGGTTGCGATAGCCTTTCTCGCGCACGCTCTCCGGCGTCTCGTCGAACATGAAGAATTCGTACTCGGCGGCGGAGTAGGCCTCGTAGCCCATCTTCGCGGCCCGATCGAGCACCCGGCGCAGCACGCCGCGCGGGCAGATCTCTTCC
>DATEOK010000404.1:0-3378 GCA_035274225.1 Dongiaceae bacterium
GTGCCCATCAGCGGGCCGACGTCGCGCACCGGACGGATGTCGACCTGGCTACCGGGCAGGAAGGCGACGGCGCCATTGAGATCGACGGTGAAGCCACCCTTCACGCGGCCGAAGATCACGCCGGTGACGCGCTGGTTGTCCTTGAACTGGCGTTCGAGCTGGGTCCAGGATTCCTCGCGGCGGGCCTTTTCGCGCGAGAGCACGGCTTCACCGTGCTTGTCTTCCATGCGCTCGAGATAGACTTCGACGATGTCGCCGACCTTGATCTCGTGCTTCTGTCCGGGAGCGACGAATTCCTTGAGCGCGACGCGCCCTTCGGATTTCAAGCCGACATCGACCAGGACGAATTCATTTTCGATTCCGACAACGGTGCCCTTGAGCACGCTGCCTTCGAGGCCTTGGCTGGCGCCGAGGGTTTCCTCGAGCAGCGCAGCGAACGATTCAGATAGCGGTTTTTCTTTCAGGGCTGACTTAGCCATACGCGTAGAGTCCTTTCGTTGCTATACAGGCCGACCGGTTGTATCCGGCGGTCTTGGTAGCGGGGTTGCACAAACGGATTTGCACCAAACGAGTTCTGCGGGGCGTGCGTTACGCCTTCATCTTCGAAGCGATGAAAGCCAGTGCGCGTTCGAACACCTGATCGGCCGTCAGGTCGGAGGTGTCGATGATCAACGCGTCTGTCGCCGGCTTGGTCGGCGAAATGGAGCGGCCCTGATCGCGGGCATCCCGCTCCTGCATGTCCTGCAAAACCCGGGCGTATATAGCCGTCTCGCCGCGCGCTTGCAACTCTTTGACCCGGCGCGCGGCGCGGGCTTCGACGCTGGCGGTAATGAACAATTTACCGTCCGCGTCCGGGCAGACGACGGTGCCGATATCGCGGCCGTCGAGCACCGCCCCGCCACTATTCCTTGCGGCATTGCGAGCGAAGTCACGCTGCCAGTTGAGGACAGCCGCCCGGACCGACGGGATGGCCGCGACCTTGGAGGCGGCAGTGCTGGTGCTTTCAGCCCGGATCGCTGGATCGCCCAGGATTTCGGGGGTCAGCGCCTTAGCCGCCGCGGTGGCGACTGTTTCGTCCGCCGGATCAAGGCCTTGCCGCAAAACTGTCAGCCCGACCCCGCGATAGAGCGAACCCGTATCCAGGAAGCCGTAGGCGAAATGCTGAGCCAGGCGCCGCGCCAGGGTGCCCTTCCCCGCCGCCGAAGGGCCGTCGACCGTGATCACGAAGCCACGCTTCTGGGTCATCGGTTGGTCTTGGTCACCACGGCGCCAAGGCCGTTCATCAGGTCGACAAAGCCAGGAAAGGACGTGCCGATGGCCTCCGCATCGTCGATCTCGACCGGCTTCTGCGCGGCCATGCCGAGCACCAGGAACGACATGCCGATGCGATGGTCGAGCTTCACCGGGATGCGCACGCCACCGGCCGGCGCCCCCTTGCGCGTCGTGTCGCCGGTGACGGTGAGGCTGTCCTTGCCCTCCGCGACCTTCACGCCGCAGGCGGCGAGACCCTGCGCCATCGCCGACAGGCGATCGCTCTCCTTCACGCGCAGCTCGGCGAGGCCTTCCATTTTCGTCTCGCCCTCGGCGAAGGCGGCGACCACCGCGAGGATCGGATACTCGTCGATCATCGAGGGCGCGCGCTCCGCCGGCACCGTGATGCCCTTCAGCACGCCGTGCCGCACGCGCAGATCGCCGACCGGCTCGCCCGCTTCCTCGCGCCGATTCTCAATGGCGATGTCCGCGCCCATTTCCAGCAGTGTCTCGATCAGACCGATGCGGTGCGGGTTGAGCCCGATATTCGGCAGGCGGACGTCGGAGCCCGGCACGATCAGCGCCGCCGCCAGCGGGAACGCGGCGGAGGACGGATCGCCCGGCACCATGATCTTGCGCCCGAAGATCTCCGGCTGGCCGGTCAGCGAAACCGCGCGACCTTCCGGCGTTTGCTCGACCTTCAGCGTGGCGCCGAAGCCTTTCAGCATCAGCTCGGTATGGTCGCGCGTCGGCTCCGGCTCGATCACGGTGGTGATGCCGGGCGTGTTCAAGCCCGCCAGCAGGATCGCCGATTTCACTTGCGCCGATGCCACCGGCAATTTGTAGGTGATGGGCATCGGTTCTGCCGTTCCGATCACCGCGAGTGGCGGCCGGCCGCCGGCACGCGCGACGATGCGGGCGCCCATGCGCGACAGCGGCTCCGACACCCGCGCCATCGGGCGCGAGCGCAAGCTGGCATCGCCGGTGAAGAAGGTGACGAAATCATAAGGTGCGACCAGGCCCATCAGCAGGCGCGTGCCGGTGCCGGCGTTGCCGAGGTCCAGCACCTCCGGTGCCTCGCGTAAGGCCCCGATGCCACGGCCTTGCGCGCGCCACACGCCGTCGGCACCGCGTTCGGCCTCGCCGCCAAGCTGACGCATGGCGGCGGCGGTGCGCAGCACGTCCTCGCCCTCGAGCAGGCCGTGGATCTCGGTCTCGCCAACCGCCAGCGCGCCCAGCATCAGCGAGCGGTGCGAGATCGACTTGTCGCCCGGCACGCGCGCCGTGCCCTTGAGGGCGGTCGCTGTGCGCGAAGCGAGGGGTTGCGGAGCAGCAGAAGCGGTCACGGCGGCTGGACTTTCGAGCGGCATTTGCGCGCGTGGCTTTAGCACAGGCCGGGGCCTCTGCGCCAATCCCCAGAAGGAGCGCTGTCACACCGTCCTGCGAGCCCGGTTGACAGGTGCGGGCGGGGCGTGGCAATGGGGCCACGACATCATGACAACCGGCCGGCCGATCCCCTCGACCCCGGCCTTAAGGAGCGATCGACGTGAGCAAACCGGAATGGGGCACCAAGCGCACCTGCCAGAGCTGCGCCGCGCATTTCTACGATATGCGCAAGGACACCATCATCTGCCCGAAATGCGGTGCGACCTATGACCCCGAGGCAGTGCTGAAATCCCGCCGCGGCCGCGTGGTGGAGAAGCTGACCCCCGTGAAGCCGGTGGAGCCAGAGCCGAAAGAAGCCGAGGAAGAGACGGAGACCGAGGATATCGGCGCCGCCGAGGAGGAGGAGGTCATCGAGGACACCTCCGAGCTGGGCGAAGATGACGAGGACGTGTCCGAGGTCATCGAGGGGGGCGTGGACGAGGAGAAGGATCGTTAAGCCTTTCGCAGCCTATGGGCGGTAGTCCATGGAGCAATTATTCGCTTGAATTCAGGGGGGCCGCTGCTTAGCTTCTGCCCCGATTTCGGGACCGCCTTTCCCAGACCGGCGATCCTCAGGTGCTTCGGGCCCATAGCTCAGCTGGGAGAGCGCCACAATGGCATTGTGGAGGTCAGCGGTTCGATCCCGCTTGGGTCCACCAGACCAAACCCCCGCCGCGAGCGATCGCGCGGGGGTTTTTCGTT
>DATEOK010000405.1:0-5763 GCA_035274225.1 Dongiaceae bacterium
AAGCCGGCCGGCGCGCGCTTGTCGGTCGCGCCCAGGATGACCAGGATGAAGAAGAAGGTCATTACCACCTCGCACACCACGACTGCGAGCAGGCTGTAACCGCCCGGCGAGTGGTCGGCATAGCCATTGGCGCCGAATCCGCCCGAGGTGTCCCAGCCCGCCTTGCCGGAGGCGATTAGATAGAGCACGGCCGCGGCGGCGATGGCGCCCGCCACCTGTGCGACCCAGTAGTGGATGATCTCCGAGGCCGGGAAGCGGCCGCCGGCCCACAGGCCCAGCGTCACCGCCGGATTGAAATGGCCGCCGGAGATGTGGCCGACTGCATAGGCCATGGTGACGACGGTGAGGCCGAAGGCGAGCGCGACACCGGCAAAGCCGATGCCGACATCGGGAAACGCCGCCGCCAGCACCGCGCTGCCGCAGCCGCCCAGCACCAGCCAGAACGTGCCGAAGAACTCGGCACCCAGTCGATGAGTCATAGGCATGGATATCCCCTCCCAAATATGCGCCGGGGTTGGTGCGCGAGGGGGTGCCGACAGTGTTCAACGCGACCCTGATCGTGCAGCGTGCCTGGCGACTTGTAAGAAAGTAAGCATAGCGCAGGCCGCGCGCGAATGGAAATGACGGTTGGGCAATGACGTTGCCTTTCCCGTGCGCGGCGCATAGAGTGCGCCGCCATGAGCCCAGTGACTTACATAGGGATTTGCATCCTCAGCCTGCAACAACCGCGCGATATCTTCGCGGCGGTGCTTTCGGCTGTGCGGAGCGATTAGTCCAGCGCTCAGCAGAGTTTCACAACGGGCCCCGTCGATGCGATCGGCGGGGCCTTTGCTTTTGACGCACACCGGTCGCTTTGCAACACACTCCGTGGAGAGAGACCGATGATCGACTTGCACCTCTATGCCGCCTTCGTGGCGGCCGTCACCGTCCTGATGCTGATCCCCGGGCCGAACGTCGCCCTGATCGTCGCCAACAGCGTGGCGCATGGCGCGCGCTACGGCTTGCTGACGGTGCTCGGCACCAGCAGCGCCATGGTGCTGCAGCTCGCCGTCACCGCGCTCGGCATGACCGAGCTCCTGGCGACGCTCGGCAGCTGGTTCGAGTGGGTGCGCTGGATCGGCGTCGCCTACCTGGCCTGGCTCGGCGTCTCCTATTGGCGCGCGGCGCCGGTCGATCTCACGAAGACCGCGCCGGAGAAGAAGTCGCCGCGCGCGATGATCGGGCGTGCGCTGCTGGTGTCGCTCAGCAACCCGAAGACACTGCTGTTCTACGGCGCTTTCTTTCCGCAGTTCCTGTCGGGCGGGCCGGATCTCGGCCTTGAGATCGCCGTGCTGTCCGCGACGTTCCTGGCGCTCGCCGTCCTGGTCGACGGCAGTTGGGCGTTGCTGGCGGCGCGGGCACGGCGCTTCCTCAGCTCGCGCGGCCGGCTGCGCAACCGGCTGTCGGGCGGGCTCATGATCGGCGCCGGGATCGGCCTCGCGCTGGCGCGCAAGAGCTGACGGCTCAAGCGCCGACAATGATGCCGATGCTGTCGCCGGGCGCCGCGAGCTTCTTCAGGCAGCGGCTGATGACCAGGCCGTCGGTCCTGGCATGGACCGGCGTGCGCGCCTGCAGGGGATCGTCGGCCAGGGGGTCGACGATCTCCGCCACCACGTCGCCCTTCCGCACGCGGTCGCCGAGCCCGACCTTGTAGGCGATGAGGCCGGCCACCGGGACGTAGATGTAGTCCGCGCGGTCGAACGGGGCTGCCGCACAGGCCTCCGGCAACGGCCCGGCATTGCCGGCGACGATGCCGCGCCGCTGCAGGAAGCGATAGAGGCCGCGGGCATCGCGCTCCGCCAGCTCGTCGAACACGTCCGACTGCCCGCGGAACTCGACGGTTGCCGAGAAGCAGGCGGGCGGTATCGGGAAACGATCGCCGAGCCGCTTCGCCAGCTTGGTGAAGGGCAGCGAGTTGGTCTCGTCGAAGCCGCGCAAGCCGCTGTCGTCGCACAACATGCAGGCGGCGGATCCGGTCTCGGCCGCGAGATCGGCGCCGGCCGGCCAATGCTGCGGCATCATGAAGACATGCGACAGCGCCTCGTCGTCGCAATGCAGGTCGAGCACGATGTCGGCATCGTGCGACAGCAAGAGCAGCGCGCGCCGCTGGGCGGAGAATTCGTCGCGCTGTTCCAGCTGCTCGATCTTCGCCCGCAGCACTGCGCGGATGGCGGCGACGTTTGCGGCCGCGTCCGGGCCAAGCTTGCCCTCGAGCGCCGCCGGCAGGCCGTCGAACAAATCTGGCCAGCCGCGATTGAAATCCGTGCCGTTGCGCACGTAGCGGGCGCCGGCATGGACGGTCAGCATGTTCTGCGACAGACCCATCGGATTGGCGACCGGCACCAGCAGGATCTCGCCCTTGATATCGCCGCGCGCATCAGCCTCGTTCAGCAGCCCCAGCAAATGGTGGGAGGCCAGCATGCCGGGCAACTCGTCGGCATGCAGCGCCGCCTGGATATAGACCTTGGGGCGAGCGCCGGCCGTGCCGTAGCGATGCAGCTTCAGCGAGCGTTGCGTGCCTGGGCTCATCGCCGGCAGCGCGATGGTTTCGATCGTATGAGTCATGCAGGAAAACCGCGTCAGGGTTAACGGAACGTAAAGGCTGAGCCGCAGTTCGCGCAAGGGCTGGCGGTTGACGACAGCTCGCGCCACAGCTACCCTTCTCTTATGACCACGCACCTCCAGCAGCGCATTGATGCGCGAATTATCGGCCGGGCGCCCATTGGGCTCCCGGAAACCGTTATTCGCGTCTCAACCGCCACTTTGGAGTTTGCGTGCCATGTCTCTCTCTGACGCCACCCGACCTAGCCAACATTCCCGCGCCGTTTCGCCGCTCCTCGCGGTCGAAACTCATTGCTTCGCGATTCGCGCCGACGCCACGCCGGGCATGATGTCACGCGTGCTGGAGCTGTTCGCCAAGCGCAACCTGGTGCCGACCCGCTGGCACAGCGACGTAATCGTCGCCCCGGCCCGCGACGGCGGCCTCGCCACCCTGCAGATCGACATCCAGATGGAAGGGATGGAGGCCGAGCTCGCCGCCTACGTCGCGCGCTGCCTCAGGCAGATCTACGGCGTCGACAGCGTGCTGACCTCGACCAAGACCGCCGGCTAGCGACAAGGCATCCGACATGAGAAGGGTCGCGGTGTTCGGAAACGCCGGCGGTGGAAAGTCGACGCTTGCGCGGCGCCTGGCGGCGCTGACGCATCTGCCGCTGCATCCGGTGGACATGATGCAGTGGAATGCGGACGGCGTCGCGGTTCCGCATGAGGAGTATCTGAGGGCGCATGCGGAGCTGCTCCGGCAGGATGCGTGGATCATCGACGGCTTCGGCTGCGTGGAGTCCGCCTGGGCGCGGTTCGCTCGGGCCGACACGCTGGTCCATGTCGACCGGCCTCTCGTCATGCACTACTGGTGGGTGACCAAGCGCTTCATCAAAGGTCTGTGGAAAGCGCCCGAGGGCTGGCCGGAGAACAGCCCGCTGTGGAGCAGCACGATGGCGGGCTATCGTGTGATCCCGCTCTGCCATCACGAGCTGACGCCCAGGTACAGGCAAGTTGCCGCCGATGCCGCGCGCTCGAAGCGGATCCATCACCTCCGATCGCCAGCAGAGATGGCGGCCTTCCTCCATGCGGTCGAGGGCGAATCTCAGATTGAAACTGGTAGCCGTTGAACGACCTCAACAATGTCCCGCGTGCGGGTGACGCGAGAACCCCATGCAGCGTCGAAGGCCGCGATCAACTCCCTGATGCCGGGCGATCGAATAACGGCGTTCGCCGCAGCCAAACTGGGAAACTCGTAGAAGGCGGTGTGCTTTGAGGGATCGGTTCGGCTCCAGGCACGCCAGGCCGCGGTTGCCCCGAACACCCGCACCGCATCCGGCAGATGATGATCCCGGTACCACTGGTCGAAGGGCGCTCGATCCCGTTCATCGGGCACATCGGCGCGCACGATCAGCAATGCCTGAGTGGTCATTTCCCCTCCCTTTCAGCGGGCTGGGGTCATCGATTTTGCAACTATATCACCTAACCTGCGGCGCTGAATCCCCTGGAATTCCGCTGAAAAATCCCTACATTCCCGGCGACTTTTGGGATTATCCAGGCACATGCCCACGAACCTAGAGACCGAGGTCGCGAAGCGGCGGACCTTTGCGATCATCGCGCATCCGGACGCCGGCAAGACCACTCTCACGGAGAAGCTGCTGCTGTTCGGCGGCGCCATCCAGATGGCCGGCGCCGTCAAGGCGCGCGGCGAGCAGCGGCGAGCACGCTCGGACTGGATGAAGGTCGAGCGCGAGCGCGGCATCTCGGTCACCGCCTCGGTCATGACGTTCGACTATGCCGGCTGCACCTTCAACCTGCTGGACACGCCGGGCCACGAGGATTTCAGCGAAGACACCTACCGCACCCTGACCGCGGTCGACAGCGCGGTGATGGTAATCGACGCCGCCAAAGGCATCGAGAGCCAGACCCGCAAGCTGTTCGAGGCCTGCCGGCTGCGCGACGTGCCGATCATCACCTTCGTCAACAAGCTGGACCGCGAGGGCCGCGAGCCGATCGACCTGCTCAGCGAGATACAGGAGACGCTGGCGCTCGACGTCACGCCGGCCAGCTGGCCGATCGGCATGGGCAGGAGCTTCAAGGGCTGCTTCGACCTGGTGAACGACCGCCTGGTGCTGATGCAGCGCGGCGGCACGCAGGCCGAGGGCATCGAGATCAAGGGCCTCGACGAAGCGAAGCTGCGCGCGCACCTGCCGGAAGATGCGGTGGCGCAGTTGCGCCACGACGTCGAGATGGCGCGTGGGCTATTGCCCGAGCTCGACGTCCAGACCTATCGCGAAGGCCATCTGAGCCCGGTCTATTTCGGATCGGCTGTGAACAATTTCGGCGTTGCGGAGCTGCTGAACGGCCTCACGAACTACGCGCCGCAGCCGCGACCGCAGCCGGCGCTGACCCGCAAGGTCGCGCCGACCGAGGACAACGTCACCGGCTTCGTCTTCAAGATCCAGGCCAACATGGATCCGAAGCACCGCGACCGCATCGCGTTCGTGCGGCTGTGCTCCGGCGACTTCAAGCGCGGCATGAAGCTGCTGCACGTGCGCTCGGGCAAGCAGATCAACCTGCACAACCCGGTGCAGTTCCTGGCACAGGACCGCGAGATCGCGGAAGACGCCTATCCCGGCGACATCATCGGCGTGCCGAACCACGGCAACCTGCGGATCGGCGACACGCTGACCGAGGGCGAGCAGCTGCAATTCACCGGCATCCCCTCGTTCGCGCCGGAGCATCTGCAGACCGTGCGGCCGGAGGATCCGCTGCGCGCCAAGCACCTGGGCAAGGCGCTGGAGCAGCTGGCGGAGGAAGGCGTGGCGCGGGTGTTCCGCCCGCTGATCGGCACCGACTGGATCGTCGGCGTCGTCGGCGCGCTGCAGTTCGAGATTCTCGCGGACCGCATCCGCACCGAATACGGCGTGCCGGTGCGCTTCGAACCGTCGAGCCTGCACACCGCGCGTTGGGTCGAGGCGGAGCAGCCGGCGGAACTGAAGCAGTTCCTGGACGAGACGCGCGGATCGATCGCCGAGGACCATAACGGCGACCCGGTGTTCCTGGCGCGCAATTCCTGGCACCTCGACCGCGCGCAGCAGGACTTTCCCAAGCTCAAGTTCCTGAAAATCAAGGAACAACCACACTAGGCCTGCCGCGCGGCGCTTAACCTTTCATCAACCA
>DATEOK010000406.1:0-3255 GCA_035274225.1 Dongiaceae bacterium
GCGCGGCGGCCAGTCCGTCGGGTGCCTTGACCAGATCCTGGATCGTGGAGGTCGGCCGCTGGGTCGGCGTGGTGTTCACATCCGGAAAATTGCCGCCCGACCCGGTATCCGTGTTCGTCTGAGTGCCGCCGCCCGGCGCGCTCACGGTGGTCGGGGGCACATCGCTATCGGAGGAGCAGCCCGCAAGCAGCAGCCCAGCGGCGAAAGCCGCGGCGCCAATTCCGCGTGACGGGAATACGACGAACATGTGGTCGGCAACCTCCCTGCTGGACACCAGAGCCGCGCGCGATACGCTTGTCATTTGCGACCGTCGTTCAACGACTTAGTGCCGAATCCTGAGCGTGCGCTACTATAGCAAAGATCGGCTGGCGTCGATTGCCAAATTCACCCATCGGATCGGGCAAGGCAAGACGTTGAAAAAACAACGGAAATTCTGAGAGGACGGATGAGCGAACAGAGCGGGGGAAACGGCCAGATGGACCCGGCTGCCTGGTCCCAGGCCATGACCCGGATCGCCGAGCAGTCCCAGCGCCTGGTCGCCGATTTCGTTCAGCGTAATCAGTTCCAGAACACCTCGGGCGGCATGGACCCGATGGCGATCGGCCGTGCCTTCATGGAAATGACTGCGCGCCTGATGAGCGATCCGGCCAAGCTGATGGAGGCGCAGTTCTCGCTCTGGCAGGACTACATGAACCTGTGGCAGTCGACCGCCAAGCGCATGATGGGCCAGGAAGCCGATCCCGTGATCGCGCCGGCCAAGGACGACCGCCGCTTCAAGGACGCCGCCTGGCAGGACAACCAGGTGTTCGATTTCGTCAAGCAATCGTACTTGCTGACTGCGCGCTGGCTGCAATCGACCGTACAGAATGTCGACGGCCTCGACGACAAGACCTCGCGCAAGATCGACTTCTATACCCGCCAGTTTGTCGACGCGATGGCGCCGAGCAACTTCGTGCTGACCAATCCGGAAGTGCTGCGCGCCACCATCGACAGCCGCGGCGAGAACCTGGTGAAGGGACTGGAGAACCTGCTGGAGGATCTGGAGCGCGGCAAGGGCCAGCTCAAGATCCGGATGACCGATCTCGAGGCCTTCGAGGTCGGCAAGAACATCGCGGTGACGCCGGGCAAGGTCGTCTACCAGAACGACCTGATCCAGCTGCTGCAATACACGCCGACCACCAAGGAGGTGGCGAAGCGGCCGCTGCTGATCATCCCGCCGTGGATCAACAAATTCTACATCCTCGACCTCAAGCCGGCGAACTCCTTCATCAAGTGGGCGGTGGACCAGGGCCACTCGGTGTTCGTGATCTCGTGGGTCAACCCCGACGAGAAGCTCGCCGCCAAGTCGTTCTCCGACTATTTGCTCGAAGGACCGATCGCGGCGCTCGACGCGATGGAGAAGGCGACCGGCGAGAAGACCGCCAACGTCATAGGCTATTGCCTGGGCGGCACGTTGCTGGCCTCGCTGCTCGCATATCTTGCCGCCAAGGGCGGGGCCGAGCGCATCGCCAGCGCGACCTTCCTCACCACCTTGGTCGATTTCAAGGAAGCGGGCGAGCTCACCGTCTTCATCGACGAGGAGCAGCTTGCTGCGCTCGAGGAGAAGATGAACGAGCGCGGCTATCTCGAAGGGGCCGAGATGGCGAATACCTTCAACATGCTGCGCGCCAACGACCTGATCTGGTCGTTCGTGATCAACAACTACCTGCTGGGCAAGGAGCCATTCCCGTTCGACCTGCTCTACTGGAACTCGGATTCCACGCGCATGCCGGCGGCGATGCACAGCTTCTATCTGCGCAACATGTACCAGAACAACCTGCTGAGCAAACCGAACGGCATCGATCTCAACGGCGTCGACATCGACCTGCGCAAGGTGAAGACGCCGGCCTTCATCCTGTCGACCCGCGAGGACCACATCGCGCCGTGGAAAGCGACCTATGTCGCGACCCAGCTCTATTCAGGACCGGTGCGCTTCGTGCTGGCTGCGTCGGGGCATATCGCCGGCGTGGTCAACCCGCCCGCCGCCGGCAAATACAACCACTGGACCAACGCCAAGGCGAAGACCCATCCGAAGAATCCCGACGAATGGCTGGCGAACGCCGAGATGAAGCCAGGATCCTGGTGGCCCGAATGGCAGCAGTGGATCGCTGCGTTCGATGACGGCAAGGTGCCGGCACGCGAGCCCGGCTCCGGCAAGTTGAAGGCGATCGAGGACGCGCCCGGCGCTTACGTCAAAGTGCAGGCGCAGTAGGATCATTCGGCCAGTAGAGGCGCGTGCAGCCGCGTGCCGGCGACGATCACGCCGCCGCGGTCGCCGACCGTCAGCGATCCGTATCTCTGGGCAAAGACCGGCGGCAGCGCCCGCGCGTCCGATGCGGCCAGCCACAAGCGCAGCAAGTGACGCTTCCGTTCCGGCTCCGGCCAGTCCACGAACGCGGTGCGATCGTGCAGGATGGTGTGGTTGTGCACGAACTGCACGTCGCCCGGCTTGAATTCCATGGTCATGTTCAGGGCCGGATCGTCCGCCAGCGCGTCGAACAGGTCGAGCGCGTCGCGGTGCGCCGGCGTGAGGCGCGGCGCATCGGCGAAGCGCTGTGCCGACTCGATATACTGGCGCTGATAGATCGCGCTCAGCTGCCACGCGTGCCAGTTGAAGACCGGGATTTCGAAGAATGGCCTCTGCCCCGCCGGCACCTCGCCGCGCCGGTCGGTGGCGATCGGCTCCAGCAGCAGCGCCAGCAGGTCGGGCTGCCGCCGGCGCATCTCGTTGAAGATGGTGGTCGAGCTCACCAGCGCCGACAACCCGCCGGAGCGCGCGGTCTTCAGGCACAGCAGCGCGACGATGTCGCACGAGTCGGTATGAAAGGTCTGCCGCGCGTTGGTCTGATAGATGCGGACATTGGAGTCCTGCGCATCGAGCCCGAGATCGCGGACATGGCCGAGCACGTGGCCCTTGGCATTCTGCGAGCGGGCGCTGCCGAGATGCGCGCCCAGCCCGAAAAACGCGGTCGCCGCCTCGCGCAAGGTCCAGCGCTCGACCGGCAGGCCGCGCAGCAGCAGGAAGCCGCGGCCATTCAGGACCTCGTTGCGCGCCCGCGCCTTCAGCCTCGGAGCCAGCGACGGCAATGCAAAGTCGGCGGCGATCATCGCCGCGATGTCCGCATCGCAGGCAATCAGCGGCTCCACCGCTTGCTCGATCTCGCGGATGTCTGCCGGCGCGAGCGGCATCAGCCACTCGTCGCGTGCGGCCATGTC
>DATEOK010000407.1:0-2113 GCA_035274225.1 Dongiaceae bacterium
GTCGCCGAAGCGCGCGAGCTCGTTGAAACCGGCGCCCGCGAGGTGGTTCTGCTTGGCCAGAACGTGAACGCCTGGGCGGAGGGCGGCCGCGATTTCGCGGGTCTGATCCGCGAGCTGGCGGAGATCGATGGCCTCGCGCGCGTCCGCTACACGACCAGCCATCCCGCCGACATGAACGATGCGCTGATCGAAGCGCACGGCGAGGTCGAGAAATTGATGCCCTACCTGCATCTGCCCGTGCAGTCGGGAAGCAACCGCATCCTCAAGGCGATGAACCGCAGCCACACGGTGGAATCCTATCTGGCTACGCTCGACAAGATGCGCGCGGCGCGGCCGGACGTCGCTTTGTCCGGCGACTTCATCGTCGGCTTCCCCGGCGAAACGGAAGAGGATTTCGAAGCAACGCTGAGCCTGATCGAAGAGGTCGGCTACGCCTCGGCCTACTCCTTCAAGTATAGCGCGAGACCCGGAACGCCGGCCGCCTCGATGGATGACCAGATCGCGCCCGAAGTCATGGATGAGCGGCTGCAACGCCTGCAGACCCTCGTCATCGACAAGCAGATGGCCTTCAACCGCGCCAGCGTCGGCAAGGACATCGACATTCTGATCGAGCGCAAGGGCCGCCACGCCGGCCAGATGATCGGTCGCTCACCCTGGCTCCAGTCGGTCCATGTCGAAACGGACGCGCTGCCGGGCGACATCATCTCGGTGACCACGACCTCCGCGGGTCAGAACAGTCTCGCCGGTGCGGTCAGGGAACTCGCCGCCGCCTAGCTCGGGACCTCGCCCGCGACCGTCGTTCGGTACAATTCGCGCCGCTGCCCCGGATAATCGTTGAACGCCTGGTGCACGCACAGGCGGTTGTCCCAGACCACGACCGTGTCCGGCTCCCAGCGCAGGCGGCAGGTGAATTCATGCTGGATAATGAAGCTCAGCAGGAAATCGAGGATCGATTGCGCTTCCTCGTGCGACATGCCCTCGATCCCGACGGCATAGGTGCCATCCAGATAGAGCGCCTTTTCCCCCGTCACCGGATGCGTGCGGACGATCGGATGGACGCTTCCCTCGACCTTTCGTCGAAGATGCTCAGGTAGTTCGCCGGCATCGCGAGTGGCGGCGAGCCGGCCCATCGGCGTGTCGCTCAACTCCACCGCCTCATGCGCCGTCCGAAGCACATCGCGCATCGAGAAATGGACGCGCAGACCGGCGATCATCTGCCGATAGGCGTCGCTCAGCACCGAATAGGCCAGCGCCGAATTCGCCCAGATCGTGTCCCCGCCGAACGGCGGCACTTCCACCGACCTCAGGCTGGCGATTGCGGGCGGCTGCGGCAGGAACGGCGAGTCCGTGTGCCAGCCCGACCCGAACACCATCCGCGACCGGTCTTCGGCTTCCTTGATCACCGGCTGGACATTGTCGTGCCCAGCAACACCCTGAGTGTAGGCATCCTCGGCCGCTGGCCCGAACCGGAGGCTGAATGCGTCATGCTCGGCGTGACTCAGCTTTTGGCCGCGAAAGAAGATCATCTTGTGCCGGAACAACGCCGCCTGAACTTCCGCGAACGCCTCATCGGTCAGGTCCGGGATGGAGACGCCCTTGATCTCCGCCCCCATCGCGGCGGCCAGCGGCTCAACGTGAATGAATCGCGTTGGCAACGCCCGATTGTCGAATTTCTCAGTCGGATGGAGCCGCATTCCGGCAACAGTGGCGTCGGCAAGTCACAGAGTCGAGGCCAGCGCGCTTGCACCCTTGGTGCGTGCCTCTATCTTGAGCTTCAATTGGGAAAAGGAGTCCAAGCGGCCGCATGGCTTGCACCATCTTCAATGCTTCGATTGGCGCCGCCTGATGGCCCGCCGTGATTCCACAGTCGCCAACGACGCAGGCCGAGCCAGGCTCGAGCTGGAGTTCGAGCAGCCCTACCTTCTGGGGCCCTTGTTCGGCGATTACGACCGCCACCTGATCACCATCGAGCAGCGACTCGGCGTTCACATCGCCGCCCGCGGTAACAAGGTGCAGATCGAGGGCGATCCGGACTCGGCCGCCCGCGCCCGCGAGGTGCTGATCGGCCTCTATAACCGGCTCGACCAGGGTGACGACGTCGATGCGGAAGCAG
>DATEOK010000408.1:0-5968 GCA_035274225.1 Dongiaceae bacterium
TAACGATCCGGCAGGTGCCGTGATCCCACCGAGCGACGACATTCCGCTTGATGTCCGGACGAACCGCGCGGAGCAGGAAGCGCGCAAGTTCATCGCCGAGCAGCACAAGCTGATGCGTGAGGCGGAGAAGCTGCGCGCCGAGGAACAGAAGCTGTGGCGCGACTGGCGGATGAGCCCCTGGGTGTTTGCCCTCAGCCTGATGTCCGCGCTGATCGGCGGCCTGATCGCGAAACACCTATGAGCTCCACCAATAGGAAACACAGATAATGGAAATGCTGATCGGCCTCGCCATGGGCGCGGCGCTGCTTTACTTCTGGCTGATCGGGCACTGGTTCGCCCGTGTCCTCGTGTTCCTTGGGCTGGCCGGCGTGGCCGGCTTTGTCGGCTTGATAGCCGGCCACGAGCCTGGGCCTCTCGGCATCATAGTTGGCTTGTCCGGCATTGGCTTAGCCTGGCTGGTGGCCGAAATCCCCACGTTCTATTGGCGCCACTGGGTCGATGCCGCCTGAGCGCCGCCGCCTCACTGGTCAGCTGAAAGGACGCGTTGTGTTGTATACGATTGCTGCCATCGCAATTTTGTTGGTGCTATCGCCGTTCATTCTGTTGGCTGCGGCGATGGTGGCGATAGCGGTGGTGTTTCTGGTGATCCCATCTGGACTCGCGATCTGGGCGGGTCTGTCGTTTGGCCTGCCGGCAGCGATCCTGACATTCCTGGCGGTTGGCTTCATCGAGATAGCGGCTCATGGAATATTCCTGAATCGCGCGCGCGCCAATCGGCGGGCGATCATAGCTCACTAGTCCTGAGCGACATATCCGCCGGCAGTCCTGGACAACCCGCTAAGCACCGGGCGAACTATCATGCGAGCCCGCTCCGTGGCCACATGATCCTGCAACAGCCGGTTAACCAGCGCCTCGGTAACCCGCTGTCGCGCGGCGGGTTCGACCTCGAACAGCCGATTAGCCAGCGCATCGGCGGTCGCCGGGTTGATGCCCTGTCCTCGTCGATAGAGATCCTGCCCGGCTGTGCCAGCAGCCTGCCAGGGATGACCGCTGATGACTTGGCGGAACGCGGTCATTAAGGGGCCAGAAGGGTCTGTCGCCATGTCCGCGCCACCCGCCGTGATCCTGGCTGTCTGCGAATTAGCGCGCGGGCTAACCGCACGTTCGACGGCGGTCATCTGCGTTTCACGCCGCAGTGCGTCGTTGAACTTTCCCAGAACCTCATCCTGCAACAGACTGTTCAGCCTGGCCTGCATCTGGTGATCTTCGAGCATCTTGCGCGCCGCGCCGCTTGCGCGCGCCGGATCGCTCACCCTGTCCGAAAAGTCACGCCCCGCGCCAAGGCGATAGGCTTCCTGCTCGTCAGCGGATCGTGTCATTCGATCGGCGACGACATCGCGGTTAGTGCGGAACGCGGTCTCGCCGGCCTTGATGGCATCGAGCTGCGCCGATGGCCCGGCCCATGTCTGCAGCGCCCGGCGGTATGGATGGTACATATCCGCAAGCGTGTCGCGATAGGCGCGACGGTTCGCGTCTACCGCCCTGCCGTATTGATCGAGATTGAGTCTCCCTGAAGTCTTGTCGCGGAAATCTTCCACGATCTCGTCATAGCCACGCTTGACGGCATCGAGCAGGCGCATGTTCGGCGTCTGGCCCTCGATCGGCACAAACTTGCCGCCTTCGCCCCTGGTGACGCCGAAAGCCTTCGGGCTGAACTCCTTCCCCTCAGCGAGGTGCTCCAGCTCGATGACACGCAGACCGCGTTGCATCCCCTCCTGACCGATGCGGTCATTGACCCACGGTGAGACACGGCTGAACTCATCCTCGGTTGGCTGGATCTTGAACGACCGCTCGTATAGCTCGCCGGCGGCTGAGCGCTGTTCGCGCAGATCAGCGCGGGTCTCCGGAAGAGTGGTGCCGGAGCCGCCACCGAACGCCTCATCGCTTGCGTTGGTCAGACGATCCGGCCTGCCGATCCGCCGACTTTCGACAAAGGCATCCGCCGTATCGAGTGCCTTGCTCGGCGTGTTCGCCGCCGTAGCCCCGAGGTTGACGGTGTTGCGCCCGCCGACATCGACCAGCGCGACCGGCTGATCGCCCGCCGCAGCCAAGCGGGTCTGCGCCTCCTGTGGCGTCACGCCGCCGCGCTCCAACGAGCGGAGGATCTGTCGGTCAGCCGCTGTCTCGGCGTTTCGCATGCCGAGCGCATGGGTCACGCGTCCAGCTACGGCCGGCGCGGCTGATGTCACGGCACCCACAGCCGGCGCGACAACCGCACCTGTAGCAGCGCCCTCGGCGGCCGTGCCAAGGCGGGGAGCGAGCCCGCCCTCACCCTCACCGAACCCGGCAGCGCCTCCAGCCGCCGCGCCTCCAAGGATCAGGCGACCGCCCGATGACACCCAGGCCGGCAGATTAGCGATGAGCGGATTCAGCAGGCGCGGAGCCATGGCCGTTATCGCGGCACCCGGAATAGCCCCGCGCGAGGCGATTGCTCCGCCAACGCCACCAGCGATTTGCCCGCCGATGGCAGAGGCCGGGTTGGTCATATCGTCCAGTCGGAACTGTTCCCGGTTGGCCGCAAGGCTGCGGTCATACGTCTCGCTCATGGTGGGACGACCGTCAGAGCCGTGGATGAGATTGCCCACGCCCTGGGCCAGCGCATCTGTGCCGGCGCGCAATTCGTCGGCGAAGCCGAACGTGACGCCCCGCACAATGCCACGCAGCACGCTACCAGCCACGCCAGGTTCCTTGCCCGGCTCCGGCTTCCACTCGCCATTGGCATCCTGGATCAGCTTGGTGCCAGTGCGCGGGTCCTCGGACATCTGCGCCTTGACCCACTCCCCCGACTGATTAAGCGTCAGGTAATTGCCGTTTCCGTCGGTTGATATTGCCATTATTGGATGACCTTGAAGCCCTTAGGAGGCGGCGGCATGTCTTTCTCCTTGTTAGGTTCTGGCCGCTGCCTGGATAGTGCATCCTCGACAGGCTGGAGACTCCGGTATCCCGCCGCCGGGCCATAGATCTGATACGTGTCGTTCAGGATGCCGAGGTACTCCCTTTGGAAATTGCCGAGTTTCTCGCGAATGACCGAAGGTGTATCTTTTACTGACGGGATAAACGGACGCAGACGCGGCCACTCCGCGGCAGAGATTGCCGCACCGCTTCGATCATGCAGCTTCAAGCTACCAATATCGGAGATCAGTGCGCGGACCTTCGCGCTGGATGGCGACCGCCAATCGCCGATGGTTTCCGACAGCGGGATATTATAGACCGGCCCGACAGCGCCCTCATGGCCAGCCAGCGCGTCCAATGTCTGATCGATCTTGCGAATGCCGGCTGCATCTTCGATGAGCGTTTCGGCCACCTTCTGCGGCGGCTCCTTGGGCGGCGCCTGAACGATTGTTTGGGGCTGTTCGCTCTCGGATTTAGTGGACGTTTCGCCCGGCTTCGGCGGGCGGTAGTCCCACGCGGGATAACCCGGCGGGATGCGTCCAGGGACTAGCACCTGCGCGCCGTTGATAAGTTCCATATGCGGCTTGAGAAATCCGGTTTCCATGGCGCGCGAGTATTCGCGGCGTTCAGCAACTGTCGCGGTGTCGTCCTCGATCTTCGGCGCGATGCGGTCAAGCGTCGGCGCCATCTCCTGAGATTCCTTGACGCGGTCGGCGTTATATCGAGCGATGTTCAGCTGCAGCGTCTGCGCACCCTGCTGCAGCCGCTCGGCATCGCGTTCGCCAGATTGCTGCGACAGTCGTAGCGTCTGCGCCTGGTGCTCCAGCGTGTCCTGGTGCGTCTGCCATTGCTGCTTCGCCTGCTTGTTCGCGTTCTGCCGCTGCTGGACCTGGTTCATGAACCGCTGCAGGGCCGCGTCTCCGCCGGTCCTCGCCGCCGCCTGCATCGGTTTCAGCTCCTTTAGATCCTGCGCAGTCAGCCCGGCATTGTTGGTCTCCAACTCCGGCGGCAGGGTGCGCCGTGGCGGCTGCGGCTGCGGCTGCGGCTGCGGCTGTGGCGTGGCTGTCGCCGTCTGCTGTGGTGGCTGCGCGGGCTGCTGCGCGCCGGGCGCTGGAGGCGTCGTGGTGGCGTCGGAGCGCGTGTCGGTGTCGAGGGACGCGACCTGCACGCGACCGGGCTGCTGCGGCTGCAGGAAGCTCGGGTTGGGCACATTGGCGAAGCGCTGGCGCATCTGTCCCGCCGTCATCGACGCCAGCTCGGGATTCGCCGCGACCGCCTCGGGGCTGAGGAAGCTGCTGACCGGCGTCTGGTCCGGCGCCTGCATGATCTTGGCAGCCGGCCCGGCGCCGACCCAGTGCGCCACACGAAGCGATGTGCCGGATGGCTCCACGCCCTGCGCCTTCAGTTCCGGCGCGTTCTGCTGCGCCAGCCAGGTGACTGCCGCCTGGCCCAGCTTGGGATCGTTGCGCGCCGCCATGACCTGGTCCGGTGTCATGCCAGCGAACAGCTGCGGATTGGCCGTGGCGAATGCCCGCCATGTGCTATCGATGAACTGCCCCGTCCCGGTGGCTGATGAACGCGGGTTCCTGCCCGTCCCCTCGGTTACGATCACCGATCCCTCGTAGGTATCGGCGCCCGGCGTCGCGCCCGGCGTCGCCACCGTGCCAGACGTGGCGTTCGGCGGGCCGCCCAGGCCGATGGTGTTGCCGTAGGCATCGACCGCGCCGGCTGTGCTGCGCAACTGGGCCTGCTTCTCCGCCGATATGCCCTGCGACGCCAGATATTGCACCGGCCCGAGGCCGGGAAATTCCGCCGGCGCGTTGCGATACAGCCCATGCTGCTGACCCCAGCTGACGACCTGCGGATACAGCTCGCGCATCTTCGCCTCGTCGCCGTTGCTGGCATTGAGCAGCCACTGCGCGCCGCGCGATTCCATCTCGATGTTCTTGAGACCCATTTCCTGCTGGGCAACCTGCTGCTGCACCAGCGAGTTCTGGTGGTAGTCGGCGGTCCTGTAGACCTGGCCCATGTCCAGCAGTGCGTTGGGCGCCGGAAACGGTGAGGCGATGCTGCCTGACATGGATCAGCTCCTCAGGGTTCAGTAGGGGCTCGGCACGCCATAGATTGACGGCGTATAGGGGCTGCCGATGCTGCCGCTGAAGTTGGCCGGGCCACTGCTAGCTGTCGGACGATTGATGTAGTCGTCCATCAGGCGGTTCTGCGCGTAGTTGTTGGCGACGGCGCCAATCCCGCTCGCGGCGTTGCCGTAGATGCTCGCCTGGGTGTTGCCGGCCGTCAGCGCGCCCTGCGCCGCATTATTGCTCACACCCGCGCCAGCCTGCGCCGCCGTCAGCCCCTGGCCCGACAGATTGTATAGACGATTGTAATAATTCTCGAACTCGCCCGACGCGAGGCCCTGCGCATGCGCCTGTTCGGCCTTCAGTGTCGCGCCGCTGCGCAGCATGCCACGCGCCGCTGCGCTGGCGTCCACCGCGCGCATGCCCTCATCGAGCCGCCACTGATAGCCCGGCGAGGTATAGAAGTCGCCCATCGCCGTCTGCGCCGCCTCCGGCCCGTTCGCGCCCGCGATGTTGCTGGCGACCGTTAGTGCGTTCGCGCCCGTGTTGCGCCACGGCTCCAGATCCTCGCGCGCCTGGCGCCATTGCGCCTCCGCCGCAGCGGCCGCCTTGCCGGCGGCACTCGACTGCATGGCACTGCCGATCAGGCCGGCGCCGGCGGTGACGGCAGCAGCAGCGACACCAAAAGGCATGCTCAGTCCTCCGTGAATGTCAGGTGATGCTCGGCCGCGATCGCCGGCTCGCCGTCAGCCTCGGCATGGTCGGCGTTGTGGATGCATGCGATCACAGTGCCCGGTGCCAGCGTGGTAAACGCGTGCATCGAGTGTGCCGGGATGCGGATCAGCGCCGGCGCGTCATACCGCCCGGCCGGCTCGCCATCGCGCTCGACGTAAACCGCACCGTTCGCAATGAAGGTAAGGTGAGCATGGCTGTGACTG
>DATEOK010000409.1:0-15899 GCA_035274225.1 Dongiaceae bacterium
TGGTTTCGAGGAAGCTCACGGCAGCCACCTGAGGCGCTTCTCGCGCAGGGTGCCGAGGATGCCCTTGGGGAAGAACAGGGTGAGCAGCACCAGCGCCGCGCCAACCACGATGCGGTAGCTTTGCGTCACTTCGCTCGTCCACTCGACCAGGTAGAACATCAGCAGTGCGCCGACGATCGGCCCGAGGACCGTGCCCGCACCGCCCAGCAGCACCCAGAGCAGGGCGTAGATCGAATATTCGATCGAGGCAAAGGTGGCGCCGACATAGCCGAACATCAGCGCATAGGCGGCGCCTGCCGCGCCGGACAGCAAACCGGACAAGGCGAGCGCCAGCAGCTTGTAGCGGAAGGTGTGGTAGCCCAGCATCTTGACTCGCTCCTCGTTCTCGCGGATCGCGACGAGGACGCGGCCGACGCGCGAGCGGATCAGGATCAGGCACAGGATCAGCCCGCCGGCGAACAATGCGAGCGCAAGGTTGTAGCGCACCGTCGGGTTGGTCAGGCTGAGCCCGCCGATCTGCCGCGCGGCCTCGCTCAGCACGATACCTTCGTCACCGCGAGTCCATTCGTTGAAGTAGAGGATGAGCAGGAAGCAGGCCTGCGCGAACATCATGGTGACGATCATGAACGAGACGCCGGTGGTGCGCAGCGCGACCAGGCCGACCGCCGTCGCGAACGCACATGCCGCGGCGCTGCCGACCAGGAAGGCGCTGACTGCGTCGATGTCGTAGTAGTGGACGGTGAGGCCGGCGGCGTAGAGCCCGGCCGCGAAGAACATGGCGTGGCCGAGGCTGAGGAGGCCGGTATAGCCGATCAGGATGTTGTAGCCGATGCCATAGGTCGCCAGCACCATGATGCTGGTGAAGTTGGTATGGTGATAGGGCGGCAGCACGAACTGCAGCAGGAACAGCACCGCAAGGGCGCCGCCGTGGAGCGCGAGGGAGCGATGCCGATCCATCAGCGCCCTTTTCCGCCGAACAGGCCTTCGGGCCGGAAGATCAGCACCAGGGCCACCAGGAGGGTCGCCAGGATCTTCGACAGGTTGGGCGAGAAGAACACCGAGATCACGCCGTCGCTGATGCCGATCACAAAGGCCGCGATCACCGCACCGCGCAGGCTGCCGAGGCCGCCGATGATGACCACGATGAAGGACAGCAGCAGCGGATCGAGGCCCATCAGGTAATAGGCCTGCTTGATGGGCACGATCAGCACCCCGGCGATGGCGGCCAGCATCGCGCCGAGCGCGAACACCGCGGCGTAGACGCGGTCCACTGGGATCCCAAACGCTTGCGCCGTCTCGCTGTCGAACTGGGTCGCGCGCATGACAAGGCCGATCCTGGTCTTGGCGATGCCGAACCAGGTCGCGAGCAGCAGCAGTGCGGCGATGCCCGCAACCACCAGCTTGTAGCCGGAATAGCCGAACCACGGCAGCTGGATGCGGAAGTTGATCGGCGCCTCGACCGAGCGTGCGTCCGGGCCGTAGAAGATGAGCACCAGCTGCTGTATGACGTAGAGCAGCCCGATGGTGGCGACGATGGTCGCCTCGGGCTGGTAGTTGAAGCGCCGCAGGATCACCCGGTCGATGGCGAGGGCCGCGCCGCCGACGATCAGCGGGCTTGCGATCATCGCCACTAGGAAGCCGAGCGCCGGGTTGCCGATCAGGTGCGCGAACGCCCAGGCGAACACCGCCCCGAGCATGAAGAACTCGCCATGTGCCACGTTGACGATGCGCATGACCCCGAACACCAACGCCAGCCCCAGCGCCGTCAGCGCCAGCACGAACGCGGCAACGGTGCCTTCCATCAGGGCGAGGAGGAGGTGGGGGCCAAGACTCACGTTTTCCGCCCCCCACCAATGACATCTCCCTCCCCCAAGCTGGGGGAGGGTAGGGTGGGGGTTGTTCTCTCTTGCGAAGATTGAGTCGAGCGAAGCCGCCGGCGCCCCCACCCCAACCCTCCCCCGGCTCGGGGGAGGGAATGCCAGGGCAACGGCGTCATTAGTCTCTTACAGCGCCATCTTGGTGTAGTCGGTCTCCGGCTCGTAGGTGCCGTCGGCGATCTCGGTCTTGTGGGCGACCTCGAGCTTGCCGCCGGTCACCTTGGAGATGAACTGGTGGCCGAAGCACTGGTGGATCGCGCCGACGAAGGTCTTGTCGCCTTGCGGGTGCTCGTTGCCTTCCTTCCAGCCCTGCATCGCCTCGGTCGCCTCGACCAGCTTCTTCTTGTCGGCGTCGGTCGCCGAGGCGTAGCCGCTGGCCTCGATCGCCTCCTTGATGATGTAGAGCGTCTCCCAGCAGCCGAACATGTGGGAGTAGGTGGCGACGTCCTTGGCGTCCTCCAGGCTGGCGCCGTTGGCATCGACGCCGACCGCGGCGCGGTAAGCCTTGTCGGCATCGCTCTGGTTGGCCTGGGCATAGCGCGGATAGGCCTCCCAGAAATAGGTGCCGTCGAGGAATTCGAGCCCCGGGCTCGCCACGTCGACCGCCTCCAGGGAGTCGATGAAGCCGAAGATCTGCGGCCGGTTGGAGCCGTAGAACTCGCCCATCTCCTTGACGAAAGTGAGCACGCCCGGTCCTACCATGACGTGGTAGAGCACTTCGGTATCGCTCGGAATTTGCGGGAAATATTTGGTGTAAGAGGTCTCGGTCGCCGGGATCGGCAGCAGCTGCAGCACCTTGCCGCCCTGCTTCTCGATCGCCGCGGTGAAATAGTCGCGGTGGTCGTAGCCGAAGGCGTAGTCGGGGAAGATCATGGTGACCTTCTTGCCGAGGTTGCCGGCGATCCACGGCGCCATCGACGAAACCTGGGCCTTCACGTCGGTGATGCCCGGCTGGAAGGTGTAGCGGTTGAGCGCGCCCGACGCGACATGGTGGCCTTCGCTGACCACGTAGTACGGCATCTTCAGCTCGCCAGCGCGCGGGGCCGAGCCCATCACGACGTGGGAGAACAGCGTGCCGAAGGTGACGTCGACCTTGTGCGACGAGGCGAACTTCTCGACCACCTCGGCGCCACGCTTGGGGTCGGTGCCGTCATCCTCGACGATCAGCTCGATCGGCCGGCCGGCGATGCCGCCGGCGTCGTTGATCAGCTTCACCGCCGCGTTGGTGGTGCGCTCGTACCAGCGGCCATAGGCGGCGCCGATGCCGGTGCGATGCGCCTGGAAGCCGATCTTGATCGGCTCGGCGGCGCTGACCTGGATGTAGCGCACGAAGCCCGGCGCGAGGCCGAGCGTGGCGCCGCCTCCGGCCACCGCGGCCAAGCCCTTCAGCGCGCCGCGGCGCGTGATCAGGCCCTTGGACGGTTTTGGAGTCTTGGAACGAGTCATTGCTTGCCTCCCCCAGTTGGATGGATCCCTGTTCAGGCGTGCCGCGCCAGCTCGGCGTCTTGTAGATCGTTCGTATACGAACTTTATCATGGGATCGGCAAAACTCAACCGGCTGCCGGCGTCGAGAGCAGCCAGAGCCCGAACAAGGTATAGGCCACCATCAGGACCGCCAGCGGCAGCTGGCTCAGCAGCGCCATCCGGCGACCTGGATACAGCCGCAGGCTGATGTGATGCGCGACCAGCACCGCGACGACATGGCCGACGACGATGCCGGTGGCCTGCAGATTCCAGATGAACGTCACGCCGGCATGGTTGGACAGGAATGAGGTCGTGACCCGGTGCATCCGGTCCTCGGACGCGAACCACCCGAGGGCGAAGGGATCGGTCAGCGCGATGGTGGCGTACTGCCCGTTCACCAGCAGCGCCGTCAGGTAGTGCGCGAACTGATAGCCGATGGAGATTGGCAGGATCGAGGCAGCGAGGGCGCCGGCATGCGGCCAGAACGGGCCGCGCAGTCCGGCAAGCGCACGCCCAGTCCAGATGCAGGCCAGGAACGCGGCGCTCAGCAAGAGCCAGAGCAGGACGAGGCCGACTGAGTTGGTGCCCATCACGGCGCTGCGGCCGGGGAACTCCAGCGGGTTGATGCCGTTGAGGCCGAGCCACCAGAAGGTCTTGCTGAGCCCATCGAACGACACGGTCGCGAGCGTGAGCAGCACGAACAGCATGCCGCTCGGCGGGAGCGGCGGAAAGTCGGCGAGCGCGCGCCCCGGCAGTCCGAGAGTCAACCGCTGCTGCTCGACCTGGAGCGGCGCGACCCGCGCGATCAATCCGAAGAACACCGAGAATGCCTCACCGCGCGCCAGCCACGCCTGCTCGCCGAACAGCGCCATGCCGATCCAGGTGACGATGCTGTAGACGATCACCGCTTGCGCCAGGAGGGCGGGATCGTCGGGCGCCAGGGATATCAGCTCGAACCAGGCGAAGGCGAGCAGGCCCACGATCGCCGGCCAATAGGCCAGCCGATAGGGCAGGAGCGCCGTGCGCGGTCCCAGCAACCGGAACGGCCCGACCCACGGATTGAAATAGCGCCACAGATTGCCGAACAGCGCCTGCGCGAGGGTCAGGCCGATCCACCACAGCGTCCAGACCGTCAGCGGCAGCGGATTGTCCAGCGGATCGCGGCTGCCGAAATAGCCCGCGAGGATGAGCACGACCAGCACGACGAACGAGGCGAGGCTGGTCCACGTCTCGCCCGGCGCTTTGATGTTCGCCAGAACCACCTGCGCCGCGCACCAGCGCTTCACCCGCTCCGCCGGCAGCGCCAGCAGGATCACGAATGACGCCGCGACCGCCAGAGCGCCGCCGAGCAAATAGTGGCCGGTCGGCAATAGCAGGATGAAGGCGCGCTCGGAGGTGTGGGCGAAAGCAGTCGTGGGTGAGGCCGCAAGAAAACCCAGCGCGAACAGCGCGACGAAAATCTCCCTCCCCCAAGCTGGGGGAGGGCTGGGGTGGGGGTTGTTCTCTCTTGCGAAGAATGAGTCGAGTTGAACCGCCGTCGCCCCCACCCTAACCCTCCCCCGCCTCGGGGGAGGGGATTGGAGCGAGACTGTCATCGCTCAATCAGCGCCCGCCCGAGACGTTGAACAGCGTCGCCGTCACATAGCTTGCCTTGTCCGACAGCAGCCAAAGCACCGCTTCCGCCACTTCGTCGGCGGTGCCGCCGCGGCCCATCGGAATGCCGGAGGCGAGCTTGGCGATTCGGTTCTCCATGCCGGTGTCGTCCTGCATGTCGGTATCGATCAGGCCCGGGCGCAGGCCGGTGACGCGGATGCCGTCGTTCGCGACTTCCTTGCCGAGGCCGACGGTCAGCACGTCGATCCCGCCCTTGGCGGCGGCATAGGGGATGAAGCCGCCGAGGCCATACAGCTGCGCCGCCATCGACGACATGGTGACGATCGCGCCGCCCTTGCCGCCGCGCGACTTCGCCATGCGCCGCACCGCTTCGCGCAGGCAGATGAGATGTGCGGTCAGGTCGATGTCGATGATGCGCTTGATGTCTTCGATGGGAAGGTCGGCAAGCTGCCCGCCCTTGTGGATGATGCCGGCATTGCTGACGAAGGCATCGATGTAGCCGATCTCCTGCGCCGCCCGGTCGAACAGCGACACGACCTGGACCGGATCGGCGACGTCGGACTGGATGGCGACCGCCTTACGGCCGGCTTTCTGGATGTCCGCAACGATCTGCTTGGCGGCGTCCGTGCGCCCGGCGTAGCTGAATGCCACATCGTAGCCGTCGCGCGCCGCCAGCCGGCAGACGGCAGCGCCCAGGCCGCGCGATCCGCCCGTCACCAGAAGGGTCTTGGCCATGTCCGGTCCTTTTTCGAGAGTGTCCCGGACCCACGGCTAACATTGGCTTAGGTGTCCCGGCAAGCATCTCTCGGTTGACGGGCGCATTGGCGCGATGATGAATGAGGCAAAGCCCAGATCAGGAATGCCGCATGTCACTGCCGCCTTATGCCACCATCGTCCAGGATCTGCCCTCGACCGTGCCCTTCGTCGGCCCGGAAGCGCAGGAGCGCAAGCGCGGCCGCCTGTTTCGCGCCCGCATCGGCGCCAACGAAAGCCTGTTCGGCCCCTCGCCGCGCGCCATCGAAGCGATGCGCCGGGAGGCGGCGGATGTCTGGAAATACTGCGACCCGGAGAACCACGACCTGAAGCAGGCGCTGGCCGGCAGGCATGGCGTCAAGCCGGACAACATCGTGGTGGGCGAGGGCATCGACGGAATGTTCGGATACATCGTACGCCTGTTCGTCGAGCCGGGCGTGACGGTCGCGACTTCGCTCGGCGCCTATCCCACCTTCAACTTCCACGTCGCCGGCTTTGGCGGGCGGCTGGTCACCGCGCCCTACGTCAATGACCGCGAGGACCTCGACTCCCTGCTGGCGTTGGCGGAGAAGGAGCAGGCGCGGGTCGTCTACCTTTCCAACCCGGACAATCCGATGGGGTCTTGGTGGGACGGTGCGACGGTGCAGGCGATGATCGCGCGCCTGCCATCTGGCACGCTGCTCTGCCTGGACGAGGCTTATTGCGAATTCGCACCGGCCGGCACCACGCCGCCGATCGATGTCACCAATCCGCAGGTGATTCGCTTCCGCACCTTCTCCAAGGCCTATGGCATGGCCGGCGCGCGCATCGGCTACGCCATCGGCGAAGCGGGCGTGATCAAGAGCTTCGACAAGATCCGAAACCACTTCGGCGTCAACCGTATTGCCCAGGCCGGTGCACTCGCCGCGCTGGCGGACGAGGCGCATCTCAAATGGGTGCTGGACCAAGTGTCCGCCGCGCGCGACCGCATCGCCGCGATCGGCCGCGGCAACGGCCTGAAGCCGCTGCCGTCGGCGACCAACTTCGTCACCATGGATTGCGGCCGCGACGGCGCTTATGCGCGCAAGGTGCTGGCCGAACTCATCAACCGCGACGTCTTCGTGCGCATGCCCGGCGTCGCGCCGCTCGACCGCTGCATCCGCGTCAGCGCGGGAGCGAAAGCGGATCTGGACGTGTTGGAACAGACTTTGCCGGAGGCCTTGCAAGCGGCACAATAGCCGGCCGCGACGCATGAAATCATGGTCGAGCGGAAAGGGGCCGCACATGATCATTCGTGACGCAGTTGCCGCCGACGCCTCGATCCTGGCAGAGGTCGCCATAATGGCAGGTCACGGCATCATGACCATGTTCTATGGCGACCTTGTTCCGGGCAAGACGGTGGCCCAGACGTTCGTCGACCGCCGCATCCTGAACCCCAAGAGCCACTCCGCGTTGCACCACTGGCGGGTTGCGGAGGATGAAGATCGGAAGGTTCTGGGTGCGATCAATTGCCTGCCGCAGAGCGCGCTGATGGCGGCCGAGCCCGACCCCCTCCTGGTCGGAGACCGTGTCCTCCCCGTCGCCGAGCTCAGCGAGTTGGAGGAACTTGCCGTCGACAGCTACTACATCAATCTGATCGCCGTGTTCCCCCAGCATCGCCGCAGCGGTGCGGGTCGCGCGCTCGTTGCGGAGGCAGAAAGGCTGGCGCGGCAGGAGCGCATGACAAAGCTGAGCCTCTGCACATACGAGGCCGACGCGAGCGTGATGTCCTTTTATGAAAGTCTTGGCTTCAGGGTGCGCGAGCGCCGTTCGATCCGGGCCAACCCGTTCTTCCCCTCGTCCGGCAACTTTGTGTTGCTGACGCGCGAGCTTTCTGGCTAGGCCGGCAATAGCACCGCCGCGTCTGGCTCCCAGCTCAGCCACACCGGCTTGCCGACCGGATCGCCGCCATCGACGCGGCGCTCGCCATTCTGCAACGCGACCGCCATGCGCTTCTCGCAGCCTTCAACATCGACATAGAAATGGCTGCGGTCGCCGAAATAGGCGACGGCGCTGACCTTGCCGGCGAGGGTGTTGATGCTGAGGCTCGGCCGCTCCCAGGAGATCTGCAGCTTTTCCGGCCGGATCGCGACCAGCACCGGCGCGCCCTTGACCGGTGTGCCGTTTTCCGCCCGCGCCTCGAACGCGCCGAGCGCGCCGGCCGTCACGTTGGCCCGGCCCTGGGAGAGGCCGCTGACGGTGCCGGGCAGGATGTTCATGGTGCCGATGAACTCGGCGACCTCGCGGCAGTTCGGCGCCTCATACAGGCGCGTCGCGTGGTCGATTTGCAGCACCTTGCCACGCGACATGACGGCGACGCGGTCGGAGAGGGTCAGCGCCTCCTCCTGGTCGTGGGTGACGAACACGAAGGTGATGCCGACGGTGCGCTGGATCTGGCGCAGCTCGATCTGCATCTCCTCGCGCAGCTTCTTGTCCAGCGCGCCGAGCGGCTCGTCGAGCAGCAGCACTTTCGGCTGGCACACCAGCGCGCGGGCAAGCGCGACCCTCTGCCGCTGGCCGCCGGACAGCTGGTCGGACCGGCGCTCGCCATAGCCCGGCATCTTGATCAACTCCAGCGCCTGCTCGACGGTGCGCGCGACCTCGGCCTTGCCGAGCTTCCGCTTGCGCAGGCCGTAGGCGATGTTCTCCCGTACATTGAGGTGCGGGAAGATGGCGTAGTTCTGGAACACCATGTTGGTCGGGCGCGCATTCGGCGGCACGGTCGACATCGGCTGGCCGTCGATCAGCAGTTCGCCCGAAGTCGGCAGCTCGAATCCGGCCAGCATGCGCAGCAACGTGGTCTTGCCGCAGCCGGAGGGGCCGAGCAGCGAAAAGAACTCGCCGCGCCGGATGTCGAACGACACCTCGTCGACCGCCTTGACCGGCCCGAAATGCTTCGAGATGTCCTGGATCTGGATGATGCTGTCGCTGGATGCCATGGCTTCAGAACGCTCCCGGTGCATTGGACTGGACGCCGCGACGGCGCAGCCATTCGGAGAAGACGACAATGACGATCGAGGCCGCGAGGATGGTGCTGCCGAGCGACAGGGTCGGCGGCAGCTTGTTGGGAAAGCGCAGCTGGCTGTAGAGGAATACCGGCAGCGTCTGGTCGGTGCCGGAGAGGAAGAACGCCATCACGAACTCGTCGAATGAGATGGTGAAGCACATCAGCAGGCTGGCGACGATGCCGGGCAGGGCAATCGGGAAGGTGACGCGCCAGAACGTCATCCAGGCGCTCTCGCCGAGATCGTTGGACGCCTCCTCCAGCCCCTTGTCGAAGCCTTCCAGGCGGGCGATCAGTGTCAGCATGGAAAATGGAACGCAGACCAGCACATGCCCGGCGGCGACCGTCCATAGCGACAGCGGGACGTCGAACACCTTGCGCAGGATGACCAGCAGCGCGATCGAGATGATGAGGCTCGGCACCACCAGCGGCAGCATGATGGTGCCCATGACCGGGCCTTTGCCGGGCAGCGCATAGCGGGTCGCACCCATCGCGGCCAGCATGCCGAAGATGGTGCTGACCACCGAGACGCCGATGCCGACGACAATGCTGTTCTTGAGCGCGTTCATCAGCGAGATGTCCGCGGCCATGGCGCGATAGCCGTTGAACGTGAAGCCCTTCATCGGAAAGGTGGCGACGGTGCTGTCGTTGAACGAGAACAGCGGGATCAGCAGCACGGGCGCATAGAGGAAGACCAGGAAGGCGACGCCATAGACCGTCATCGCATCGAGCTTCCGCATGGTCAGACGGCCCTCTGCTGTATCTTGCGATAGCCGACCGCCCACAGGAACAGGCAGACCAGCAGCGTGACCAGCAGCATCATGACCAGCGACAGCGCCGAGCCGAGCGGGATGTTGTTGACGCGATAGAACAGGGTCTGGATGGCATTGCCGACCATGATGCCGGAGGGCCCGCCGACCAGCGTCGGCGTCACGTAATCGCCGACCGTCGGGATGAAGACCAGCAGCGCCGACGAGATCAGGCCCGGCATCGACAGCGGCAGCGTCACGCGCAGGAAGCGCTCCCACGGCTTGTCGCCGAGATCGCTCGCGGCCTCCAGCAGCGAGCGGTCGATCTTCTCCAGCGAGACATAGATCGGCAGGATGGCGAAGGCGACCCAGCTGTGCGCCAGGGTGATCACCACGGCGGTGGGATTATAGAGCAGGAACTCCAGCGGGTCTTTGATGAAACCAAGTTTCATCAGGCCGGAATTGATCACGCCGCCGAAGCCGAGCATCAGCTTCCAGGAGAACACCCGCAGCAGGTAGCTGGTCCAGAACGGCAGTGTGATCGCCATCAGCCAGATCATCTTGCGGCGCTTGACCCGGAAGGCGAGGAAATAGGCCATCGGGTAGGCGAGCAGGATGACCGCGACCGTCGCCGACAGCGACATCAGGATCGATTTCAGCAACAGGATGATGTAGACCGCGCGCTTGAGCGGGAAGGGAATGCCGAGCCAGGTGGGCACCTCGTCGCCTTCGCCGGCCGGCTCGATCAGCTCCCAGTAATTCTCGAGCGTGAAGGTGGGATCGATCTCGAGGACCGTCTGGGTCCAGAAGCTGATGACCACGAGCGCGATCATGGGCACGATCAGCATCGCCACCATGACCAGGATCGTCGGCGACATCAGCAGGTAGCCGCGCGCCCATTCGCGGCGCCGCAACCACGTGCTCCATCGTCCGTTCAATGCCGTCCATCCCGGCGCGGCGCCGGGTTCGGCAATTGCCATCGTGACTGTCCCTGTTTCCCGCGCCGACTCCCGCATAGGGCCGGCGTCCCACTTTCGTTGCGCAAAAATAGATACCGCGCTGTCGGCGCTGTCAACTTTCATGAACGATAGTTCATGGCATTGACATCCTGCCTGATCTCGGCCCCAATTCCGGCAACAACGGCAAGCGCGGCCGAACCGCGCAACGGCAACAACAGCAGGGAGCGGGACAATGAATAGGCTCAAGTTCATCGATCGCATGGCGCAGGGCAAGATGTCCCGGCGCCAGATGATTGCCGGCGCCGGCGCGTTCGGCGTCGGCTTGACCGTGATGTCGCGGATGGCCAAGGCTGATCCGCTGGTCTGTCTTGAGTGGGCCGGCTACGACACGCCGGACCACTTTGGTTCCTACGTCAAGAAATATGGGGCCCCGCCCAGCTTCTCGATCTTCGCCAACGAGACGGAAGCGGTGCAGAAAGTGCGGGCAGGATTCAATGCCGACATCATGCATCCCTGCACCTACTCCGTCGTGCGCTTCACCGAGGCGAAGCTGACCAAGCCGATCGACACCGGCAAGCTCAGCAACTGGCCGGACGTCATCCCCGCGCTGCAGACCGCGGACGGCGTGGTGATCGACGGCCAGGTGGTGATGGCGCCGGCCGACTGGGGCAACTCGAGCATCGCCTATCGCACCGACATGGTGGAAGAAGGTGAGGGCGAGACTTGGAAAATCTTTTACGATGACAAGTATTCCGGAAAGGTCGCGTTCACCGACAGCGAAGTCGCGGTGGAGATCGCAGGCCTGCTCCTCGGCTACTCGCCGAAGAAGATCTGGGAAATGTCGGACGAGGAACTCGCCGCCACCAAGCCGCTGGTGCAAAAGCTGGTCAAGAACAGCCGCTTCATCTGGAGCGATCCGACCGAGCTCAACCAGGCGCTCGCCTCCGGCGAGGTGGTGGCCGGCTATGCCTGGAATGAAACCGTGAAGACGCTCAGCGCCGAGGGCGTGCCGGTGAAATACGCGGTGCCGAAGGAGGGCATCTTCACCTGGCTTTGCGGCATGACCCTGCTCAACGTCGGCAAGGCGGACGAGGCGGCGGCCTACGATTTCATCGATGCCTGGATCTCGCCGGAGACCGGCAAGTACCTGATCGAAAGCACGGGCTACGGCCACAGCAACAGGAAGGCATTCGAGATCGCGGACCAGGAGCAGGTCAAGGCGCTGGGAATCACGGATCCGGTGAAGCATCTGGCCAATGGAATCTTCTTCCAGCCAGTCGATGCGGAGCGCGAGGCGAAGTACATCAAGCTCTGGGAAGAGTGCAAAGCGCTGTAGAGCGGCAACGCCCGGCTGTTGCTTCGCGGTCCTTCCCACTGCGGATGGGGAGGACCGCTCATGCTTACATCCCCGGGTGTAGCATCCGGTGGGATTTTATCTTTCTGTTAAGAACTGGAATGGTGAACTAGCCCTATCCGCCGGTGACTTCGGGGTGAAGTTATGCGCCGGTGCGAGACGAGGCGGGCCGTGACAGTCGATTTCACGCAGAGCACGCGCAGGCTGGGCTTGTGGCAGCGATTCCGCACCGTCGGAGTTCCGCTGTTTCCGCCGCGCGAGCGCGCTGTGCCGAGAGCGCCGGCGAGGCTCCGGCCGCGCCCTGGTATCAACCAGGATGCGCTGGTCAACCTCATCATCGATCACGTCGACGCTGCGATCACGGTGTATGACGTGGAGGGCAATCTCATCCGCGTCAACAAGGGCGCCGAGCGCATCAGCGGCTTCACCTATGCCGAGATGTGCGACCCGGCGACCTGGCGGCACATCATTCCGGGCGACGACCATCGCCGTGTGATGACCATCCTCGCCCATCGCCGGCTCGAGGATTTCCCGATCGTCAACGTCAATCCGTGGGTGCACAAGAACGGGACGCGGCGACAGCTGCGCTGGTCCAATGTGGCGCTGCCGGATGCCGAGAATAACGTCGCCATGATCGTGTGCATCGGTTTCGACATCACCGCTCAGCACGAGTCGGAAAGGACGCTGACCAAGGCCAAGAACGAGGCCGAGCAGGCGAACCGCGCTAAGTCCGAGTTCCTCGCCAACATGAGCCACGAACTGCGCACGCCCTTGAACGCGATTCTCGGCTTCTCCGAGGTGATCCGCGACCGCCATTTCGGCGAGGACATGGCGCGCTACAGCGAATACGCCGCCAACATCCACGACAGCGGCGAGATGCTGCTGGCCATCATCAGCGACATCCTCGACATGTCCAAGCTGGAAGCCGGCAAGCTCAAACTGGCGGAAGAGGTCGTGGACCTGTTCCAGGTGGTGGAAAGCTGCCGCATCATGGTGACCGGCCGCGCCAAGGAAGGCGGCATCGGGATCACCAGCCTGCTGTCCGCGTCGCCGGTCCGCCTGCGCGGCGACCAGCGCGCGTTGAAGCAGATCCTGCTCAACCTGCTGTCCAACGCCGTCAAGTTCACCCCCTCGGGCGGGAACGTCTCGGTGTCCGTCGGCAAGACGGACGGCGGCGAGGTGCAGCTCGCCGTTGCCGATACCGGCATCGGCATCAAGCCGTCGGCCATGGCCAAGGTGTTCCGGCCGTTCTTCCAGATCGATCACGCCACCACCCGCGCCAAGGGCGGGACCGGCCTCGGCCTTGCCATCAGCAAGCATCTGGCCGAGTTGCATGGCGGCACGATCGCCATCGACTCCAAGCCCGGAATCGGCACTACTGTCACGGTGACCTTGCCCGCCGAGCGGGCCGTCGACCAGGACAGAGCCGGATGAAGCGCAGCATCACCCCGATCGCCACCACTCCGTTCAACGAATACGATCTCGAAGGCCCGGTGCAGCCGGAGATGTCCTGGCTGCCCATCAGCTACCGCCGGGAAACCGGCGTCGGCAGCTATCTCATGCGCATGCTCCCCGGTGCCGAGACCATCGCGCACGATCATCCGGGCTACGAGGAATTCGTCGTGCTGGAAGGCGAGCTGATCGATTCCGACGGCGCGGTGTTCAAGGCCGGCGACTTCGTCTCTTTCGCTCCCGGCACGCGCCACTCCTCGCGCACCGAGACCGGCTGCGTGCTCGCCGTGTTCGAATGGCGGGATAGACATAATCGGTAATCCCCTCCCCAAGATATGGGAGGGGATCACCGACGTCTCATTCGTGAGAAACTAGGCCGCTTGCTTCAGGTGGTGCTCCGCCTGCCGATGCGTAGCGTGCTTGCGCTCCGTCGCGGGCTTTTCCGCTTCAGCCGTTGGCTGCGCAGCTTCCGCGAGGTCGGCGGCGGCAAGCCGGCAGGTTTCCAGGATGCGATTGCCCTGGTCGACATACTGCTCGACCGCGGACTGCACCCAACGCTGCTGCAAGGCGAATACGTCATTGACGCTCCGGCACTCGGACCATTCGCGCACCGTTGTCATGTTGGCGTCGACCCGGCGCTGCACGAAGTCCGTCACTTCGTCGCGCATCGCCGCAAACAATCTCCCATATGTCTCGCCGGAACGGCTGGCTTGCTGTGACCAGGCTTCCGTCAATTGCTCCTGGAGACCCGCAGCATCGCGCGCCGTTGCCTTTTCGGATTTCCGCATCGTCACCTCCCATACAGAAAATAGGTCAAGTCTCGCCGGGCAATATCCTCTGCCCGACCGTTCTCTGGCCGTGTGTCGCCTACTGGCACATCTGCCCGGTTTTGCGCGTCGCTGCGCGCTCTTGTCCGCGTCGGCCACTGCATCATCGGTTCGCGGCCGTTGGCGCGAAGCGTGGAATAAGCTGGTCGCTTCGTAGTGCGGAACCAGGACATGCTAGCCGAACCATTATGGACCGTGCGAGTCGAATTTTATCGGCTGCACATGAATCTGTGATGACGCTCGCCCTCACTTGGCAAAAGACATTGATGCCGGTCAGTGAATCGATTTTGGCGAACCATTCATTCCGTATCGTGCGCGGGGTGAACAAAAGATTTCGCCTTGGCCCACAGACCGCGCTTTCGTTATGGTGGGCGACCGAAAATCTGACCTGCGCGAGTCCGTGCCCAAAACAGAACGTTCCAATCACCCCCGCAAGCCCCGCAACACACTGAAAGTCGCACGCAAGGCGGTGCGCGACATCCGCCGCGAGCAGCTGATCGAGGCCGCCATCCGTGCCATCAGCCAGCATGGCATCGGCGAGACCACCATCGCCGACGTGGTGCAGGAGGCCGGCATGGCCAACGGCGCGGTCAACCAGTATTTCGCCAGCAAGGACATGCTGCTGCTGGAAGCCCTGCGCGCGGTGACTGGCGAGTTCCGTGAGATCTGGCACGAGGCGCGCGACAAGGCGGGGGACGATCCGGCCGCGCTGCTCGAAGCCGTGACGATGGCGCAGTTGCATCCCAAGGTATGCCGGCACGAGCGCATCTCGGTCTGGGTCGCCTATTGGAGCGAGACCCGCTTCCGTCCGCAATACATGGACGTCTGCACCGAGAGCGACGCCGAATACGGCGAGGCGCTGATGAAGGCCTGCCACGCCCTGGCGCAGTCAGGGCGCTACAAGAACCTGGATGCGGAAAAGGCCGGACAGTTCCTGCTCGCCTCCGGCGACGGGCTCTGGATCAACATCATGCTGGGTCTGCTGACCCGCGAGCGCGCCACCGACCTGATGCGCGCGCATCTGAAGAGCGTGTTCCCGCGGCACTACTGAGCGGGCCAGTCGTTCCAGCCCCAGCCTTCCGCCAACTGCAGGCAATTCTGCCAGGTCTCCACCGTGTCCGTGGTGGAGGCGCCGCGCAGCGAGGCCGCGGCGCTGGCGTGGGCGAGGGCGAGGCAGCGTTTCACCTCCCAGCCCTCGTGCAAGCCGTACAGCATGCCGGCGGCGAACGCATCGCCGGCGCCGTTGGCGCCGACCACGGCCGACGGCGGCACCCGGACCGATGGCTGCTGGGTCACCGTACCGTCGCGTGCCACGGCGATGGCGCCCTTAGGGAAATGGACGACCACCAGGCCGATGCTGCTGTTCGCGAGCACGTTGCGCGCAGCCTTGAGGCAGGCTGGGATGTTGGTGATGCCTTCGTCGTAGGTTTTCTCCTCGCCTAGGGCACCGATCTCCCAGTCGTTCACGATCAGGTAGTCGAGGTGGGCGAGGCACGGCCGCATGATGCCGGCGAGGCGCTGTGGCTCGATCATCACCAGCTCGAAATTGGTGGTGAGGCCGGCGGCCTTCGCCTTCTTGAGCACGGTGACCCAGCCGTTGGCATCGCCCTGCCAAGGTCCGTCCAGCAGCTTGTGGATGCCGGGCAGGCCGAGGTGGAAGATGCGCCCGGTCGTCTCCGCGAAATCGAAATGATCCGGCGTCAGCAGCGCGGCCGCGCCCGGATAATAGATGTGCGTGCGCCGGCCGGTGCGCTTCGATCCGAAACAGTCGGTGAACTGCGTCGGCAGCTCCCTGGTCACCGCCATCTGGCGGCGGTCGATGCCGAAG
>DATEOK010000410.1:0-5499 GCA_035274225.1 Dongiaceae bacterium
GGCCGGCATCTGCTTTCGATGCCGACATGCTGCCGATCCGCAAGGCGGCGCGAGACCTGACCCGGATGTCCGGACTCTTCGAGGTGGTCGCGCGCTGCCGCATCTTGCGCGGCTGGGTTCCGCGCCGCGCCGCGGAATAAAGCAACGCCGCCCCGGCCCGAAGACCGGAGCGGCGTGTCCCAGGGAGGGAACCTCTAGATCTCGTTCTTCGCCATCTGGTCGGTGATGTATTCCGCCTGCCGGATCGCCAGCGCCACGATGGTGAGCGTCGGGTTCTCCGCCGCGCCGGTGGTGAACTGGCTGCCGTCCGAGATGAACAGGTTGGCGATATCGTGAGTCTGGCCGTGCTTGTTCACCACGCCGTCGCTCGCCTTCTCCGCCATCCTGTTGGTGCCGAGATTGTGGGTCGAGGGATAAGGCGGCGTCTTGAACGTCTTGGTCGCGCCGACCGCGTCATAGACCGCGCTGCCCTGCTTGTAGGCATGCTCGCGCATCGCGACGTCGTTGGCGTGGTCGTCAAAGTTCACGTTCGGCACCGGCAGGCCGAACTGGTCCTTCTCCGACGCATGCAGCGTGACGCCGTTCTTCTCCTGCGGCATGTCTTCGCCCACCAGCCACATCCCGGCCATG
This sequence comes from Dongiaceae bacterium, assembly GCA_035274225.1. Lineage (GTDB taxonomy): Bacteria > Pseudomonadota > Alphaproteobacteria > Dongiales > Dongiaceae > Dongia_A. The sequence continues at coordinate 631 of DATEOK010000410.1, forward strand.
CTGGCGTAGCCTTCCATCGCCTTGCTGAAGTCGCGGCCCCAGGCGCCGGGGTCGAGGAACGCGGCCATGAACGGCAGGCCCAGCGACAGCGTCTCCATCTCGTAGCCGCCGACGAAGCCGCGGTCCGGCTTGAACGCCGATTCATCGCGGATGATGCCGGCCATGGTGGTGCCGCGATACATGTGCACCGGTTTGTCGAAGATCGCATACACCGATCCCGTCATGTGCCGCATGTAGTTCTTGCCGACCTGCCCCGACGAGTTGGCGAGGCCGTCGGGATATTTCGGCGTCGCGGAGTTGAGCAACAGCCGCGGGCTCTCGATCGAATTGCCGGCGACCGCCACCACCCGCGCTTTCTGCACCTGCTGCTTGCCGTCCTTGTCGGCATAGAGCACGCCGGTCACCTTGCCGCTGTCGTCGTGCTGGATCTGCAGCGCCTGGCTGGCGGGCCGCACTTCGAGCTTGCCGGTCGCCTCGCCCTTCGGGATCTCGGTATAGAGCGTCGACCACTTGGCGCCCGACTTGCAGCCCTGGAAGCAGAAGCCGATCTGCTGGCAGGAGCCGCGCCCGTCGCGCGGCTGCGAGTTGATCGCCATGTTGCCGGTATGGAATTCCTTGTAGCCGAGCTTCTTGGCGCCGGCGGCCAGGACGCGGAAATTGTTGTTGCCCGGCAGGCGCGGAATCCCGTGGGTGCCGGTCACGCCCATCTTGTCTTCCGCGCGGTCGTAATACGGCTCCATCTCGGCGAGCGTGATCGGCCAGTCCAGCAGGTTGGCACCGGCGATGTCGCCATAGGTCGACTTGACCTTGAACTCGTGCTCCTGGAAGCGCAGCGAGGCGCCGGCCCAATGCACGGTCGAGCCGCCGACCGCCTTGACGATCCAGGCCGGCAGGCCGGCGAAGTCCTTCGCCACCCGCCACGTGCCCGACGTCGTACGCTTGTCGAGCCAGGAGATGTTGCCGAAGCTCGCCCACTCGTCGTTGACGAAATCCTCGATCTCGTGGCGCCCGCCGGCTTCCAGCAGCACCACCTTGACGCCCTTCTGCGCCAGCTCGTTGGACAGGGTTCCGCCGCCAGCGCCGGAGCCGATCACCACCACGACGCTGTCGTCGCTCAGTTCATATTTCGCGGCCATGATGGTTCTCCTTAAGCGTCCTGCAGCCAGTCGATGTCGCTGAAGCCGCGGTTGATGTAGCCGCCGAGCTCCGCCGATGCTCCCTCGTAGCCCAGCACCTTCCAGACATCCGGGTTGTTGTAGATGCCGGTGATGCACTCGCCGCGCACGGCCTGGAACGGCGTGCTGCTCTCGATTTCCTTCAGCACCGCGGCCTGGCCGGCCTCATCCAGCGTGTCGAACTTCTTTTCCTTGAGGGTCGCGGCGCCCTCCTGCAGGTTCTTCAGCAGCGTCGCATCGGCGCTTGCCTTCTCGTCCAGCGAGTACACAACCTTGCCGTAGATCGCATCGTCCAGCATGTCGTGCGGATAGGTGGCGCGCGCCATGCGCACCAGCATCGCCGCCTCGTCGCCGGTCAGCGCCTTGGTCGACATCGCCCAGGCGCCGTTGGCGCCGATCACCAGGTTACCGCCTACCGCCACCGCGATTGCGCCAGCGGAGCTCGCCGCCAGGAAGGCGCGGCGGTTCATGATCGCTTTCGTCATCTCGTTTCCTCCACTCGTCTGCGCCGCGTGTGCCGCGGTCGATTGTCGTTGTCAGCGGTAGCGTCCGTGCTCCTGCAAGACCTCGATCTTGTAGCCGTCCGGATCCTGCACGAAGAAGAAGCGCGCCATCAGCGCACCGTCGCGATTGAATTCCTTGATCGGATTGGGATTGAGCCCGCGCTCGACGAAGCGCCGATGTTCGCCATCAAGGTCCGGCACCGTGACCGCCACGTGCCCGTAGCCGTCGCCATGGCTGTACGGCTCGGCGCGGCCGTGATTCCAGGTCAGCTCGATCTCGAAATCATTCTCGGGATTGCGCAGGTAGACCAGCGTGAAGCCGTCGAAGTCGAACCGGTCGGCGGACTTCAGCCCGAATGCGGTCTCATAGAACTTCATCGACGCGTCCAGGTCGCGGACGCGGATCATGGAGTGGATTACTTTGGCCACTGGCTTCTCCCAAGCCTTCGGATGGAAGCTTAGGAGTCCCGCGGGCCGGCGGGTGTTATCCGATTACTACAGGCGCGTTTCTTGGCCAGCCTTCGCAGCGCAGCATGGTCAGGCCACCTGTTTCTCCTCGGTCAGGTCGCTTTGCGCCGACTGGACAAGGTTCATGCCCTGATTGCGCTCGATGAACACCGCGCAGGTCACGCGCAGCAGCGAGGTGAAGTTGCCGACCTCCCCGCGCAATTCCAGCACCTCATCGTGCAGGGTGCTGATGAAGCGGCTGGTCGACATGTCCTGGCTTTTGGCGATCTGGTCCAGGATCGACCAGAACAGCGCCTCGAGCCGGATGCTGGTGCTGAACCCGTTCAGCCGCACCGAGCGGGTGATCGTCTGATAGATGGCGGGATCTTGGCTGGCGAACACGTGGCACATGACGGTGGCTCCTCCCAGGTCAGCCCGTTTGCGGGCCTGTCATGCTTGCGTCGAGGCGGGCATTCCCATGCGCAGGCTAGGGAGAACAGTAGCCCCTCCGCCACCGCAATCAAGTCGTCCTAAGATCAATCTGGATTGGTTCGGGATTGGTCTAGCGCCGGGTCTTAAGATACTCGATCACCAGTCGGCGCTTGTCCGGATCGGCCTGCTTGTAGGGCATGACCGCGCCGGGAATGACGGATTGTGGGTCGGTCAGCCAGCGGTCGAGCATGCCCTCGTCCCACACGATGCCGCCGCTACCCGCCGCGAAGGCGGGCGAATATTTGAATCCCGCAACCTCCCCCGCCTTGCGCCCCACCACCCCGAACAGGTTCGGCCCCTGCCGCGCCGCCGCATCGGCCGCCGCGACGTGGCAGGTGCCGCAGGATTTCTTGAACTGCGTCTCGGCGGCCGCGAGATCGACCCGATCGGCCGACGCCGCCGCTGCGGTTGCCACCAGCCAGGAGACAGTTCCCGCCACCATCCGCCAGTCCATCGCTAGCCTCTTGCCGTTGGAGACCGGACATCTTAACGGACGGAATACATGGTCGGTGTTAGCCGTGTACTTCGACCGAAAGCAGATTGATTTCTCACCACGCGAGGAACACGCTTGGCCGCCTGTCTTGCGGCAACCAACTCATCACCATCATGCCAACACGTGAGGCAAAGGAGCGGAGCACGACCCGGTTCATCATGGCATTGGCGAGCATCTTGATCATGTGCAGCCCGGCCGCGATGGCAAAGGATGCGACGATCAAGCTGGTCGAGCGCGCCACGACCGATGCAGTCACTGACCTCGGCGCGAAGGATGACAGCGCCGGCGACCTTCTGACCTTCGCAAACGAGGTCTATGACGAGGGCAACGCAAAGGCCGTCGGTTCCGACACGGGCTGGTGCATTCGTACCGTTGCCGGAAAATCGTGGGAGTGCTTCTGGACGCTTTCGCTCGCCGATGGACAGATCACGGTGCACGGGCCATTCCTCGATGCGGGCGATTCCGTACTGGCCGTGACGGGCGGCACCGGTGCCTATTCCGGCGTGCGCGGCGAGATGAAGCTGCATGCCCGCAATCCCGAGGGCACTGAGTATGATTTTGTCTACAACCTGATCCAATAAAGTCGCTCGGCCGGTCCGGCGGAAAAGTATCGTTACATTTTCCCCCTTGCAGCCAGCGGGTGGTCATGGCTGGCTGACCTCCAGTAGAGATCAGGAGCGCCATGATGCCCGACTTCCATACCTGGATTTCCTTTGTCGCCGCGACCGAGGCCCTGCTCATCATTCCCGGCCCGACGGTGCTGCTGGTCATCAGCTATGCCCTGGCACAGGGCAAGCGTTCCGCGTGGGCGACAGTACCAGGGGTGGCGGCCGGAGATTTCACCGCCATGGCGCTGTCCCTGCTGGGATTGGGCGCGGTGCTCGCCGCCTCGGCCGAGTTGTTCACCGTGCTGAAGCTCGCGGGTGCCGCCTACCTCGTCTATCTCGGCATCAAGGTGCTGCGCGCGCCGGTGCCGGAAACGTTGGATGAGAACGCGCCGCGCGAAAGCTCGCCCTGGCGCATCACGGCGCACGCCTATGCCGTCACCGCGCTTAATCCGAAGAGCATCGTGTTCTACGTGGCGTTCTTTCCGCTGTTCCTCAGCGCCGACTTGCCGCTCCTGCCCCAGGTCGTGGTGCTCGGCGGCACCTTCCTGGTGATGGCGACGGTCAACGCCATCTTCTACGCCCTGCTCGCCGGCCAGGTGACGCGCTTCCTAAAGAGCTATCGCGCCCGCAAGAACCTGAACCGCACGGCCGGCGGCGTCCTCCTGGTGACCGGAGGCATTCTCGGCCTCGCCCGCCGCGCGGCGTGAGCACCATGCCCGACCTTCAGATCTGGATCGCGTTCGTGATCGCCGCCGAAGCGCTGCTGATCCTGCCCGGACCGACCGACATGGTGGTGGTGAGCTACGCTCTCACGCAAGGGAAGCGCTCTGCCTGGGCCAGCGTGCCCGGCGTGACGCTCGGCGACGCCACCGCCTTGATCCTGTCGCTGCTGGGACTTGGCGCCGTCCTGATGGCCTCGGCGGAGTTGTTCAACATCCTCAAGATCGCCGGTGCGCTCTACCTGGTCTATCTGGGGATCAAGACGTGGCGCGCCGCAGTGCCGGAGACGCTCGACGGCGCGCCGCTGCAGCATGGGCGCTGGCGCATCATGGCGCATACCTACATGGCGACCGCGCTCAATCCCGGCGGGATTGTGTTCTATGTCGCGTTCTTCCCGCAGTTCCTGAGCGCGGACAAGCCGCTGCTGAGCC
>DATEOK010000411.1:0-5520 GCA_035274225.1 Dongiaceae bacterium
CTTCCCCCCTTGTGGGGGAAGGATGCGGAGCCTTAGCGAACGAAGTGAGCTTAGGCGCAGCTGGATGGGGGGTGCCGCCGCACGAGCAGTCGGCGTGACGCTCCGAAAGGTGCGCGCTGAAGCAAGAAGCGATGCCGGATATGATCCTCGACAATCGTGCGGCGGCACCCCCCATCCCAACCTTCCCCCACAAGGGGGGAAGGGGCTTACTGAGCGCGTCCGATCGGCGGTGCGTTTCATTCAACATGCACTAGCCCTGCATCTATCTCGACGCGCCGAGGTCCGGGACCAGCGAGCGGCCGCCGTTCCACACCACGCCGATCTGGCGATAGTAGGCGCCGATGATCTCGCGCACTTCGAGGCGGGTCAGTTCCTCGGTCGGGGAGTCGAACAGGGCGAAATGCTCGACCTTGGCGCGCCAGGGCTGGCCGCCTTCGAACTTGGCGCCGGTGGATTCAATCAGCTCGGCATGGGCATCGCCCTTGCCATCGATGGCCGGCAGCCAGCGGTGGTGCGCCATCGGGTGACCATTGACGAAGCCGTTGCGCTCGGCCGGCTCGGTCAGGGTGATGACTGTCTCGGCCAGGCGCCGGTCGCTGGCGGCGAGGGTTGCGCCGAACTTGCCGCCGGCCGCGACCTGCGGCGCCGGCGCGAACGGATGCGGGCGCGTCATGTGGATCGAGCCGAGTTTCTTGGGGTAGCCCTGGTGAATGCCGCGCAACAGGGCGAAGTCCTTGTCGACCCAGATATAGATGCAGCGCGAATAGGTGCGGCCCTCGAAAGTGCAGCGCACCACGGCGAAGGCTTCCTTGTATTGCGCGCGCACGGGGTCGAGCAGCTCGGCCTGGGCGCCGCCGCAGGATTGCCAGTCGGCCCAGATCAACGCCACCGCGCCGGGATCCTCGGCCGCGGGCTTCAACGGCGCCGGCAGCAATTCGGCGACGCGCGCGGGGTCGGTGCGGAACTCGATCGTGAGCAGATCGCCGGAATAGTACCAGGGCGGCGGCGGCAGCAGCGAAGACTGGCCGCTGGCGCTGCGCGGATAGAAAAAGCCTTTCGGGTCGCTCATCGCTCAGGCTCCCGGCTTCTTGGGCGGACGGATGCCGCGGAACTCCCAGTCGCCGCCCAGTGCGGTCGACAGCACTTCCTCGGACTCGGTCGGCTGCGCGCCGACATCGTCGCGGATCGGCTCCGGCCCCTCGATGATGCGGTTGCTAAGGCGACCAAGCCCTTCGACTTCGACCTCCACCACGTCGCCCGGCTGCACCGGACGCGAGTTGGCAGGCGTGCCCGACAGCAGCACGTCGCCCGGCTCCAGCGTGATGTTGCGCGCGATGTCGGCGACCAGGTAGTGCATGTCCCAGGTCATCTCGGCGGTGTTGCCGTCCTGCTTGAGCTGGCCGTTGACGTAGGTGCGCAGATACTTGTTGCGGAAGTCCCAGCCGGTGACCAGGCCGGGACCGAGCGGACACAAGGTATCGCTGCCCTTCACGCGCAGCATCGAGCCGGCGTCGGTGTCGCGGAAATCGTGCAGCCCGAAATCGTTGGCGACGGTGTAGCCGAGGATGTAGTCGCCTGCCTCGCGCTGCGAGGTGTTGCGGCAGCGCCTGCCGATCACGATCCCGACCTCGCCCTCGTAGTTCAGCCACTTGCAGCGCTTGGGCCGCACCACGTCGCCGCGATGGGCGTTGAGCGCGGAGACCGGCTTGTGGAAATAGGTCGGGGTGGCGGAGAGCTTGATCTGGAACTCATGCACGCGGCTGACGTGGTTCAAGTGCACGCATACGACCTTGGTCGGCACCACCGGCGGCAGGTGCACGGCGTCGGCGATGGCGATGCGGCGGCCGTCGCGCGCCACCAGCTCTTCGCCCTGCCGCTCGGTCTCGACCACGGCGCCTGCCAGCAAGATCCGACGAAATTCCCGCACGTTGCTTCTCCCCTGACCTGACTTTAGCGCGCGTCGAACCAGACATGCACCTGGCCGGTGCCGATGGCGTTCTCGTATTCGCTGTACAGCCGGCCATGCGCGCGCCAGTCGCCCTCGCCCATCGCCGCCGCCATCATCAGATAATGGCCGAAATTGGCTTCCGGCTTGAACTTCAGGAAGTCCGGCATGGTGGCGAGGATACGCGCATGGTCGCCAGCCTTCATCCACTCGATGCGCTCCAGGTCGGCGGCGGAATGGGCTGGGCTGAAGATATGCTCGATGCCGGCGGCCTCGTGGTCGCGCAGCTTCTGCAGCGGCCAGAATTTGTGGCTCATCGCGCCCGAGGCCAGCAGCACCACCCGGCGATCGATGTTCGCGATCGCTTCGCGCAGGGCGCGGCCGACGCGCAGAAAGTCTTCGCTCTCGCCGGTCTGCGCGCAGCTGACCGAGACCCAGGCCTCCTTGCCACGCTGCAGATAGGATGCGGGATTCACCGTCGCATACTGGATCGGCAGGCAAGGATCGTCGATCGACGTGATCCAGGTGCCGTGCTTGCGCCCGACCGCGGCCGCAGCCTTGGCGAACTCCGGATCGCCGGGCAGGTCATAAGGCACTTGCGACATGCCGCGCGGCAATTCGTCGGACGTGTATTTGCCGGTGCGGCGGGCGTGGCCGGTGATGATGTATTCAACGGTGGTGAACCAGTGCGAGTCGAACACGATGACGAGGTCGTAGTCGAGCTCGGACAGGACCTCGCGGTTCAGGCGACGGAAGCCTTCGACCACGCTGAAGTCCTGGCCGTTGTTCAGTTCGTGCCGGATATCCTGCGGCAGCATGACGGTGGGCACGTGGGCGATCAGCCCGCAACCGACGACCTTACCCATGCTTCCTCCAGCCGTGCGGTGCGTAGACGCTGTTCTTGACGTCGCAGTAGAAGTCGAACGACCAGGTGCCGCCTTCGCGCCCGATGCCGGACTTGCCGTTGCCGCCGAAGGCCTGGCGCAGGTCGCGCACGAAGAAGCAGTTGTTCCACACCAGGCCAGCCGATACCTGCGCCGTCACGCGCTCGGCGCGCTCCGGGTCGCCGGTCATCACCACCGCGGCGAGCCCGTAGTCGGTATCGTTGGCGAGGGCGACCGCCTCCTCTTCGGTGCGGAAGCTCTGCAGGCAGAGGACGGGGCCGAATACTTCTTCGCGCAGGATCTCGCTGTTCGCCGGCGGGTCGAGAAATAAGGTCGGACGATAGTAGAGGCGGCCAAGATCCTTGTTCGGGCCGCCGCCGAGCACCGGCTTCAGTCCCGAAGCGAGCGCGCGCTGCACGAAGCCGTCGACTCGCTCATAGTGCGGCCGGCTGATCTGCGGGCCGATGTCGGTCGCCTCGTCGCGCGGATCGCCCTGGCGGATCGCCCTGGCCTTGACCAGGAAAGTGTCGAGGAACTTGTCCCGGATGCTGTCCTCGACCAGCAGGCGCGTGCCGGCGAGGCACACCTGACCGGCATTGTCGTACTGGCCGATGGCGGTGTTGACCGCGAGCTCGAGGTCGCAATCGGCGAACACGATGAACGGCGATTTGCCGCCGAGTTCGAAGGACAGCGGCACCAGGTTGGCGCCGGCCGCGGCCGCGATCTGCCGTGCGGTCGCGACCGAGCCGGTGAAACTCATGCGCCGGATCTTCGGGTGACGCGCGAGCGCCGCCCCGGCGTCGCGCCCGATGCCCTGCACTACGTTGAACACGCCGGCGGGCAGGCCTGCCTCCGCGGTGATGTCAGCCAGCAACGATGCGGTCAGCGGCGCCCACTCGGGCGGCTTGTAGACGACGGTGCAGCCGGCGGCGAGCGCCGGGGCGATACGCCAGGTGCCAAGCATCAGGGGCGCATTCCACGGCGTGATGATGGCGGCGACGCCGCTGGGGTCCCAGCTGACGTGGTTGCGGTGGCCGCGCACGTCGAAGTCGGCGTGATCGAGCTGCAGCAGCCAGTCGGCGAAGAAGCGGAAATTCATCGCAACCCGCGGCATCACCCCACGGCGGTGCGAACGCAGCAGCGAGCCGTTGTCCCGCGTTTCCACCTGGGCCAAGGTCTCGACCCGAGATTCGATGATGTCGGCGATACGGTGCAGCAGCCGCGCCCGTTCCTCGCGCGAGGTGCGCTTCCAGGTCTTGAAGGCCGTGGTGGCCGCTTCGACCGCCTGATCGATCTCGTCGGCACCGCCGGCCGACATTTCGGCGATCACGGCCTCGTCGATCGGCGAGATGGATTGGAAGCGTTGGGCGCTCTCGACGCGGCGGCCGGCGATCCAATGCCGGGTATCGACCTCATGACCCTCGATGCGCGCCGTCATCGCCGACCTCGGAGAAAAATCGTTCGATATCGAATGATCTATCAAAACCTGGGGACGAGTCAAGGCTCGGTCGCGATCAGGGCTCCTCGTCCTCGATATGGTCCAGCTCGGCGATGGTGGCGAGAACGGTGCGGATGGCGTCGGTCGCGGCGGTCATCTGCTTGGTCGTCAGGCGCGCGGCGATCCTTGTCTCCTCCGAGTTGAACTTCGGAAACAGCGCGCTGATCAGCTCGGCCCCGGCGGCGGTCAGGTTCACGATCACCAGCCGCCGCTCCTCCTCGTTGGCGCGGCGGCGGATCAGCTTCCGGTCTTCGAGCATGTTGAGGATACTGGAGAGCGTGCTCTTGGCAACGCCGGTCTCGACCGCGAGGCGCCGGGTCTCCAGCTCGCCGTAGATCCACAGGCACCAGAGGGTGACGAAGGCCGACCAATGCAGGCCCGCCTCTTCCAGCACGGTGCGTTCGAAATGCTGACGTATCAGGCCGGATGCGCGGTGGATGTTGGAGATGAGCGCCATGGACTGCAGGTTGATGCGCAGCCCTGCCACCTTCTGCTCGCCCAGGATCTCGGCCAAGGGTTTCTTCGCCTTCTTCCGCGCGGCCGCGGCGGCAGGTGCATCCTGCGCCGGCTGCCGCTTGCTGCCCATCGTACCTGGACGATCCCGATTCAATGCCAACTCCCGATGACGTTCCCGTCGCTTATAGCATCGGCGCACGATGCCGATGAAGGACTGAAATGCCATCGCGGGCGGCGCCCGAGCCAAGGCACGTCCCGGCGACAGTTGAAATGTCCGATCTCCTGGTGCGCGCGGGAAGACGGCCGCTTGCCGCGCGCTGCTGCGCCGCAGCGGCGGCCGACCAATGCCCCGGCCACAGGTCCCTTGCTCCCGATCCAGTTTTGTAATACCGTTCGACATCGAATGATTAAGAACAGGCGTGTCGCTGAGCGACGCCGGCCGGCCGATGAAATCGGTGCGGCGGCGAACGACGGACTGCGCCTGCACGGGAAAAACGGCGACGGACAATCCCGATCGCGCGCACGTCAGGGGAGGACGAAATGGCAGAAGCACTTCAATCGAGCAGCCAGGCCGGCGCCGGCGCGGGCCAGCTGCGCCGCAACGCGCTCGGTGTCGCGGCGATCACCTTCTTCGTGGTGTCGGCGGCCGCACCGCTGACCGCGGTCGCGGGCGGCTATCCGATCGCGATGCTGCTCGGCAACGGCGCCGGCGTGCCGGCCGCGGTGGTGCTGACAAC
>DATEOK010000412.1:0-11925 GCA_035274225.1 Dongiaceae bacterium
GCCGGCGGGTCGAAGCGCGCCGACGCGGATGATTGCCGACTGGCTGATGGCGGAAGGACGCGCCACGGTCGAGAGCGGATTGAGCGAGGCGGCTGGCGGAGACGTCCCGGATCGCCGCAGGAAGACAAAGAAGGCGAGAGAAAGCATGAGCCCCGCGAAGCGGCGCTAGCTTCCCCCGAACGACCTGACCAGGCTCCCCGCCACCAGGTACCAGCCGTCCACCAGCACGAAGAACACCAGCTTGAAGGGCAGGGCGATCATCACCGGCGGCAGCATCATCATGCCCATGGACATGAGGACCGAGGCCACCACCATGTCGATGATGAGGAACGGTACGAACAAGAGGAACCCGATCTCGAAGGCGCGGCGCAGCTCGCTGATCATGAAGGCGGGGATCAGGACCTGCAGCGAGACCTCTTCCGGGCTCGCGGCCGGCTCGGCGCCGGCCATGTCCATGAACAGGCCAAGGTCCTTCTCGCGCACCTGGGAGAGCATGAACACCTTGAACGGCGCGGCCGAGCGGGTGAACGCCGTCTGTTCGTCGATCTGCTCGGCCATCAGCGGTGCGACGCCGTCGTTGTAGGCCTGCGTGAAGGTCGGCGCCATCACGAAGGCGGTCAGGAACATGGCGAGGCTGACCATCACCATGTTGGGCGGTGTCTGCTGGCCGCCGAGCGCGGCGCGCAGCAGCGACAGCACCACCACCACGCGGGTGAACGAGGTCACCATGATGAGGATGCCGGGCGCCAGCGACAGGACCGTGAGCAGCGCGATGATCTGCAGCAGGCGGCCGGTGCTGGCGCCGGTCGCGCCGTCGCCGAGGTCGATGTTGACGCTCTGCGCCGAGGCGGCGAACGGAACCAGGCACACCAGCGCGAAGCCGGCAATGCCGAGGAAGCGGCGAAGCGTCATGGCTTCGGTGCCTCCTTGGCGAGCGTGCTGGCGAAGCTGGCGGGCGGCTTGATGCCGGTCTCGACCACGGTCTCGCCGGCCGGGCCGAGGATGACGAGGTGCTCGACGTCGTCGCGGCGGACCAGCATCAGCTTGTGACGGGGCCCGAGCATCTGCACTTCGGAGACGCCGAGGCGGCGCCCCTTGCTCATTTTCATGCCCATGCCGAAGCGGCGCAGCATCCAGGCGAGCAGGGCAATGAGCCCCAGAACCAGGATAAGCGCCAGGGCAAACCGTAGATAAAGATCAAAATCCATTGGCGTTTATAGAGGGCCTATTCGATGGGCATGATGTGCTTGCGCAGATGCTCGATATTGAGCTGCACATGGACGTTCTGCTTGCGCAGGATGGTGTCGAGTACTGCGAGCGCGGTGCTGAGGTCGCGCAATTCCTTGGCCCAGGCGCCGGCCGCATCCTTGCCCGCGCCGCCGAGGGCGTCGCACAGCACGGTGATGCGCAGCGCGATCACGTCCAGGTCGATCAACTGGCCGTCGTTGGAGGCGTCGACCGCGGCCACGATCTCGCGGTGGAGATCGGCGATGCTGCGGCCCAGGGCCGACTCATTGAGCGTGTTGTCGTTCGCCAGGGCTGCCGTCATGGCTCAGCTCCATCGCTGTTGGACTCTTCGCCGGTCGCGCCGTCACCGGTCCAGGTGCGATTGGCGCGATAGACGTAAGACAGGATCTCCGCCACCGCCGCCAGGGCATCGATCGGAATCTCGGCATCGAGTTCGACCGCGGCGAGGATCTGGGCCAGGTCGGAATCCTCGCGCACCGGCACGCCCTTCTCGAAGGCGATTGCGAGAATTTGCTCGGCGACCGCGCCGCGACCCGTCGCCACCACCCGCGGCGACTTCGGGCGCAGCGAGCCGTCGCGGCCCTTGGCATCCAGCGCGATGGCGATCGGCGTGCGTGTCCCTCCGGCGGTTGAGTCCGGACGGCTCCATCTCGTGTGTTTGGCGCCGATTTCGTCCTTGCGGTCGGCCATCGCCAAGATGCTCTGCCTCATGAAAACCCAGGGAAACTCTGGACTATCATGCTTAATGAACGATTAAGCGGCGGAGGCGCGCGGTATTTCGTACGAATTAAGGCAGCATTTTAGCAAATTAAGCAGGTGTTAATGGGTTGCGGCGAGGATGCTCCCAAAGCGCCGGACCACCGGCTATGGCGGCATCGACCGCAGCGTCAGGAAAGCGTCGGATAGATGGATCTATTCCAGCTGAAACTGTTTCAGCGCATGAGCGAGCGTATGGGCTGGCTCGGCGCGCGCCAGGAAGTCCTGGCGCAGAACATCGCCAACGCCGACACACCGCACTTCGTGCCGCACGACATGAAGGCGCTGAAGTTCGTCGATCATCTCAACCAGGTTGCACCGATTACGCAGGCGCGCACCAACACGATGCATCTGGGCGGCACCGGCCAGCCGGACGCCTCGATCGATGAGCAGAAGACCAAGAAGCAATATGAGACGGCACCGGTCGGCAACGCCGTGGTGCTGGAAGAGCAGATGGTGAAGCTGGCCGATGCCCAGTCGAGCTATCAGCTCATGACCAATCTTTATCGCAAGCACGTCGATCTTTTTAAGATGGCGCTGGGCCGCGGCTCGTAAGCGCGCGTTTGAACGCATTCGTCGCCAGGAGGTGACCGATGGACTTGATGGAAAGCCTGATGATCTCCGCCGCCGGCATGCGCGCCCAGGGACAGCGCCTGCGGGTCGTCGCGGAGAACCTCGCCAACGCGGATTCGGTGGCAGAGGTTCCGGGCGGCGACCCCTATCGCCGCAAGACCATCAGTTTCAAGAACCAGCTCGACCGTGAGCTTGGACTGGAGACGGTGCAGGTCAGCAAGGTCGGAGCGGATCCCAGCGACTTCCGCATGAAATACGATCCGGGCAACCCGGCGGCCGATGCCAAGGGCTACGTCAAGCTGCCGAACGTCAACAGCCTCATCGAAATGACCGACATGCGCGAAGCGCAGCGCTCATACGAAGCGAACCTGAAAGCCATCGAGGTGGCGCGCAACATGCTTCAGCGCACCATCGACCTGATCCGTTAGGAGACGCTTGAGCCATGACCACAGGAATCGCCCCAGGGGCCGGTAGCGCGGTCGCCGCCTACAATGCGGCTCTCAAGCGCATGGGTGCACCGGGCATCGAATCGCGCGAGCAGGCCGGGCCGGGCTTCTCGGAGGTCCTGCAGGAGCTCGCCAAGAACGCGGTCGAGACCACCAAGGGCGCCGAAAAGGCGTCGCTGCAGGCGGTCGAAGGCAAGGCCGACCTCCAGCAGGTGGTGAACGCCGTGACTGCGGCCGAGTTGACGGTGCAGACCGTGACCGCCGTCCGCGACCGCGTGATCTCCGCTTATCAAGAAGTTCTACGCATGCCCATCTAAGGGGCAGCGAATACAGGGCGTAAGTGCATGGATGAGGCAGTTCTCCTCGAGGTCGGCCGCGACGCGGTCATCGTGACGTTGAAGCTCGGCGCGCCGCTGATGGTGATCGCGCTGCTCATCGGCCTCGTCATCTCGCTGTTCCAGGCGTTGACCCAGATCCAGGAAGTCACGCTGACCTTCGTGCCGAAGATCATCGTCGTCTTCATTGCAATGCTCCTGCTGGCGCCCTTCATGCTCCATACGCTCACCGATTTCACCGAGCGGATCATGCAACAGGCGATAGGATGAGCCTGGAGCAACTGGTCAGCGTCAATCTGTTCCAGTTCTTCATGGTGTTCGCTCGGCTCGGCAGCGCGATCATGCTGCTGCCCGGCTTTGGCGAAGCCTACGTTCCGCCGCGTGTACGCCTGATCTTCGCGCTGACAGTCAGCTTCGCGCTGATGCCGATGATCGCGAACAGCCTGCCAGCCTTGCCGGCGGCCATGAGCGCGTTCGCCGCCCTCCTGGTGATCGAGATCGGCATCGGCCTGTTCTTCGGCATGATCGCGCGCCTGATCCTGCTCGGCGCACAATCGGCCGGCAGCGTCATCGCGCTGCAGATCGGCATGGCGAGCGCGCTGGTCGCCGACCCGACCACGCAGCAGCAGGCGGCCATCACCGGCAACTTCCTGCTAGCCTTGACCGTGGTGCTGATCTTCGCCACCGGCATCGATCACATGACCCTGAAGGGCCTGGCCGGCACCTATGCCATCTTTCCGGCCGGCCAAGTGCCGCCGATGGGCGACGTCGCGGATCATGCCGCGCGCATCGTTGCCGACAGCTTTGCCGTCGCCATCGCCATGACGGCGCCGTTCCTGGTCTACGGCATCGTGTTTGCTGTGATGCTCGGCCTGCTGGCGCGCCTGATGCCGACCTTGCAGGTGTTCTTCATCGCGATGCCGCTGCAGTTGCTGGCCGGCCTGGCGCTGATGGCGGTCGCGCTGACCAGCATGATGCTCTATTTCCTCTCCTCCTATGAGGAGCGGATGTCCGTCTTCCTGGGTGGCAGCTAGGCCATGGCGGAAGAGCAGGACGACTCACAAAAAACCGAAGACCCGACCAGTCGGCGACTTGACGAGGCGCGCAATCGCGGTCAGGTCGCCAACTCCCGTGAGGTCAACAACCTCTTGATGCTGGGCGTGTTCTCGATGTCGATCCTGCTGTTCGGCGGGACGGCGGCGGGCGCGATCTACAAGGCCTCGATGCCCTTCATCGAATCGCCCGACCTGGTGCCGACGGATTTCGAGCATCTGGTCGCGCTTGGTTGGAAGCTGCTGGGCGTCCTGCTGGTGGCGGGGGCGGTCCCGCTGGTGATGGCGGTCGTCGCCGCGATCGGGGCGGGTTACCTGCAGTTCGGCCTGGTGTTCTCAGCCGACGGCATCATGCCCAAGCTGGACAAGATCTCGCCGCTGGCGGGCCTCAAGCGCATGTTCTCCACGCGCTCGCTGGCGGAGTTCGTGCGCGGGCTGCTGAAGCTTGCGGTGGTCGGATCGGTTGCGATGTTCCTGATCCTGCCGGAGGTGGCGCACCTCAACAAGCTGATCGGCATGGAGATGGTGCAACTGCTGGCCGAGACCAAGGCGCTGCTGGCCAAGCTGCTGATCGGCGTGGTCTCGATCGTCGCCGCCATCGCCGCCATCGACGTGATCTACCAGCGCCTGCAGCACATGCGCGAGATGCGCATGTCGCGCCAGGAGATCAAGGACGAGTTCAAGGAGACCGAGGGCGATCCGCTGGTCAAAGGCCGCCTGCGGCAGCTGCGCATGGAGCGCACCCGCCGGCGCATGATGGCCCAGGTGCCGCAATCGGACGTGGTTGTCACCAACCCGACCCATTACGCCGTGGCGCTGAAATACGACCCAGGCAGCATGGGCGCGCCCAAGATGATGGCCAAGGGCGTCGACAAGGTGGCGCAGAAGATCCGGGAAGTCGCCAAGGAGCACGGCATCCCGATCGTCGAGAACCCGCCCCTGGCGCGCGGCCTGTTCGCAGCGGTGGACGTCGACCAGGAAGTGACGCCGGAGTTCTACAAGGCGGTGGCCGAGGTCATCAGCTATATCTTCAAGCTGAAGCGACGGCGCCTGTAACTACTTGTAAAAGCGTGCCCGGTTACGGTTATGATGGAACGGGTTGGGGATGGGGGTCGTTGTTCATGCACCGCTTTAGCGGAGCAGGCGTTGCGCAAGGGACTGTAGGGACGGGCGCGGCGCGGAAAAGGGATGCCAGGGTATGACCTGGTCTTGGGAGATCGGCCTGCTGGTTGCGATCTCGGTGCTGGCGCTTGTGCTGGCACTGATCGCGTGGCGCCGCCGTTATATTGCCGACCTGCTGGAAGCCAGCCTCAACGCGACTCATCAGGGCCGCCAGGTGGTGGACCGCGCCGGCGCGGTCAAGTTCGCCAACAGCGCCTTCCGCCGCCTGTTCGGGGACGAGCCGCTGCCGTTGAACACCATCCTGGAGCGGCGCGCGTTCGACGCCACCGCGCGCGCCTCGATCGAGCGCATCGAGCATGCGCTGGCGGAGCGGGGCGAGGCTCACGGCGACGTCGCCATCCTCAATGCCGAGGGCAAGCGCGAGATCCTGGCGGTGTTCGCCAACCGGCTGACCCGGTTCGGCGACCACATGTCCTGGGGCGTAGAGGTCATCACCACCCAGCGCGAGATCGAGGAGTATATCCGCTCCGACCACGAGAAGTTCGCCGACCTGATCGAGAATGCTCCGGTCGGCTTCTACTCGGTCGACGAGTCCGGCCGCTTCCTGTTCGTCAACTCGACGCTGGCGCATTGGCTTGGCCTCGATGTCGAGGTCGAGGCGCAACACCAGCTCCGCCTGCACGACCTGGTCTATCCGCGGCCGCCGGACCTGATCCCAGCCTTCTCGCCGTTCGCCGACCCGTCGTCGCGCAGCGGCGAAGTGACCTTGCTGGGTCCCAACGGCCGCAAGCTGCTGGTCTATGTCCGCCAGGATGTCGTCAACGTGCAGGGCGTCGACCCCAGCGGCAAGGCCGGCATCCGCACCCGCTCCATCGTCCATGACCTGACCCGCGAGCGCGAGTTCGAGCGCGCGTTGCAGGCGTCGGAGCAGTATTTCCAACGCTTCTTCGAGGAGGCGCCGACTAGCATCCTGCTGCTCGATGCCGACCGCAAGATCGAGCAGCTGAACATCGCCTTCACCACCCTGTTCGGCGAGATGGTGCCGGTGGGCGCGGGGCTCGGCACGCTGGTGGCGAACGAGGACCTGCCGCTGGCGGAGGAGCACCTGCGCCGCGTTGCCGAACTTGGCCGCGGCGTGCTGCCGATCACCGTGCGCCTCAAGGGCAAGCGCCAGGCCAGCGTCATCGTCTATGCCTCGCGGCGCGAGGACAAGGGCCAGACCGTCGGCTTCATCCTGCACTTGATCGACACCACCGAGCAGAAGCGCCTGGAGGCGCAATTTGCGCAGTCGCAGAAGATGCAGGCGGTCGGCCTCCTCGCCGGCGGCATCGCGCACGACTTCAACAACCTGCTGACCGCGATGATCGGTTTCTGCGACCTCTTGCTGCTGCGCCACCGCGCCGGCGACCAGTCGTTCGCCGACATCATGCAGATCAAGCAGAACGCCAACCGCGCCGCCAACCTGGTGCGCCAGCTGCTCGCCTTCTCGCGCCAGCAAACGTTGCAGCCGCGCGTACTGCAGGTCACCGACGTGCTGGCCGAGGTCTCGCACCTGCTGCGCCGCCTGATCGGCGAGAATATCGAGCTCGCCATGGTGCACGGCCGCGACCTGCAGGCGGTGCGCGTCGACCAGGGCCAGCTGGAGCAGGTCATCATCAATCTCGCGGTCAACGCGCGCGATGCCATGCCCAACGGCGGGCGCCTGCGCATCAAGACCGAGAATATCGTCACCAAGGACCCGATCCAGCGCGGCGCCGAAGTGATGCCGCCCGGCCGCTATGTGATGATCGAGGTCGGCGACACCGGCACCGGCATTCCGCCCGAGATCATGGACCGCATCTTCGAGCCGTTCTTCTCCACTAAGTCGGTCGGCTCGGGCACCGGCCTCGGCCTCTCCACGGTCTACGGCATCGTGCGCCAGACCGGCGGCTATGTGTTCGTCGACAGCGTGGTGGGCGAGGGCGCGACCTTCCGCATCTACCTGCCGGAGCACCAGGCGGAAGCCGGCAGCGTGCAGCGCATCGACGGCAAGGAAGAAGCGGCGCGCGACCTCACCGGCATCGGCACCATCCTGCTGGTGGAGGACGAAGACGCGGTGCGCTTGTTCAGCGCGCGTGCGCTGCGCAACAAGGGCTACCAGGTGCTGGAGGCGCGCTCGGGCGAAGCGGCGCTTGAGATCGTCGGCGAGCATCTCGCGGAGATCGACCTCATCATCAGCGACGTGGTGATGCCGCGCATCGATGGTCCGACCATGGTGAAAGAGGTGCGCTCGCGCCGCGCCGACCTGCCGGTCATCTTCATTTCCGGCTACGCCGAGGACGCGTTCCGCCGCCGAATCGACGCCGGCGAGGAAGTGAACTTCCTCCTGAAGCCCTTCACCCTGAAGCAGCTCGCCGCCAAGGTGAAGGAAGTGCTCGAGCCGCATACCGAACGCAAGCGCGCGGCCAATTAACTATCTGAGATATATATAGAAAAAACGAATGTTCTCGTTCTGATCTATTTTCTTTACAGAGAGAACAAAACGTGTATATTCGGCCCCACGCACCAACGCCATGGACGGCCCGGCTGCGGAAGATTGGCAGTCCTCTCGATATGATCTAAGTGGGGAGATAGCAATGTCGTTGAACGTTGTGAAATTGGCCGACAAGGACGATATGGACAGGAACAAGGCGTTGGATGCCGCGCTCTCGCAGATCGAGCGGGCCTTCGGCAAAGGCTCGATCATGCGCCTGGGGCAGCGGGAGACTGCGGTCGAGGCGGAAGCCATTTCAACCGGCTCGCTCGGCCTCGACATCGCGCTCGGGATCGGCGGTCTGCCGCGCGGGCGCGTCATTGAAATCTACGGCCCGGAAAGCTCGGGCAAGACCACGCTCGCGCTGCATGTGATCGCGGAAGCGCAGCGCAGCGGCGGTGCTTGCGCCTTCATCGACGCGGAACACGCGCTCGATCCCAGCTACGCGACCAAGCTCGGCGTCAACATCGACGACCTGTTGATCTCGCAGCCCGACGCCGGCGAGCAGGCGCTGGAGATCGCCGACACGCTGGTGCGCTCCGGTGCGATCGACGTGCTGGTGGTGGATTCGGTCGCGGCTCTGGTGCCGAAGGCGGAACTGGAAGGCGAGATGGGCGACACCCACGTCGGCCTGCAGGCCCGCCTGATGAGCCAGGCGCTGCGCAAGCTGACCGGCTCGATCTCGCGCTCGCGCTGCATGGTGATCTTCATCAACCAGATCCGCATGAAGATCGGCGTGATGTTCGGCAATCCGGAGACCACGACCGGCGGCAACGCGCTCAAGTTCTACGCCTCGGTGCGTCTCGACATCCGCCGCATCGGCTCGATCAAGGACAAGGAGACGGTGGTCGGCAACCAGACCCGCGTGAAGGTGGTGAAGAACAAGGTGGCGCCGCCGTTCCGCGTGGTCGAGTTCGACGTCATGTATGGCGAAGGCATCTCCAAGACCGGCGAGCTGATCGACCTCGGCGTCGCGGCGAGCGTGGTGGAGAAGTCCGGCGCCTGGTTCTCCTACAACGGCCAGCGCATCGGCCAGGGCCGCGAGAACGCCAAGGCATTCCTCAAGGAGAACACGCAGATCGCGAACGAGATCGAGCAGAAGATCCGGTCCAATGCCGGCCTGGTGGCGGGCGCCATGATGGACAAGGGCGGCGGCGGCGAAGACTCCGCCGGCGAGTAGTCGCCTTTACGAGAACCCAGAGAGCTCACCCCCCGAGCTCTCCCTTCGGGCGCGCCGATCCCCGTCGGTGCGCCCGCACCTTTTGGGCCGACGCCGGATGCTGCGCCCGGCGCATGGCTAGCCCTCCCAAAGGCCATGCAGGGAGAGGGGTTCCGCCCTTGCCCCCGGCCGGGAAACACTAAATATTACCAGAATGGTGCCGCCGGCCGGTGAGCCCGGTTTTGCGGCCTGTTTTCGCGTGATTGGACCCGTTTTATGCAGACCCGCACTTCGAATGCCCCCAGCGCCAACGATATCCGGCGCCAGTTCCTGGACTACTTCAAGCGCGAAGGGCACGAGGTCGTGCCTTCGAGCCCGCTGGTGCCGCGCAACGACCCGACGCTGATGTTCACCAACGCCGGCATGGTGCAGTTCAAGAACGTCTTCACCGGCCAGGAGAAGCGGGACTATGTCCGCGCCGCGACCGCGCAGAAATGCGTGCGTGCCGGCGGCAAGCACAACGACCTGGAAAATGTCGGCTACACCGCGCGGCATCACACCTTCTTCGAGATGCTCGGCAACTTCTCGTTCGGCGACTATTTCAAGGAGCGCGCGATCGACCTAGCCTGGCGCCTGATCACCAAGGAATACGGCTTGGCCAAGGATAAGCTGCTGGTCACCGTGTTCTCGGAGGACGACGAGGCGTTCGGCCTGTGGAAGAAGATCGCCGGCTTGCCAGAACAGCGGATCATCCGCATCCCGACCTCGGATAATTTCTGGGCCATGGGCGATACCGGCCCGTGCGGCCCGTGTTCGGAGATCTTCTACGACCACGGCGCGGACATTCCCGGCGGCCCCCCGGGCAGCCCGGATCAGGACGGCGACCGCTTCATCGAGATCTGGAATCTCGTGTTCATGCAGTACGAGCAGGTCACGAAGGAGCAGCGGGTCAACCTGCCGCGTCCATCGATCGACACCGGCATGGGCCTGGAACGCCTGACGGCGGTGCTGCAGGGCAAGCACGACAACTACGACATCGACCTGATGCGCGCGCTGATCGAGGCCTCCGCCGAGCAGTCCAAGACTGACCCCGATGGGCAATTCAAGATGTCGCACCGCGTGATCGCGGACCATCTGCGCTCGTCTTCGTTCCTGATCGCCGATGGTGTCACGCCATCCAACGAGGGCCGTGGCTACGTGTTGCGCCGGATCATGCGCCGCGCGATGCGCCACGCGCACCAGATCGGCTGCACCGATCCGTTGATGTGGCGCCTCGTCCCGGCTTTGGTCCAGCAGATGGGCCAGGCGTACGAGGAACTGGTGCGCGCGCAGTCCCTCATTACCGAGACGCTGAAGCTGGAGGAAACTCAGTTCAAGCGCACCCTCGGCTCCGGCCTCAAGGAGCTTGAGAGCGCGGTTTCCAGCAAAAGCGGCCTGACCAAGGACGGCAAGCTCTCCGGCGCGGTCGCGTTCCAGCTGTCGGACAGCCGCGGCTTCCCGCTCGACCTCACGCAATCGATCCTGCGCGACCGCGGCATCGAGGTGGACGTCGACGGTTTCAACGTCGAGCTCGAGAAGCAGCGCGAGCGTTCGCGCGCGGCCTGGGCCGGCTCTGGCGAAGCGGCGACCGAGAAGGTGTGGTTCGATCTGCGCCAGCGCCTCGGCGCCACCGAGTTCTTCGGCTACTCGACCGAGCAGGCGGAAGGCCAGGTGATCGCGCTGCTCAAGAACGGCGCGGAGGTGACGTCGGCGAAGGCGGGCGACGAGATCGCGCTGATCGCCAACCAGACGCCGTTCTACGGCGAATCCGGCGGCCAGATGGGCGATACCGGCACGCTGACCACCGCGAGCGCGACCATCGAAATCACCGACACCCAGCGCAAGGTCGGCGACCTGTTCGTGCATCTGGGCAAGGTGACCAAGGGCGAAGTCAAGGTCGGCGACGCGGTCGAGATGAAGGTCGACGGCCGCCGCCGCACCAGCCTGCGCGCGCACCATTCGGCGACCCACCTGCTGCACGAAGCGCTGCGCCGCCGGCTCGGCGCACACGTGACGCAGAAGGGCTCGCTGGTCGCGCCCGACCGCCTGCGCTTCGACTTCAGCCACAGCAAGGCGATGAGCCCCGAGGACATCGCGGTGGTGGAGCGCGAGGTCAACGACCGCGTCCGCGACAACGAAGCGGTCGAGACGCGGCTGATGACGCCACAGGCCGCGATCGAAGCCGGCGCGATGGCGCTGTTCGGCGAGAAATACGGCGACGAGGTGCGGGTGGTCTCGATGGGCGGCAAGCCGGCCAACGAGAACAAGACCTTCTCGACCGAGCTGTGCGGCGGCACCCATGTGCGGCGCACCGGCGACATCGGCCTGTTCAAGATCATCGGCGAAGGCGCGGTCGGCGCCGGCGTGCGCCGCATCGAAGCAGTCACCGGCGCGGCGGCCGAAGCCTATATCGCAGAGCAGCAGCGCTTGCTGAACGAGGCGGCGTCGGCGCTGAAGACGCTCCCCAGCGATCTCACCCAGCGCATCGCCGCGCTGCTCGACGAGCGCAAGCGGCTGGAGCGCGAGCTGACCGAGACACGCAAGGCGGCGGCTGCCGGCGGCGCGGGCTCCGGCCCAGCGGCGAAGCAGGTGAACGGCGTCACGCTCGCCGCGCGCCTGCTCGACAACGTGCCGGCCAAGGAACTGAAAGGCATGGCCGACGAGATCAAGCGCCAAATCGGCT
>DATEOK010000413.1:0-20722 GCA_035274225.1 Dongiaceae bacterium
GAGGGCTATGACGCCCCGGTGGTGATGATCCGCCGCGGCGCGCGCAAGTTCGTCCATTCGGTCACCGATGGTCCCGAGCTCTATAATCTCGCCAGCGATTCCCAGGAACTGCGCAACCTGGCGCTGGAGCCGCGGCATCAAGGTGACGTCGACGCGCTGGTGAAGGAGGCGGAGCGGCGCTGGGACTTCCGGCGCATCCGGGCGGAGGTGATCGCCAGCCAAAGGCAGCGGCGCGCCATCCATGCCGCGCTGACCACCGGGCGGATCGCGCCCTGGGACTACACCCCGAAAACCGATGCGGCGGCGTCCTACTATCGCAACTACGACAGTACGCGGCCCGATCCGGACCGCCTGCTTCGCCGCCCACGCCCGGCCGGTTGACCCACGATCGGCGCTAATTCCTGGGCAGGCTTCTGCTCAAACGCTGTGCAAGCGCTCGACGCCCGGATTCGGAAACCGCGGAATCCCGAAGGATTCCGCTGCCGGATGTCCTGGTACGCTTCCTGCTAATTGAAGAGCGAACTCGAGGTTCAAAAGTCGGTAGGGAGGCTGGGATCTCGAAACACCGGCAGGTGGGCTGGCCAAGGCTCCTGATCTCCTGGGTGCGGCCTGCTTGACGTGTTGCGGCCGGCGGCGCAAGCCGCCGGCCAAAGCTTCAAACGCGATCTTCCGGAGTACCGCCAGCACTCCGAAGAGACGGCTCGGTGGCGCCCTCGGGTGTCATCGGGCCGTTGGCGTTTCGGGCCGGAAGTCATCAGGCGCAAAAAAAGAACGCCCGGCGGTGTGGACCGCCGGGCGTCGTGCGCGATTGAGGGGACTCGCGCTGAGTGAGGATGACTAGTTGTTGGTGGTCGGGGCCGGAGCCGGCGTGGTGGTGGTCGGCGCGGACTGCTGCTGCGTCTGCATCTGGGCCGCGTCGGCCTCCGCCTTCTGGGCCTCCTGGGTCTTGAAGTCAGGCGCCGCCTCGAGCTGATCCTTGTTGTATTGGATTTTGGCTACTTCGGCGTCCGGCTGGATATCGACCTCGCTCCACTGCAGGCCGACCTGCTTGGCACCGAGGCCAAGGACGCCGCCGACCGACAGCACGACGCCGGTCGCCTGGCCCTGCTCGTTGAACAGGATGTCCTTCACCGCGCCGACCTTGTCGCCATTGGTGTCATAGACGGTCATGCCGATCAGCTTCTCGGCACGCACGTCACCGGCCGCCTGGGCGGGAATCACCGCTTCGGTCGGCGGCGGCGTTGCCGGCTGCTCAGCTTCGGCCGTTGCCGGCTGGGCTGGCTGGGCCGGATCGGTGGTGGCCGGCGCATTCGAGTCAGCCGCCGGCTGCTGCTGCGTCACGTCCGCCGGCGCCTGGTCTGCCGGCTGGGCGGGCTGGGTTTGCTCGGTCGACGGAGTGATGGTCGTCGGCTGGGTCGCCTCTTCCGCCAAAACTGGAAACGCGGCGAACGATGCGACCGTCGAGAGCAAGAAGAGTTTCTTCAACATCTGCGGGCTCCTTCCTAGGTTGCACGAACTTGTTTCGCCAGGGGCGCACGCGGCGTCTTCCCTCGGCGATCACTAGGAAAAAACACGCAGGTGTTTTTGCAGTTCCCCGGGTAACCGGAAGCGCGCGAATGTGATCGCCCTTGGCGCGTGCGATGTCCCAGCAACGCCACGGAATCCGGGGAAGATCACAGAAAGATCACTGGCCGCGACGGGACGGCGCAGCCGCAGCTTAGCGCCCCGATTGCCGCCCCTCGATCGCGCCCAGCACTTCGTCGATGCGATTGCGCGCCAGTTCGCAGTCGCGCGTGCTGCCGGCGATGAACAGGCGGCCGCTGGCGCCGATCATCTGCAGGTCGATGAGGGTGATGCCGGGGGCCGCCTTCTCCGCCTCGTTCGCCGCGACGGTGGCGAACAAGGCCGGCTCCAGCTCATAGACCAGCAGCGACTTGCCGGGCAGCAGCATCGAGGCTTCGCGGGTGCGGTTGAGGATGATGGCGTGCTGGTCCGCGACATTCTCGATGATGTCGGCGAACAAGGTGCGCGGTTTCAGCTGGTCGCTCGCCTTGCGCCCGATGCCGGAGAGGATCGCCCGGCCGGCCTCGCGCAGCGCCGAGAGGTCGGAGTGATGCAGCTCCAACAGGCCATATTGCCGCTCGACATAGAGCAGGCCGGGTTCCATGTCGGGCGAACTCTTCAGCGCCAGGTCGCAGATGCGATGGATGGCGAGGGCGGGCGCCACCTCGATGATCAGGCTGTGCTCGCCCTCCATCGGCGGATAGCCGCGCGCCCGCATCGGCGTCGCCATATAGGCCGCGAACTGCCGCGCCAGGGACTCGATGGGGAGATAGACGCGCAGCTCGGTCATGGAAGCACGCGCATCGCGGAGTCGCCCGATAGTCTACCCCTTCCCCCAAACTGGGGGAGGGCTGGGGCGGGGGAAGCGAGCGATGACTCTCCCGCACCCAAATGCGGCTTCCCCCACCCTAACCCTCCCCCGTGTCGGGGGAGGGGAATACGACCGGAGGAAAGGGATGCACGCGGCACGATGAAGACTTTGCGCAAGCGCCTTACTTCCCCGGCACCGTGGTGAAGTGCTTGGCGAGGTCGGCGTGCGGGCGCGGGATGACGTGCACCGAGACCAGCGTGCCGACGCTGTTGGCCGCTTCGGAGCCGGCCTCGGTCGCGGCCTTCACCGCGCCGACGTCGCCGTTGATGATGACGGCGACCAGGCCGTCGCCGACCTGTTCGCGGCCGACGATGGTGACGTTCGCCGCCTTGACCATGGCGTCGGCCGCTGCGAGCGCCGCGACGAAGCCCTTGGTTTCGATCATGCCGAGTGCGTTGGACATGTGACTCTCCGTTTCGGGTTGGAGTTGGGATTACTTCTTCTTGGCGTTGCTGGGCTGGTCCAGCGAGCCGATGATGAGCGCGTCGATCGGGATCTTGCCACCGCCGAGCCAGGCCGCCGCGGTGGAACCGGTCACCACCATGACCTCCTCGCCCTCGCCGCAGCCGAGCACGTCGATGGCCATGATGCGGCTGCCGCCCTCGGTCTCGACCTCGAGGAAGGCGCCGGAGGGGATATGCTCGATCTTCTTGGTGGCCCAGTACCGGCCGATGACGTGACCGCGTATCATGGCTTCATCCTTTCGAACGTGAGGCCGAGGGCGCGGGCGCGATCCTTGGCCAGGGGCGTGACGGTGACGCCGGGCCCGAGCACGAGGCGCGAGAGCCCGCGCGGCAATTTGTTGAGGGTGGATTCGGTGACGACGCCGCTGTCGATGCGATGCGATTGCGTGGCCGGCGCCGTCGCAGGCACGGCCCGTGGCGCCGGTGGGGCGCTCGCCTGCGCGGCGGCAGGCCGCTCCAGCCGGAACGGATAGCGGCCGGCTGCGATGTCCTTGGCCTTGGCCGGATCGCCGGCCAGCGACAGCACGCGGCGAGCAAATCCGACGAGATCGGAATCGTTCGCGATGGCGACAGGCTCTTCCGCATTGGTTGCTGCGGGAGCTGTCTTGGGCTTGCGGATCGCCGCGACTTCCTCGGCGATCACCGATTTCACCAGCTCGCGGATGAGAGTGCGGTCGATCATGCAGCCCTCGACAGGCTCTGCAGCGCTTCCTCCGCCGCTGCGGCAGCGCTGCGCACGGAAGATTCCTCGCCGGACAGGTAGACGCGGCCGGTGGCGCCGATCATGCGGTAGTCGATGACCTTGATGTCGGCATGTTTCTCCGCCTCGTTGGCGGCGAGGATGGCGTAGCTCGCCGGCTGCATCTCCAGCACGAACAGGGATTCGCCGGGCAGGATCATGGAGCCGAGCTTGTTGCGGTTGATCAGGAAGGCGTGGACCGGGTCGACGCGGGTGACGATCTTGGAGGCAAGGATCTGCGGCCGCATCGCCTGGCTCTCGTCGGCATCGAGCGATTCGAGCACAGCCTGCGCCGCGGCTTTCACGAGGCCGGTGGAGCGCGAATGGAATTCCAGGTAGCCGAACTGCCGCTCCACGACGAGAATGCCGCCGCCGACCTCGGCGTATTTGAGCGCGACGTCGGTCAAGGGCTCGATGTCGAGGCCGGGCGCGACCTCGATGATCTGCGCCGCCATGTTGGTGCGCGGCAGGCGGCCGCGCATCCAGCTCGCCATGTAGCAGAGCGTTTGCGGCTGCATCTGGTCGATGAAAATGAAGGAGCGCAGTTCGGCCATGGCTATTTCCTGAACGCCGAACGCAGTTCTTCGAGCACGATGCGGCGGATCTCCTCGCGCATCGCGGCGATCTCGTCGGTCATGGCGCCGCCGGCCCGCGCGAACAAGGATTCGTCGGCGCGATCCGCGCCCTCCTGCAGGCGGCCGATGGTCATCGGCGCAACGCGGCCCACGGGCAGGGGCGGCTGGTTGTTCCAGGTTTCGAGGCTGGAATAGTCGCCGAAGGCTTCACTCGCTTCGTCGCTGTAGGCGATGCGGGTCCAGTTCACCAGGTGCTTGGGACCGATGTTTTCGCCGACCGAGGAGCGGCCGAAATAGCCGGTGCCGATGGTGAAGGACGGCGCCAGGTGCGTGCCGAAGCCGGCAGCCCCTTGCGCACAGGGCGCATTCACCACCACGCGCAATGCCTTCACCGCGCTGGCATAGGCGAGGATGGTGGCGGCGTTGCCGCTGTGGATCGCGGCGGAATGGCCGGTGCCGGACATGCGGATCAGTGCACGCGCCGTGGAGATGCCGGCGTGGACATGCGGCACGCGCACGAAGCCGAGTACCGGGCAGAGCTTTTCCCTGGACAACGCCTCATCGATGCCGACGCGATCGATCGGGGTCAGGATGACCTTGGTGGAATTCGGCACCTTGATGCCGACCTTGCCGGCGATCTCGACCGCGCTCTTGCCGACCACATCGACATTGAACGAGCCGAGGCCGAACAGGTATTCGCGGATGTCGTCCACTTCCTCCGGCTTCGCCACATAGGCGCCGGCCTTGGCGAGGGCCTGGAGCAGCTTGTCGGCGATGCTCTCCTCCGCAACCACTACGCTCTCGTTGGTGCAGAGGATGGAGTTGTCGAAGCTCTTGGAGCCGATGATGCGCTTGGCGGCGGCATTCACGTCGGCGCTGGCATCGACGAAGGCGGGCGCGTTGCCAGGCCCGACGCCGATGGCGGGATTGCCGGAGGAATAGGCCGCGCGCACCATCGGCGTGCCGCCAGTCGCCAGGATCACATTGACCCGCGGCGACTGCATGACGTGGTTGATCAGCGGCAGGTTGGGCTCCGCGATCACCTGGATGATGCCGGCAGGCGCGCCGGCCTGTTCGGCGGCCTTGGCCATCGCGAGCACACCCTCGGCGGTGCATTTCTTCGCCAGCGGATGCGGTGAGATGATGATGGCGTTGCGCGTCATCAACGCCAGCAGGACCTTGAAGAATGCCGTGCAGACCGGATTGGTAGAGGGGGTCAGCGCGAACACGATACCGGCGGCGCGCGGCACCTCGACGATCTTCTGCTCGGCGATCACGCGCTTGGAGCAGAAATCATCGCCCTTGTAGGCGTCATAGATGCCGCGGGAGCAGATCTCGTTCTTGATCTTCTTGTGTTCTGGCACACCGAAGCCGGTCTCCTTCACCGCCGCTTCGGCCAGCGGGCCGGCCAGCCCGAACGCGGCGTCAGCGGCAGCCTTGGCGATGCGATCAACGGCGGCGCGGTCATAGCGCGCATAGGACGCGGCCGCCCATTCCGCCAGCTGCAACATCATGTCGGCGGTGCCGGTCTGGCGTTTCTCGCCCGCCAGCAGCTCTTCGACGATGGCGTTCATTGTGCGGTCCTCATGCGGCGTAGCGGCGCTTTCCGCTTCCCTTGCACTCGGCGCGGGCGAGG
This sequence comes from Dongiaceae bacterium, assembly GCA_035274225.1. Lineage (GTDB taxonomy): Bacteria > Pseudomonadota > Alphaproteobacteria > Dongiales > Dongiaceae > Dongia_A. Next base: position 5,849 of record DATEOK010000413.1, read on the forward strand.
CCGATGGAACGCTCCACCCGCTCCAGCAGCTCCTCGCACAGCGAAGCGGTCATCAGCACGCCGGGCTTGAACTGCAGGATGCGGGCATCGAGGGTGGAAAAAATCGCCCACACGCCGTTCTCGTAGAGGTGCTTCATCACCGGCTTGGCGCCTTCGGGATGATCAAACTCCAGGCCCATCACCACGCCGCATTGCCGGATGCCGACGAAGAAGTCGGAATAGAGCTTCATGATCTCGGTGAGGCCACTCGCCATCAGCTCGGAGATGTAGTTGACCATTGGCTTGATCTGCGGCCGCTCCAATATCTCCAGCGTCTTCATCGCGACCAAGCAGCCGAGCTCGGCGCCGCCCATGGTGGAGATGTGGCCGAAGCCATCCTGCTTCAGCCAGCCGGCATAGGGTTCGCGCACCACCACGCAGGCGATCGGATACATGCCGCCGGATATGCCCTTGCCGATCACCACGATGTCGGGCTGGATGCCGTAGCGCTGATAACCCCACATCTCGCCGGTGCGCATCATGCCGGTCTGCACCTCGTCGGCGATGTAGAGCGCGTCGTAGCGCTCGGTGAGCTTTTTCACCTCGGTGAGATAGCCGGGCAGCGGCATCGGGAAGCCGTAGGTCGCCGGGATCGTCTCCATGATGACGGCAGCGACATCCTTGCCGCGCAGGGCGTCTTCCATCGCGTTGAGGTCATTGAATGGCACGCTGAAGAACTCGTCCGGCCGGTCGGACAGGAACAGCTTGGAAAAGCGCTCCGATCCGGTCGCGACCGCGAGGCCGGTGTGGCCGTGATAGGCCTTCACGATCGAGACGATCTTCTTCTTCTGCTTGGCGTGACGTGCGGTCTTGATCGCGATGTCGATCGCTTCGCCGCCGCCGGAGCCATAGATCGTGTAGTGGAGGTCGCCGCCGCAGCTCTTGGCCAGCTTCTCGGCGAGCGCGGTGCGGCCGAGCGCGGGGAAGTGATGGTTGCCCATGTCGAAGCGCTGGGTGCCGCGGTTCAGCACCTCGACCAGCTCCGGATGGCGGTGGCCGATGTTGTAGGTGCCGCCGTTCAGGTGCACGTCGATCAGGCGACGGCCGTCCATGTCGTAGAGGAAGTAGTCTTGCCGCCGGTCGATGACGAGGTCGACGCCGACGTCCTGCCAGAACTGGGTCTTGCCGGGATTCCAGAACTCAATGGACTTCCGGATGAACTCCTTCTTCTCCGGGCTTTGCGCCTCGATCATCTCGGAATTGTCGGGGTTGGCCATGAGCTGCTCCTCAGCCGTACCGGCTCAGATAGTTTTCCGCCATCGTGCAGGAGTCGGCGCAATAGGCCGGGCCTTCCTGCTTGGCGAGGTCGGTCTCGTGATGCGATCCCATCCAGGCCAGCAGCAGCATTCGCCGCAGCAGGATGAAGGTCCAGATCTCGTCGTCCTCTTCCTTGGAGAGCGGGCGGACGCGGCGATAGCCTTCCTTCCAGGCCTCCATCAGCTCCGGCACCTCCGGCTTGTGCTCGAAGAAGCTGACGGCGGTGCCGGCGTCATAGAGGAACCAGCCGATGCCGCAATCATCGAAATCGATGACGCGCGTGTTGCCGTTGTGGATGAGGAGATTGGCGAGGCGGAAATCGGCGTGGATCAGTCCGTAGCGGTCCGGCGACTGTCCGAAGCGCTTCAAGCGGCGTTCCATCGTGTCGACCAGACGCTGCAGGATCGGCCGGCGCGCCGCACTCATGTCGGGGCCGTCTTCCCACTTGCCCCAGTTCGGATTCTTGCCGAGCGAATGCTCGAAGTCCCAGCTCAGCCGTTCGAAATAGGGCGGCCGCTTCCAGCCCATGGAATGGATATGGCAGCGGGCGGTGACTTCGCCGAGCTGCTTGAATGGCTCGATCAGGTTCTCCTGCTGCGGCTCGTGCCCGTCGATCAGGTGGAACAGCACGCAATTGCGCGGGCGCGGCAGCGCTGGATGCGAGACGCTCTGGATCTCTTCGCCATCCTGGCCGCGGATGGCTTGCGGCGTCAGCACGTTCGCGTCCGCCTGCAGCGCGTGCATCCAGGCGAGCTCGCTCTTGATGCCGTTGACGCTGTGATAACCCTCGCGATGCACGCGCAGGATCACCGGCCGCGCGTGGCCATTGCGTGTCACCAGGTAGGTGGTGTTTTCGGAATGATTGATCATCTTGAGCGCTGCGCCGCCGAGGCCCCAGCGCGGCAACGCCGCTTCTGCCACGTGGCCGACCGCCTGCAGCAACTCTTCGTGGGTCAAAATTCCGCTCATTCTCGCCCCTGCGCATGATTCGTGATCCACCCGTCGCAACGCTGCTGCTAGGGGCATCTGCGCATTCCGGCAAGCTAGGGCGCGACATGTCGTGCCGCTTGACAGGTGAAGCGAAGATTTTGACAGACAAGGGTTTTCCCGCCGCCTTGATCCATCGGCAGAGCATGTGTCAAGATCATCAGCTTCTGCGTAGGGCTGAAACCAAGTGGGGGCTCATGAGCAGGATTGATGCGACTGCCGATCATGGCGGTGCGGCTGCGGCGCCGAGCGGCGCAGCGCCGGCGATCCTTGCTTCCGCCGCCACCGGCATCGTCGGCCACATCGAGCGGCTGCACGGCGACATCGACAGCATCTTCGGCAACGCCGGGATCGCGCCCGAGATGGCGGGCATGCCAACGCTGCAGTTGCGGCTTGCGGCTTTCATCACGCTGTTCGAAGAGGCGGCGCGCCGTACGCAGCAGGACAATTTCGGACTGTGGTTCGGCAACCAGTTCATGCCGCGCGACCTTGGCCTGTGGGGCTACGCGGCGATCTCCTCGCCGACGGTGGGCAGCGCGCTCGAATCTCTGGTCAGCCTGTTCCGCTACCAGCAGGGCTCGTCCTTCCTGCGCTGCGTGAAGCGCAAGGATGGCATGCTCAGCCTCGAATACCAGATCGTCGCGCCGGACATCGTGGCGCGGCGGCAGGATGCGGAGCTGTCGCTCGGCATGTTCCTCAACGTGATCCGCGAAGGATGCGGCTCCAAGTGGGCGCCCGAGGAAGTGCATTTCGAGCATCCGCGCCCACAGGCCTGGAAGGAGCACGAGGCGGCATTCGACGCGCCGGTCTATTTCAGCCAGCCGGTCAACGCCCTGGTGTTCCGCGGCGATATTTTCGGCCGCTCGATGCCGGCGCGCGACCTGCAGCTGCTGTCGGTGATGCAGACCTGCATGGAGCAGCTCGGCCCGACCTCGGCGGCCGACGGTCTGTTCGACCGCATCTGCGCCGCCATCCGCATGCGCCTGCCCAACGGCTACCCGACGCTGGAGCAGGTCGCGCATGACCTGCGCATCTCGCCCGGCGCCGTGCAGCGCGAGCTGTCGGAGCACAACGTCACCTACAAGGACGCGGTGGAAACGACCCGGCGCAACTTGGCGGAACACTATCTGCAGCAGCGCCAGCTGCCGCTGACCGAGATCGCGCTGCTGCTCGGCTATTCGGAGCTGAGCGCGTTCTCACGCGCGTTTGCTCGGTGGACCGGGACGTCGCCGCGGCAGTTCCGCCGGGTGAAGACGGGGCACTAGCCCCACCAAAGCGTCGCCGCCGGTGGCCTAAATCCCACGTTTGAGGCAGAGTGATGCTCTCAACGGGGTAGCCGCACGCGGCAGGACCGCATATCTCGTGGATCTCCATCGGCCAGAAGCTTGCCCTCTCCAACTAGGGCAACGACTCGCGCCAACAGCATGGTGTCGCCGACCTGGAGATAGGGCTCACCGCAGAACGCCATCACTTCACCGACAACGCGGAGTACTCTCTTCCAGTCCGACGTGGCTTGTTGCAAGAGCGATGAATCGAAATAATCTATCTGCGCCGATACCAGACCCGTTGCCGTGACGACACGAAACGGCGTGTTTTCCAGCTTCAGTTTCCGCCAGTTTTGGGAGGCTTGCTCGACCTCCAGGGCCGTGGCCGGCCGCTCGCGGCCAAGCAGCGTTCTCAACCTCTCCGGATTGATCATCCCCACAGCCTGCATAGGGTCGCTCATCGCGGAAGGGTCCGCCTTACGGCCAAGCGGAAATACCAGTCCGGTGACATCGACGATGTCGAAGGGTCGGTCTCTAAGCCGATCTGTCCAGGCGAGAAAAAATGCAAGTTCGCTTGCCGAATGGCGTCCAAACCAGACGACAAGCCGATCATCGGTCGTCCGGACACGCTCCCAGAATTCTCTCAGACTATCTTCGATCTTCCAATCGTCATCGAATCGCGCCCACCACGCTGCCCTCGCTGCGGGGTCATCCGAATCGATCGGGCCGCAACTCAGATCGTCGGGCCAACTCAATACCTTATCGGGTCGCTCGGCACCCCGAACAGCCTGGACGATCAAGCCTCCGGCTGAAAGCCCAGGTGAGATGTGCAGCGTGCTCATGCTGTGTGGAGTGGGTGCCGCGGCGATGCCTATTCCTTGTAGCTCGGGTCCGTCCGGTCCAGCTTCTGCTTCAGCGCTTCGAAATGCGCGAAGGCGCTGTCGCCGTAGTCTTCCCAGCCACGCGCGGTCCGCTCCGCCAGCTCGTGCGGCATGATGTTGAGCTTCTGGCCGGTGGAATAGGCGAGCACCAGAGTCTGGCAGGCGCGCTCCAGGAAATACATGTCCTCGAACGCTTCGGCGACGGTGGGCGCGGCGCATAGCACGCCGTGGTTGCCCATCATCATGGTGCGCTTGTTGCCCAGCACGCGGGCGAGGCGCTTGCCCTCCGCCTTGTCCTCGGCGATGCCGGTATAGGCGAGGTCGACGGCAAGGCGGTTGTAGAAGCGCGCGGTGTTCTGCTCGATCGGCTTGATCTCCGGATCGGCGAGGGACGCGACCGCGGTGGCATAAGGCGGATGGAGATGCAGCAGCACGCGCGCATGGGCGACGCTGGCATGGATGCCGCCATGGATCGCCCAGGCCGAGCAATCCGGCGCTTCCGGCGTCTTCATGATGCTGTCGTCGGCGGCGTCGAGGAGCTGCAGGTCGCTGGCCCGGATGGTGGAGAAGTGACGCCACTTGCGGTTCATCAGGAACGTCTTGCCGTCGGGCGAGACCGCGGCGCTGAAATGGTTACCGACCCCTTCGTGCCAGCCCATCTCCACGGTCAGGCGGAAGGCGGCGGCAAGATCGACGCGCAGTTGCCGCTCTTCGGAATCGCGGCTGGTCTTGAGTTGGGTCACGGACATGGGCGCAGCTCCAGAAAGGCCTGCCGCCAGTGTCGCCGCAACCGCCCCAGAATGCAAATGCGCGCCGTGCAGGCCGCCCCGCCGATCCGCGCGTGGTTAAGCCGAGGCTAACGCCTCGAGGGACTCCGGCACGATCTGCCCGCCGTCCACAATCAGGGTCTGGCCGGTGATATAGGCCGCCTCCGCGGAAGCAAAGAAGGCGGCGGCATTGCCGATCTCCTCGACGGTGCCGAGGCGCTTCAGCGGCACCGAGGCCGCCATGGTGCGCTGATACTCCTCGCCCAGGCCCGCCAGTCCCTCTGTGATGACGTTGCCGGGCAGGACCGCATTCACGGTGATGCCGTATTTCGCCAGCTCGATGCAGGCAGTGCGCATGAAGCCGAGCTGCCCGGCCTTGGTCGCGCCGTAGTGGGTCCAGCCGGGATAGCCGGTCACCGGCCCGGTGATCGACGAGGTGATGACGACGCGGCCCTGCTTGCTGTTCTTGAGATGCGGCAGGCAGGCCTTGACCGAGATGAAGGTGCCTTTGAGGTTGGTGTCGACCACCTCGTCCCAGGTCTCCGGATTGAGGTCCTCGATCTTGGCCTGGGGGAAGATGCCGGCATTGGCGCACAGTACGTCGAGGCCGCCGTGGCGGTCGACCGCGGCCTTCGCGGCGGCCTGCATGTCGGCCAGCTTGGTGACGTCGCCCGCGCAGGCGCTGGCGGTGCCGCCGGCCTTGGTCAATTCCTGCGCCGTCGCCTCGGCGTCCTTAAGGGTGCGCGCGACGATCAGCACCTTGGCGCCGTGCCTGGCGAAGACCGTGGCGATGCCCTTGCCGATGCCCTTGCTGCCGCCGGTGACGATGACGGATTTGCCTTTCAGGGATGCAGACATTGGCGTTCCTCCATTGAGCTCTTATTTCAGCCGCGCCCGGCGCCTCAGTACAATCAGCCCATAGCCGCCGAGCAGCAGGATGGCCGCGGTGACAGTCGAGACGGTGCCCAACACCGGCACGCCCGGCGTGTAGCCTGCGACCATCTTGGCGTAGAGATATTCGGGGATGGTGGTATCGGCCCCGGTGGTGAACAACGACAGCGGAAAATTTCCCCAGGACAGCAGGAAGGCGAACAGCGATCCGGAGAACAGGCCCGGGAACAACACCGGCAGCGTCACTTCCTTCAGCACCTGCCAGCGCGTGGCGCCGAGGTCGAAGGCGGCCTCTTCCAGCGCGGGATCGAAGCTGTAGACCTGGATCGAAATCACCAACGTCACCACCGGCACGATCCACACCAGGTGCGCGAACACGGCGCTTTTCCAGGACAGATCGATGCCGATGGCGTTGAACCACAGCAGCAACGCCAGTCCCAGCACGGATTGCGGAAAGAAGATCGGAAGCAGCACGATCTTCTGGTACAGCGACCGGCCCTTCCACTCATAGCGCGCGAAGGCCAGCGCGCCGAAGAACGCGATCACCACCGCGATAACCGTCACCAGCAGCGCGATCGAGATCGAGGTCTTGAACAATTCGCGGATCTGGATGGAAGCGAATGTCTTCTCCCACCACTCGAAGCCCCATTTCGAGATCGGGAACATGAAATAGCGGCTGGCGGTGGAGGAGGCGAGCAGCAGGCACACCGCCGGCAAATACATGAAGACGACGACGGTCAGCGCCCAGGCCCACAGGAGAGCGCCACGCCAGCGTTGGGATCGCTCCGCCGGGCTCATCAGCGCCGCCCCAGGATGACGTCAAGGTCGAACCGTCGCAGCACCAGCAAGACCAGCGCGCCCACCACCAGCATGAGCAGGACGGCGAGGGCCGAGCCCAGCGGCCAGTTCTGCGCATAGGTGAAGGCGATCTCGATGTCATGGGTGATGGGAATGACCTTCTGGCCGCCCAGCACCTTGGCCTCGGCAATGGCGCCGACGGCAAGCACGAAGGACAGCAGGAAGCCGATAATGATGCCCGGCATGGAGAGCGGCAGGTCGACCTCCTTGAACACTTGCCAGCGCGTCGCGCCAAGGTCGAAGGCGGCGTCGCGCGTTTCCTTCGGTACCATGCTGACGCCAAGCGTCATCGGGAACAGCATGAAGGGCAGGTACACATAGACCATGCCCAGGACGATGACGCCTTCGGTGAACAGCCAGCTTTCGGGTTCCACCCCGAACAGCGACTTGAGCGTGCCGAGCAACACGCCGTTCTTGATCAGGAACAGGATCCAGCCATAGAGCCGAACGTTCTCCGACACAAACAAGGGGATCGTGAAGAGCAGCGTCAGCAAGGTCGACCAGCGGCCGAACACGCGCGCCAGCCCATAGGCGACCGGATAGCAGATCAGCGCCAGCAACAGGACCGTGATGGCCGCGAGGCCCAGCGACCACAGGAACGAGATGTAGCTGGTGCTGTCGAAGACGGTGACGTAGTTGTCGAGGCTCGGCTTGTGCAACAGGCCGAAGGTCCGCTCCGGCATGAAGCTGTAGCCGATCACCGCCAACAGCGGCGCCGCGAACCCGATCAACAGGAACAGGATCACGGGCACCGCGTTCAGCGGGCCCTGGCGCGCCTTGCTGTCGCCGAGGCCGGCCATCAATCGCCCACCAGGATGCTGTCGCGGGAATTCCAGCCGATCAGGACTTCGGTATCCAGCCGGCCATTCAGCGCCTGCTGCCGTAGTCGCTCGACGATGAAGACCTGCTCGCCGACCCGCACTTGGTACTGGATCCGCGAGCCGAGGGCGTATTCGTTGTAGAGCGTGCCGGTCAGGACGTTCTCCGCATCCTCGCGCCGTTCGATGATGCGCAGCGATTCGGGCCGCACCACCAGATGGCCCACCGAGAAACCGGCGGGCATTCCGGGCGCGCTGAACTCGGCGCCAAGCTCGTCCGATTGCAGCCGTGATCCGTTCACCAGACGGACCGGCAGGATATTCACGTCGCCGATGAATTCCGACACGAACTTGCTGTTGGGCGAGGTGTAGATCTCGTTCGGCGTCCCTACTTGGACCAGACGGCCCAAGCGCATGACGCCGATGCGGTCGCTCATCACCATCGCCTCTTCAAGCGAGTGAGTGATGTAGATGAAGGTCTTGCCGGTCTCGCGGTGGATATCCTTCAGTTCCTTCTCGAGCGTCTTGCGCAGCTTGTAGTCGATCGCGGACAAGGGCTCGTCGAAGAACAGGATGTCGGGGTTGTAGGCGAGGGCGCGCGCGAGCGCGACGCGCTGGCGCTCGCCACCGGAGCACTTCGTGACGTTCTTGCCGTAGTAGTCTTCCGGCAGGCGCAGCTGTTCCATCAATTGCAGGGCGCGCTTCTTGCGCTCCGCCGGTGCCACGTCGCGGATCTTCAGCGGAAACTCGATGTTCTGACCGACCGTGCGATGCGGGAACAGGGCCAGCGACTGGAACACCATACAGGTCGGGCGGCGGTTGGCCGGCACGTCGTTGATGCGCTGGCCGCGCAGCACGATATCGCCGTCGGTCGGGCTTTCGAGCCCTGCCAGCATGCGCAGGACCGTGGTCTTTCCGCTGCCGGAGGGGCCGACGATGGTGAAGAACTCACCCTCGCCGATCGATAGGTCGATGCTGTGGACCGCCGTGAAACTGCCGAACGTCTTGGTGATCTGCCGAAGTTCGATAACGGGTGAGCGCGTAGTCATGCAATGCGATGCCGAGCCATCTTCAAGATTGGTGCGGAGTCAAAGAGCGGGGCTCTTTCGCTGATCTCGGCTGCAACGCCACGAAAGAGCCCCGTCGATCCTGTATTGCCGCGATCAGCCGCCAGAGGCCTCGCGCTTGGCCGAGGTCATGATGTCCAGCAGCTTATCATAGTCGGGCACGATGTCGTACTCGATCGAGCGCGCCATCTCTTCTTCCAGGCTGTCATACTGGATGGCGTCGAGCTCCTCCTTGGTGAAGAGCTTGAAGCAATCGGGATTGCCCATCTGGGCGACCGGGTTGAAGGTGCCCTCCGCGAACGCCACCACGTGCGCCACCGTCGGATCCTGCACATATTGCAGGAACTCGGTCGCCAGCGGGGAGGCATCCGGGTTGTTGACCAGCGACGTCACCTCGATCCACGAAATGCCGCCCTTGCCGCCCGCCATCGGGCCCTTGTTGGGGGTGATGCCACGGACGTTGGTAGCCCCGTCGGCGCGCGCCGGCGAGGCACTGTAAGTGCCGCCGGTCATGTGGAAGTCGATCTCGCCCGAGATGAACGACTGGTTCATGGTCGCGATATCACCCACCACTTTGGCGCCCTTGAAGACGCGCTTGGCGGTCTCGGTGAACTTCGCCACCTCGTCGGCGGTGTGCTCGCGGAACGGATCGAAGCCGGCGATGCAGCAGATGTTGAAGACGTTCCAGTCATCCGACTCCAGCACGCCGTACTTGCCGGCGTTGGCGGGATCGTTCCACAGGTCCCAGCCTTGATCCTCTGCCGTCGCGCGGCTGATCTTGTCGGTGTTAACGACGAAAGAGTAGGGGCCGTAGCGCTGGCACATGCCGATCAGCTCCTTGCCGCTATCGTCCATGGCCCACTTGTAGGGCGGCTTGAAGGCCGGGCTCATCTTCTCGAAATAGGGTTCCATCTTGGCGCGGTCGAGCGGCTTGATCAGCTTCTCGGGGAACATGATCTTGCGCGCCCAGGGATTGTTGACGTTGATCAGGTCCCAGACGTTGATCTCGCCCGCGCGCAGGCGGTTGATCATGGTCGGATCGTTGGTCAGCGACTCCGCCTTGACGTTGGCGCCGCTCGAGGAGCGGAACGGGTCCAGCACCTGGGCGGAATTATATCCTTCCCAGCACAGGATGTTCAGCTCCTTGGAGCGATCGGCCATGGCGCTGCGCAGGCCGAGCGTGCCGCCCGCCGCGAATGCCGAGGCCCAGAGCGCCGACTGCTGCATGAAGTTCCGGCGCGACAGTTTCGATGTGAACATGGTCCCTCTCCCGATCGTCGGGTCACAGGTCGGGACGACGGCCCGGTATTCTGTGCCCGGTTTATGCCTCACCTGATCTTTTGCGCACGCATTTCACCGCACCGGCTGCCTGCGAGCAAGCGGAACCAATGGTTCCACCCACTCGTAGCCTAAGGCCGCGCCGGCAAGCGATCTTGACATCTGCCGCCGGGATTTTGACAGGCATTCACAGGTATTTAAGCGGTGCGCGCGAGGGCCAGCCAGCCGCGCACCAACGCCTCGCATTGCACGCGGGCGCGGGCAAAGTTCTCGGCGAACTGGCGGTCGAGATCGGTCAGCAGGCGCGGCTCATCCTTGGTGAAAGTCCTCCCGAACTTGCGGATCCAATCGCGCACGATGTCGATGGTCACCTCGGGGTGGAACTGGGTCGCATAGGTGGCGCGCCCGACGCGAAAGGCCTGGATCGGGCAGGCGCCGCCGGTCGCGAGCGGCACCGCATCCGCCACGTTGCGCACCGCCTCGAAATGGTTCTGGAACGATGTGATCTCGGTGCCGAGGGCGGAGAAGACCGGATCGTTCCGGCCTTCCGGCGTGACCTGCATAGTGTGGTAGCAGGATTCCAGGCGGTCCATGCGATAGACCTCGCCGCCGAAGGTGCGAGCGATGACCTGTGCGCCGAGGCAGATGCCGAGCACCGGCCGGTCCTCGGCCGCGAACGCGCGGATCAGGTCCATGGTCTGGTTGAGGAAGGGATGCTTGTCGGTGTCGTTGGCGCTCATCGGGCCGCCCAGCATCAGGAGGCCGGCATAGTCGCCGACGTGGCGCGGGATTCCTGGATAGGCGAACGGCGCATGGCTGGCGTGGCGCTCGACCGGCAGCAGCGTGTCATAGAGCGCGCCTTCGCCGATCAGGGTTTCGCCGACGAGGCCCGCGGGCGCGGTCGCTTCCGGCACGATCATAAGGAACTTGCGCATGCTTGGATCTGTCAGAAGCGTTTGGAGAACAGGCCGCGGCGCTCGTAGACCTGGGCTGCTTCCTCGACGAAAGCCGCCATCCGCTCCGCCTTGTAGGTCTCGCGCAGCAGCTTGGCCGCCTCCAGCAGATCGGCCTTGCCCTTAGCGCGGCCGGGGCGCAGCAGCTCGTAGATCCCAAGGATCACGTCCTGCGGCACGTCGACCAGTTCCGCGGCGCGTTCGAAATTGCGATTGAGGGTGGGGCGGCCGGCGGCGACGGCGATTTCCGCCTGCTGGCGCAAAGCTTCCGGCGTGATGCGCAGGTCCTCCAGCGCGACGCTGCCGGCTTCGAGCGCGTCGAGTGTCAGCTCTTCCAGCTTCTTGCCGCGGCGGGTCCGGACCAGGTCCGGGCGCTTCTCCGCCAGCGGATAGTCGCCGGTCGTCAGCTTTTTGCTCACTGCGCCGCCTCCGTCAGGCGGATCTCGACATTCTCCGGCGCGGCGCCGTCTGCGGTCATCTCGGTCTCGATGGCATAGATCAACGCGACCTGGGCATGGAAGCGCGCGCCCATGGCCTCGCCCTTGGTGGGCACCACCACCGGCTCGGGGTGCTCACCCAATGCATAGGCGGCGGCATTCTCGCCCAGGCGGCGGTAGTGATCCAGCTTGGTGATCGGCGCGTTGGAGAAGAGCTCCAGGTTGTGATGCGGCAGGCGGTCGCGCTGGTGGATGACGCTGGTGCCCTTGGCCTGGATGCCGATGCCGACGCCCGATCCCGCCAGCCGCGCGGCGCTGAGGCCGAGGAACGAGGTGTCCGCCGTATGCTTGAGGCGCACCACGCGCGGCGTGCAGCCCTTGGCGCGGATGCCGGACATTAGCGCATTCAGCACCGACGACAGCGGATGCCCGCCGAGGGTGCGGAAGATCTTCACGCCGAAGGCGGGCGAGATGCCGATGACCACTTCCTTGGGGTCGTTGCCGACGGCGGCTTCGCCCATGGTGCGGTACTGGATGACGCGCGTCTCGGTCTTGGCGTGGCGGCCTTCGCTGCGCAGCACCTCGTCGCGGTCCAGCACGTCGCGGATGGCGACCAGCTCGTCGCGCCGTTGCTTGCTCAGCCGATAGCCGGTGCCTGGGCCGAGATACTCGTTCGGGTCGTTCACGGCGCTGATGACGTGCCCGTTGCGCACGATGGCGGAGGTCTGCAGGTAATCGCCGGTGACGCGCAGCTTCACCACGTTGAGCAGGTTCTGCGCCTCGGTGCGATAGCCGCGCCTGGCCAGCGCCTTGATGACGTCGATGACATTGATGCCGCGCGCCTTGATCGCCTCGCTGATGAGGGAGACGTCGCGCGGCAGGTAGCTCTGCGTCTGCTCCGAGCCGGAGGCTGCGACCACGCTCGCCATCATGTCGGCGGTCGGCTTGCCGAGGTCGAGCTCCTCGAGCACCGCGGCGAGCGCTTGAACCGCGCGGCTGCGCAGCGCGATGATCTCGGTCTCGCCGACCGGCGTCAGGCCACCGTCGGCCTCGAAGTCGCGCTGCAGGACCAGGAAGTCCTCCAGCTCCTCGCCGTTCATCAGCGAGGGATTGAAGGAGTTGTCGTAGGCGAGGATCGAGCCGAAGCCCGAGCAGATGAAATCGGAGCCGGCAATCAGGTAGGGCAGGATCTTCGCGCCGACGCGGATCTCCGATTCGCTCGCGGCGGCGTCGTTGCCCGAGGCGCATTCGAGGTCGAGCCATACCGCCAGCAGGTTCTCCGCCATCAGCTCGCGAATGCCGCCCGGCACGGTGCAGGTGACCGGCGCGCCGTCGATGCCGCCGTTCTGCGTGCCCTGCACGCCCATGCCGCGCTGCAGGCACAGGCACCGCGCCTCGAGATAGAGCAGCGACTTGCTCTCGTGGAAGCCCATCAGCAGCTCGGAACCGGCCCCGGAGGTGCAGCGCATCTTGATGCCGCGCGAGGCATAGGCGGTGGAGAGGAACGCCTTGGACCAGGGCGTATCGTCGCCGTCGATGAAGGCGCGCTCGGTGCCGTAGACCGACACCGTCTCGGCGTAGGAGCTGAAGCCCGCCATGCCGATCTGCAGTTCCTCGGCCTCTTCGCTGGAGCACTGGAACAAGGTGCCCCAGCGCCCGACCGCGGCGCCGACCGCGCAGGCGATCGCGTTGGACCAGGCGTTGCGCGCGACCCGCATGGTGGTCTCGACCTCGTCGAAGCCGAAGGCGACGGCGGTGGCGGCATCGGCCGCCAGCTGCAGCGGATCGTCCTTGGCGTTGGTGACGTGGCCCTGATTGCCGGGGGTATGGCGCGCCCGCATCTTGCTGTAGGCGAAGGCGATCTCCAGCGCGTTCAGCTCCGCCACCACCTCCGCCAGCTTGGCCGGCGTCATGCCGTGGGCGAGGCGCACCAGCTTGGCGCGCGGCACGTTCATGTCGACCAGCATGCGCGCGATCTCGTGCGAGGGGATCGCCATCGCTTCCGGCGCGATGTCGAGATCGAGATGATGGTTGGCGATGAAGAGATCGATCATGTCGAAGTCGGCGGCGGCGATGCCGTCCATCGACTTGACCTTGCCGTTCGCAATCTCGAGGCCCGGCTTGGGATCGTTGGGCGAGGAGAAGGCGGCGAATCCGGCGGACGCGTCCTCCACCGCGAACTTGTCGAGGCGCAGCGGCCGCTCGTCCCAATCCGCGAAGCGCCGCCACCGGTTGACCTTGATCTGCGGAGCGCCTTGCGGCTTGTCCGGCATTCCTGATCTCCTGACCGACGGACTCTCCCATCGGCACTCCGATTGCGAGGCAGGCTAATCCCCGCCCCACCCGAATGCAATTTGCACACGCCATATGCCTGCGTTGCGTGCATTCCTTGTGGAATTCTCGATCAGGATAGGACGCGCTGCCACCTCGGTTCTTGACCGTTCGACGGTGGCTTTTGACCGCGTTTTCGACGGCCGCGGGAGCCTAGTCCTTCAGGACAATGATCTCGCCGGGATCGAACCTGAGCGAGATTTCAGTCCCTTCGCTGACCGCTGCCCCGGCCGGCAGCCGCGCCAGCAACCGGATGTCCGGCGCGCTGGCGGGCGTCGCCGTGACCCGCTTGAAGCTGCCTTGATAAACGACATCTCTCACAATCGAAGCAATGCCCGGCCCGATGTGGACATGCTCCGGCCTGATAGCGATGCAGGCCGTGCTGCCGGCGGCGAGGCCCGGCGCATCGAACGCGCCGAGCGCGGTCGCGACGCGGCCGGCCGCATCGACCCGACCCGGAAGGATGGTGCTCTCGCCCATGAAGGTGGCGGCGAAGCGGGTCGCCGGACGGGCATAGACGCGTTCGGGAGGACCCTGGTCCTCGATGCGCCCGTGGTTCATCACCACGATATGGTCGGCCAGCGCCATGGCTTCTTCCTGGTCGTGGGTGACGTGGACGAAGGCGGTGCCGACCCGCTTCTGAATGGCTTTGAGCTCGTCCTGCATCTGGCGCCGCAGCTTGAGGTCGAGTGCGCCCAGCGGCTCATCGAGCAGCAGGACCGCCGGCTGCACCACCAGCGCGCGGGCCAGCGCCACCCGTTGCCGCTGGCCGCCCGAAAGCTGGTGCGGCCTCTTGTCGAACGCATGGTCGAGGCCGACGATCCGCAGCATGTCGCGCGCCTTGGCCAGCCGCTCTGCCGTCGCCACGCCCTGCATGCGCAGGCCGAAAGCGACGTTGTCGCCGACGCTCATATGCGGGAACAGCGCGTAGTCCTGGAACACCGTCGCCGTCGGCCGCCGGGCCGGCGCGGGTGCTCGACGCGGTTTCGCTCGCTATCCAGCCGGGCAGCTACACGGTGCTGCTGGGTCCCTCCGGTTCCGGCAA
>DATEOK010000414.1:0-3226 GCA_035274225.1 Dongiaceae bacterium
GTCGAGCCAGCCCGTCACCCTCAAAGGCGCCTGCCACTGCGGCGCCGTCCAGTTCACTACCACGCTGACCGAAGGCTTGGCCTCGGCGAGGCGCTGCACCTGCTCGATCTGCCGGATGCGCGGTGCGATCGCTGTGACTTCCACGCCGTCCGACTTTCAATTGACCCAGGGCGAGGACAAGCTCGCGACCTACCGCTTCAACACCGGGACTGCCGAACATCACTTCTGCACCGAATGCGGCATCTACACCCACCACAAGCGCCGTTCCGATCCGAACCAGCTCGGCGTTAACGTCGCCTGTCTGGAGGGCGTCTCACCCTTCGATTTTCATGAGGTTCGCGTTCACGACGGCAGCCGCCACCCCAGCGACAATGCCGAGCACCGAACCTATCTCGCGGGCATCCTGACCTTCACGCCCACGAAAAGTTAACCGCTGGCCGGCCAAGTCGGCTCATCCAGTTCGCGTAAAGGGGAAATCCAATGTTCGGCATCTTGGCCATCGCAGCAGCAACCGCGGCTCAATCGGGGATGATTGCGCAATCTTCGCCCCCACCGCCGATTACCATCGTCGAGGCACCGCCGGCGCCATTGCCGCCGATCATCGCGGTGCCGCCGCCAGCGCCACCGATCATTCGCAGTTCGGCCAAGCCGGCCATTCCAATTCCGGTCCGGGTGCGGGTCGCCGCGGGCACGCAGATACTCTTCAGCGATACGATGCGCGTCAGCCGCGTTTCCGGCGCCAGCTATCAGCAGAGCCGCAGCGAAGCGCCGGAAGCGGTGTGCGCGACGGAGCGCTACTACTTCTCGTCGCAGCGCAATTCGCTGAACGTGAACCTCTACCTGCGCGAGGACTCCAACGCCGGATCCATGCTCAACGTGTCGGTCAGCTGGACGCGACCGAGTCGCGGGGTAGGATGCGGCGGGGAAGGAAGCCGCCAGGTGCAGCTGACCCAGACCGTGCCGCTCGCAGCGGGCCAGTCTGCGACGCTTCAGGGTGACGGGGGCCTGACCGTTACCGTCAGCCGGTAGGTAGCCGGTCGCGCAGGCGCAGGCTGCCGAGACGCGGCGCCTGCTCCAGATCGCCTTCGGACTTGATCTGGGCGCGAAGCTCGTCACGTTTCTCATGGATCGACGCGATCACAGGCCCCATCGGCACGCCGATGTCGACGAGCGCGGCTTCCGATAGTTGAAGCGAGGATTCGAGTGTCTCCGGCACCGCGTCGGTGACACCCGCCCGATAAAGTTCGGCGGCGTGAGTGGCGTCCCGCGCACGCGCAACGATCGGAAGGTCGGGGAAAATGGTCCGGAGCTGTTTCGCCAGCCGTTTCACAAGGACGGGGTTGTCCATGGTCAGGATCAGCGCCACCGGCTCGCGCTCACGCAGCCGCTCGAGTAGCTCGGGATGCGCGACGTCGCCGAACAGCACGTCATAGCCTTCCTCGCGCCCAGCCGAGACGCCGTCGGGATCGCTGTCGATCGCCAGATAGTCCTTGCTGTGGGCGTCCATCATGTCGGCGACCATCCGCCCGACGCGGCCGAAACCGAAGATGATCACTTGGCCCAGCTCGGCCGTTTCGATCGAGCCTTCCATCTGCTGGTTGAGCTGGCGCCCGGCGACCCTGCTGCCGGCCAGCTTGCCCAGCTTGGCAAGGAATGGCGTGACCGTGAGGCCGATCGCGGTCACGATCTGCCAGAAGGCCGCGGTTTCCGCGCTGACCAGTTGCGCGGTGGTCGCCGAAGCCATGACAATCAATGTCGTTTCCGACGGCGATGACATCAGGATGCCCGTCTCGGCCGCGACCGCCGGCGTCGCGCCGTTCACCCGCAGCCACAAAGCGGTGACGATCGCTTTCACTGCCAGCACGCCGCCGAGCGCGAGCAGCAGGCTCTGCCACTCGGCGAGGACCAGGGCGAAATTTACGCTCATGCCGACAGTGATGAGGAAGATGCCCAGACCGAGGCCGCGGAACGGCGCAGTCATGACCTCGACCTCGCCGCGATATTCGGTCTCGGCGATGACTATGCCGGCAATCAGGGCGCCAAGTACGGGTGAGAAGCCGATCGCGGTGGTCACCATGCTCGCTATGATCACCACCAGCAGGCAGGCGGCGAGGAACAATTCAGGATTCTTGGTTCGCGCGGCCTGGGCAAAGAGCTTGGGCAGCAGCATGCGGCCGAGAACCAGCATCGCGGCGGTCGTCAGGCCGCCGATGGCCAGTGTCGTAACCAGCCCGCCAACTCCACCGCCTGACTGCGGACCCATGGCCCCGAGCGCAAAGACGATCGGCACCAATGCGACATCTTCGAACAGCAGCATGCCCAGAGCCGAGCGTCCGACCGGTGAATGCGTGCCGACCAGCGGGATGACCAGCGCCGTCGAGGAAAGCGCCAGTGCGAGGCCAAGGCCGATCGACCCAGGCACGCTCTGACCGGTGAGATAGATGGCGAGGCCGATCACGGCCGCGCAGCCAATCAGCTCGGCCGCGCCGACCCCAAAGACCAGGCGGCGCATCGACCATAGCCGGCGGAATGACAGCTCCAGGCCCACGGAGAAGAGTAACAAGACGATGCCGAGCTCGGCGAAGGGCTCGATAGCATGGCTGTTCGAGATCGTGACGTAGTTCAGCCACGGATATTGGCCAGTCAGGGCGCCAAGCCCGGCGGGGCCGACCAGCATGCCGATCAGGATGAAGCCGATGATCGGGCTGATCCGGAAACGGGCGAACGCCGGAATTACGATCCCGGCAGCGCCGAGGATAACCAATGCGTCGCTGAAACCCGACCTGCCGAATTCGCCTTCCATACCGGCTTTAGAGCAGGTGAGGGCCCGACTGTCACCGCTCCGCGTTTGAGTTTCGGAGGTGTGCAATGACGAAAAGTTTGCGTGCCGGCGACGAGGTCAGCTGGAGCTCCCACGGCGGTACCGCCCACGGCAAGGTTGTCAGGAAACTGACGAGCCCGATGACGATCAAGGGCCACAAGGTCGCGGCTTCCAAGGACAATCCGGAATATCTCGTCGAGACAGGCGAAGGTAAGCGCGCCGCGCACAAGGCGGGGTCGCTCCGGAAAGGCTGACCGCCGCTTTCCTATTGCTGTTCCATCTGCCAGTCTGGCGTCATGACGTCACGCGGCACCGCCCGGACGAATAAAGGTGCCGCTGCGAAAGGCGGATCGCGATCGCGTAAAGTCTCACCAAAAGCCGACGATACGCGTGACTTTAGTGAAC
>DATEOK010000415.1:0-6742 GCA_035274225.1 Dongiaceae bacterium
GGCTGCCACGGCGCCGGCGGCTCGGTCGCGATCGGCCGTGCGATGGGCCATACCACGATCTCGCCATACTCGCCGATGCGGCTGACGGTGTGCTTGATGGTCTCCTGCTCGATTGCGACTCCCGCCCGCGCCACGCCGCCGAACACGGTGTCGACGATCTCGAGCACCGCCTGGGTCGAGCGGAAGGAGGTGTTGAGCGGTACCGAGCGGAAGCGTTCCACCCGATCGTCGTAAAGCCGCTCGTGGCGCAGGAACTCATCCGGCGCCGCGCCCTGGAACGAGAAGATCGACTGCTTGCGATCGCCGACGGCAAAGATCGAGCGCGGGTTCTCAGCTGTGCCCTGGCCGGCGAAAAACTCCTCGGTCAGCGCGACGATCACCCGCCACTGCTCCGGGTTGGTGTCCTGCGCCTCGTCGATCAAGACATGATCGATGCCGCCATCCAGCTTGTACAGCACCCAGGGTGCAATGCCCGGCCGCTGCAGCAGGTCGACGCTCTTCAGGATCAGGTCCTCGTAGTCGAGCTGTGCCGCCACCGCCTTGCGCCGGGTGTAACGCCGCAGCACATCGGCGCTCACATGGATCAGCGCCTCGGTGGCGGTGGCGACTTCCACCGCTCGCAGGCGTTCGCGGATCGTCGCAAGCCGATCGGCTTCGGCAGCAAGGCACCTCGTCACGTCGGCCCAAGCCCGCTCCGCGCCCTTGGTTGCCAGCCGCTTGGTGATCATGCCTTCTTTCGTGAAGAACAGGCCGCAATACGCGTCGAACCGTGCAGCACGTTCCACGACATCCGCCTCTAGCCAGCTGCGCAAGATCTCGGCGCGGTCCTGGTCGGTCTCCGTTCCTTGGGCCAATGCATCGGCGGCGCGGCGGAGCGTCTTCGGATTGCAGGCAACGTCCGTCACTGCTTCGGCCAGCACCGACTGGCGCGTCTCCTCCGCGCCGACACGCAATTCGCGGCGCAGCGCGCTGCGGATCGCGGGCATGTCCGCGCTTCCGATCAGCCGTTCGAAGCGCGCACGGCGGCTGAACAGCTCCTTCATCAGGTCGTTGAGCCGGCCTTCCAGCATGCGCGCGACCACGGTGTCCAGCGCCTGGCGCAACGGCGTGTCGTCGACGGAGCGCGCGGCGTTCAGCATTTCGTCGCGCGCCTCGCCGAGCAGCGCGGTGGCGTCGCGCTCCTCGATCAAGGTGAAATGCGGCGCCACCTCCGCCTCCAGCGGGAAGCGTCGCAGCAGCGACTGGCAAAAGGCATGGATGGTCATGATCTTCATGCCGCCCGGCGTATCGAGCACCCGCGCGAACAGCCGCCGCGCCACCGGCATCAGCGCCTTGATGTCGCCGCCGCCGGCAAGCGCGCGCAATTCCTCGCGCAGCTGGTCGTCATTCGCGGCCGCCCAAGCGGCCAGCCGCTCGGCCACGCGGTTGGACATTTCCGCCGCCGCCGCCTTGGTGAAGGTGAGGCAGAGGATCTTGGCCGGCGGCACATTACCGAGCAGCAGGCGCAGCACGCGGTCGCCCAGCACCTTGGTCTTGCCCGAGCCCGCCGATGCCGACACCCACGCGGAATAGCTCGGGTCCGATCCGGCGCGCTGGTCGCGGGTCGCCTGTTCTAGGATTTCGCTTCGGCGCGCCGTCACTTCCATTGTTCGCGCTCGCTGAGCCACTCTGTGTTGCGCGCGAGGTGCGCGTAGTCGTCGTAGGCCGGCGCATAGGCCGCGTCGGGCGTTGCGGCATAGGCCGCGTTGCCGTCGCCGAAGTCGCGCACCAGCGCCGCCAGCCCGGCCATCGCTTCATCCGCCAGCGTCATGAGATCGCCCTTCACCCGGTCGATCGTGCCGCCATCGCGGTTGCCCGACAATTTCCAATGCGCCAGCTCCGCGATCTCCGATCCGGCGACGCCCTCGAACGCGCCGGCCAGAGCCATCGCTGCCTCCAGCGTCAATTGCGGCGCGAAGCCCAGCTCGATGTCCTCCTTCTTGGGCAAGGTCCCGGTCTTGTAGTCGATGATGGTGAGGCCGCCATCGCGCCACACGTCGATGCGGTCGGCGCGCGCCGTCAGCGTGAAAGGCATCGCCAGATCCGGCAGCGCGAGTTTGCCTTCGCGCTCCGTGGCAATGGCGGTCATCAGCGCCGTGCGCCGCTCGCGCTCCACGCCCAGCCACCAGGCGGCGATGCGCTGGAAGCGCGGTTGCCAGAACGCCCAGACGTTCGGGCGATCGAGCCAAGGGCTGAACGCCGCTTCGCCCTCTGCCCGCAGCAGCGCCAGCCCGTCGCTGGGCAGCGCATGCGGGAACCGCTCGGTGAAGGCATGCAACGCCTTGTGCACCGCATTGCCGAGATCGGCCGCGCCGGGATCCTGGTCCAGCGGATCGAGCTTCTTGAGGCGCAGGATGTGCCGCGCGTAGATCGCATAGGGATTGCGCCGCCACGCCTCGATCTGCGTGACCGACAGCTGCTGCGGCCGCCGCGCTGCGCCGGGCCGCGGCATCGGGCGCGCACTGGGCACGACCTTGGTGGGCCGGTCGATGAGATGCGCCAGCCGCCGCTCCAGCGCGCCGGCATTCGACGGCAGCCCTTCCGCCGCGCAGGTCAGGAACGCGTCGAGCCGCAGCAGCCAGCGCGAGGGCACGGTCGGCGCGCCGTCGACGCGCTCGGCGCGGGTCAGCAGCACCTTGGGCGCGCCCATCGCCTGCTGGAAGTCGTGCGCGGAGAGGCCGATCTTGCGCTCCGGCGCCGGCAGGCCGAAGCCCTGGCGCATCGGGCGGTTGAGCCACGGATCGATCGCGCTTTCCGTCGGCCAGGTGCCTTCGTTGAGGCTGCCCAGCACCAGCAGGTCGGCCTGCTGCAAGCGCGCTTCCAGCGGGCCCCAGATGGCGAGGCGCGGATGCTTGCCGAAGCGCGGCCGCACCGCGACGCCCGACAGCAGCTCCAGCATCAGTGCGGTGAAATCTTCCGCCGCCACGCCCGGCAACCCGGCGAAGCTTTGCAGCGCGTCGTGGATGAAATCGGACAAGGCCTCGCCTGCTTCCTCGCGCCACAGCCGCTCGACGCCACGCTCGTCATCGGTCGCGGCCAACGCCTCGGCGGAGCCGACGAGCGCACGCAAGCGTTCGACCGGCGGCAGCTTTTCGCTCCAGCCCGCCATCGGCGCGGTCGCGCGTTCCAACGCGGCAACGGCGCGCATGAGCTTCGTGGCGGCGTCTTCCTTCAAGGTCGGATGATCGCCGCGGGTGCTTCCGTCGATTCTCTGGCGCAATCCATCCCAGCCTGGCGACGGCCGTGGGCCGCGCAGCACGGCGCGATCCAGCCGCCGCGCCGCGCGGCGCAGGCTGTCACGCGTCCGCCTGGCCGCGGTGAGCGGATGCTTCAGCAGCGCCAGCAGCGGGATCGGTGCCCACTCGTTGGCGGCGGCATCGCACAGCGCGAGCAGGAACGCGCCCGGCGCGGTCTGCGACAAGGGTTGCCCGGCGGAATCGTCGATCTCGATGCGCCAGCGCTTCAGCTCGCCGGCGACGCGCCGGGCCAGCGTGCGATCCGGCGTCACCAGCGCCGCGATGCCGTCGTCCTGCTCGGCAATGAAGCGGCGCAAGGCGAGGGCGATGACCTGCGCCTCTTCGCGTTCGCTCTGGCAATCGATGCGCGTGACGCTTGCCATCGCCGCGCCGACGGCCAGCGGCAGCATGGTTTCCGCGCGCTCCTTCCAACCATGCGTGCGCTCCGCCGGCAGCAGCGCGGCGGACACGATCTCCGCGCGGTCCTTGCGCATTCCAACTGGAGCTTCTTCTCCCTCCCCCAAGCTGGGGGAGGGTTGGGGTGGGGGTTGTTCTATCAAGCGAAGATCGAGTCGAGCGGAGCCGCCGTCGCCCCCACCCTGACCCTCCCCCGCCTCGGGGGAGGGAATCGTGCGTCGTGGGAGGGGACTTGATGTTGCGACATCCACCACGTCATCGCGCGTCATCTCGAAGCGCGTCAGCAGGTGCGCGAGACCATATTGCGGGTGGCTCGGATCCGCGCCGATCGCCGCCCAATCCTCTCCGCTCGGCGCGCGGTCGAGGCCGGGCAGATACACCGCGCCGCGCGGCAGGCGCGCGACCGTGTGCATGAGGTCAGCGGCGGCTGGGATCGAGCCGGTCGAGCCCGCTGCGATGATCGGCGTCGATGGCGGTGCCGCTTCCCACACCGCGCGCTGCAGGTCGAGCAGGCGGTTGCGGCGGTCGGCGGGATCGATGGCGCCTTCCTCCATCAGGATCTCCGGCCACGCCCGGCGCAGGATGTCGAGGAAGTTGATGGTGAGCTGCCAGTGCGCGGCCAGGCTTTCCGGCACCAGGGTTTCCAACGCGGAGAGGTCCTTGCGCTCGGTCCCGACCTGGTCGAGCAGGCGCGCCAGCTCGGCCGCCAGCTGCGCGGCCTGGTCCAGGCGGATGGCTGTCGCGCGCGGACCGCCGCGGGCGGGTGCCGCCATGATGAGGCGCGCCAGCAGCATGCGGCGCTTCAGCTCACCGATCGCCGGCGGAATGTCGGCCGCCGCACCGAACAGCGCGCCACCCAGCACCGACAGGTCGTCCGAGTCGAGATCGCCGATTGGCATCAGCCGCGGCAGCAGGCTCGCACTACTGGAATCCCCTCCCCCAACATGGGGGAGAGTAGGGAGGGGGAAGCCGCGCTCGGGTGGGAGAGAATCTTCGCTCGCTTCCCCCACCCTCGGGCTCACCGCGCGCGATTGCGCTGTTGCGTCGGGCGAGAGCGCAGCGCGCAGGAAGGCCTCCTGCAGCGTGCGGCAGGCGCGCCGGTTCGGCAGCAGCACGGTCATCTCCGCCAGCTTCAGCGGATCGCCGCCCGCCTGGCGCAGCAATTCGACCGCCAACGTGTCCGCGAAGGAGACGCCGGCGGGGATCGAAAGAACGTTCGGCTTTTCGCCAAGAAACCCCATCGCCACCTCAATAGAGTCCCCCTCTCCCCTCGCGGGAGAGGGTTGCGCAGGCTTAGCGAACGATAGTGAGCTTAGCCGGAGCTGGGTGAGGGGGCCGCGCCGATAGGCGCGCAGCGCGGTAGCGCTTCTGCCAATCTCGGCGCTCTTGCGAGCGCGCGCAGCTATGGCTGCGCCACCCCTCATCCAGCTTCGCCTAAGCTCGGCTATGCCTCGCTAAGGTTCCGCATCCTTCTCCCGCAAGGGGAGAAGGGGATGTGATTTATGGTTTGTCCGGTCGAACTGGGGACTCGCCATCCCCGCACTGTATCAGAATCGCCAGCCGTGGAATGTCAGGTTGCGCTCGACTTCCTGCAGATGCGCCGGCGTCGATACATGGTACCACTCGCCGTCGTGGCGGATGCCGTAGAGGCGCCCTTCCTCGATCGCGCGGTCCCATACCAGGTTCTGCGAGAAGGCGCCCTTGGGCGTGTCGCGGAACAGGCGCGGATGGCACAGCTGGATGCCGGCATAAAGGAACGGCGCCATCTGCCGCTCCGGCTTGCGGGCCAGGCGGCCGTTCGGGTCCATCAGGAAATCGCCGGTGCCGTCATAGCCGACCGCCCGCGCGGTCGAATGCAGCAGCAGCAGCGCGTCCATCTTGTCCGGGTCGAACGTCTGCGCCATGCGCTGCAGGCAATCGGTCTTGCCGTTGAGCCAGATGATCTTGGCGTTGACGGTGAAGAACGGCTCGTCGCCCAGCAGCGGCATGGCCTTCACGATGCCGCCGCCGGTCTCCAGGATCTCGTCTTCTTGCGAGAACACGATCTCCGGCTTCTTGCGGTCCTTGAGATGCGCGCGAATCTGTTCGCCGAGGTGATGCAGGTTGACCACCGCGCGCTCGATGCCGGCATTCTCCAGACGATCCAGCACCACGTCGATCATCGGCACGCCCAGCACCTTGGTCAGCGGCTTCGGCACCTTGTCGGTGAAGGGTCGCAGGCGCTTGCCGAATCCGGCCGCCAGCACCATCGCCCGCTTGGGCATCTTGAAGGAACCGTTCTTGCTCAAAATCAGATCCTGCTACTTGAGATCGATGACTGGTCGCCGCTCGGCCGGCGACAAATGCTGATCGAACCAATGTTTCACCGCGGCCATCGCCGGATGGGCGATGTCCTGCTCCAGCAATTCCCAGACCCGCGGCATGAAGCGCTGATAGTTGGGCTTGCTGTCGCGCTTCAACAACCGGGTAAACGTACCGGCGATGCGCGTGTTCCGCTGCGCCGCCGAGACCGCATAGGCCGACCGGAAATCCGCCGGCTTGATGTCCGGGTTGCCCTTGAGATAGCGCTCCACCATGGCGTTTGCCAGATCCTGCGGCACGTGGCGGCGCACATCCTCCAGCAGCGAGGCAAGGTCGAACGGCACCGGACCCGCCACCGCATCCTGGAAATCGAGCAGCCCGCAGGCCTGGAAGCCGCCGCGGCCGGGGAGCACCAGCAGATTGTCGACATGGAAATCGAACAGGGCGGCCGTCCTGCCTGCCTGCCACATGCCGGGCAGCGTCTTGCGCCAGGCGGCTTCGAACTCGGCGCGCACGGAATCGGGCGCGTTGGCGCCCTTGATCGCCGGCCAGTACCAGTCCAGCAGCAGCGAGGCCTCGCGCAGGCAGCGCGCCTCGTCGAACACCGCCAGTGTGTCGAGCGCCGTCGCCGGCACGCGACGCCGCACCTCGATCAGCGCGTCGGTGGCGAGCTCATAGAGCGCACGCTCGTCGTGCCCTTGCCGCAGCAGCGTCGTGTAGGTGCTGTCGCCCAGATCCTCGAGCAGCAG
>DATEOK010000416.1:0-7045 GCA_035274225.1 Dongiaceae bacterium
ACAGGAAAGTCACAGAAACGCGCTTGCGGCGCTCAGCCGCCTTCAAGGTAGCGCTGCACTTCAGCAGCACTGACGGCGCGCCGCAGGGCGGCATCCTCGGCCTCGCAGAGCATCGCGAAATGCTCGACGAAGGGCACGCCGAACAACCGTTTGGCAGTCTCGCTGGCGCGGAACCGCCGCGTCGCCTCGAGCAGGTCAGCGGGCAGGCGCGGCGCGTTGACGGGAATCTCGTTGGGACCACCTGCGCCGATGGGTTCGTCCTTCAGCGGCAGGCGGCGCTCCAGGCCATCCAACCCGGCGCCCAGCATCATCGCCAGTGCGAGATACACGTTGGTGTCGCCGCCTGGCAGCCGCAACTCCAGCCGCGTCGCCTCTTCGCTCTCGGCGGCGGTTCGCACGGCGGCAGCGTAGTTGTACGGCGCCCAGCTGACCGTCTTCGGCGCCCAGCTGCCCGGCGCGAAGCGGCGATAGGCATTGACCGTATGGGCGCACATCGGGAATGCCTGCGGCACCACGTCGATGATTCCGGCGAGGAAGGATTGCGCGGTCTTGCTGAGGCCATGCTGCTGCGCGCGGTCGGCGAACATGTTCTTGCCCGACTGGCGATCGCGCAGCGAGAGGCAGACGTGCCCGCCGATGCCCGGAAAGCCGGCACCAAGCAGCGGCATGAACGACGCGGTGAGACCGCGCTGGCGGCAGAACGCCTTGGTGAACATGCGGAAGAAGGCTGCATCGTCGGCCGCGCGCATCGCCAGCTTGTGCCGCAAGGTTGCTTCGAGGCAGCCGGGGCCAAGCTCGACGCCGAGGGCGAAGAGATCGACGTCGGCCGCGCTCAGCGTC
This sequence comes from Dongiaceae bacterium, assembly GCA_035274225.1. Taxonomy (GTDB): domain Bacteria; phylum Pseudomonadota; class Alphaproteobacteria; order Dongiales; family Dongiaceae; genus Dongia_A. The sequence goes on from DATEOK010000416.1 coordinate 841, forward strand.
GTTTCGAGGTCGGCGACGATGCCGGCGTAAGTCGCGGCGGTCTGACCCGACCAACAGCGATTGTCGGGCGCGAAATGCTTTAGATTGGTGAAGTCCTTTTCGCGCAGCGAATCCGCGGTCTCGTTGAGCAGGATGAACTCGAACTCGTAGGCCGCCAGCACGTCGTATCCGGCAGCGGCCGCGCGCTCGATCTGCCGCGCCAGCACGCGGCGCGGCATGATCTCCGCCTGCGGGCCGGTGTAATCCGCGACCAGAGTGGCGGCGCGCGGCTCGAACGGATAGGGCCGGATCGAGTCCGGATCGTAGGCGATGGTCTCGCTGCCATAGGGGCCTGGCGCCAGGATCGATTCCGCCGAATCCCATTTCGGCAGGACGTTGGCGAACATCGCGTGGCCCGCCCCGGCCAGCAGATCGGCACGATGCAGGCGGCGTTCGCGGAACATGGTCGCGAAATCGAACAGCCCGACATGCACGATGTCGGCATCGAGACGGTCCAGTTCCTTGGCGATCTTCGCGGCGACGTCGCTCACAGTATTGCTCCCCTGAGGCCTTCAGGGGAGCAATACTGCATCAAGCAGCGGCCTACCGGTAGCCGGTCGTATCCGCCGGCTTTCCCGCGTCCTGCACTTCCGTGACATAGCGCCAGGCATCGGGCCGGGAACCGTCGAGGTCGGTGAAGCCGTAGACCTGCGCCAGCTGGCCGCTGGAGAGCGACTGGCCGTTCCAGCGCGCGCGGTCGGGATCGGCGGCCAACGCGGCGATGGCGCGGCCGACGAAACGCGGAGTCTCGGAGATCGCGAAATGCGGGATGCGCTGGGTGGCGTCGCGCCAGTTCTCCTCCTTGACGCCGAACGCCTCAAGCATCATCTCGGAGCGCAGCCAGCCGGGCGTGATGCAGACCGAGGTGGCGCCGTGCGGCGCGAGATCCTTAGCGTGCGCCCAGGCCATGCGGTTCACCGAAACCTTGGCGAGGTCGTAGAACGGATTGATGCGGTAATGCGTGGCGTTGTATTCGTCGGTGCCGTCGGTCACCTCGACCAGCAGCCCGCCCGGCCGCTCGATCAGCAGCGGCAGGGCGAAGTGCGTGGTGATGAGGTGCGTACGCACGCCGAGGTCGAGCAGGCGCAGGCCGTTCTCGAGATTGTGGCCCCAGACCGGCTTGTTCCACTCCTTGAGCGTCTCGCCGCCCCACACATCGTTGATCAGGATGTCTAGACGCCCCTGCTCCGTGCGGATGCGCGTGACCAGCTTCTCCACCTGCCCGGCGACCAGGTGATCGACCTGGACCGCGATGCCCTTGCCGCCGGCTTGCGATACCAGTGCCGCCGTCTCCTCGATGGTTTCGGCGCGCTTGTATTCGGATTGCTGCGTGCGGGTGGTGCGGCCGGTGACGTAGACCGTGGCGCCGGCGGCGCCGAGCTCGACCGCGATGCCGCGGCCTGCCCCTCGCGTTGCGCCGGCGACCAGGGCGACCTTTCCATTCAGCGACATAAGAACCTCCACTCCTGAATTGACGGACTCGCCCTCGGTCCGGGATAATATATAAACGAGCGTTCGGTTATGCAATATATAAATGAGCGTTCGGTTATAAAGGAGCCAGCATGCCGCGGCCGAAGACCCTGCCCGACAGCGAGGTGCTGAAAGCCGCCTACGGGCTGGTGCACCGGCACGGCCCGGACGCCCTGACCTTTGCCACCCTGGCGCAGGCCTGCGGCCTCAGTGCCTCGACCCTGGTGCAGCGCTTCAAGAGCAAGGCTGACCTCGTCCGCAGCACCCTGTCTTACGCCTGGGACGGACTGGATGAGAAGACCGCGACCATCTCGGCCAGGGTGCCGAAGACGCCGGCCGGCGCGGTGCAACTGCTGACGCTGCTGTCCAAGGACTATGGCGAGATCGAAGCCTATGCGGACGCGCTGCTGATCCTGCGCGAGGATCTGCGCGATCCGGCGCTGCGGGCACGCGGGGCGAAGTGGAAAGCGGTGCTGACCCGGACGCTCGAGCAGTGCTTCGCGTCCGTGCCGCAGGCACCGACGGGCATCGGGCTGCTCATGGCCGCGCAGTGGCAAGGCTCGGTGCTGTGGTGGAGCTTCGATCCGAAGGGCCGGGTCGAAGACCATGTCGCGGACAACCTCGAGCAGTTCGTATCGGCCATCGTCGGCGCGCGGCAGGCAAAGCCGGTGCCGAAGAGCAGGCGCGCATGATGCACATGCTTGCGATCCGCGCCGGGATTGATGACACTCTTCGTGTCATCAACTGAGGTCACCATGGCTCGCTCAGCCCCGTTGCAGGATGAAGATCAGGATAGGCGATATAGTGCGCTCCGGATCTGGACGCTGTGCGCATTGCCGTGGCTCGCACTGGTCACGGGGCTTTCGCTCTATGACCACGAGCGCGCGATCGGAGTGATGGCGCAAGCCGAGGCGGCGGAGACCATGGCCGGCTTTGCGCTGCACTGGCTGATGGCGGCAATCGCCTATACGGCTGAGGCCATCGCCTTCTATGGCCTGCTGCCGGCCGGCATGACCTTCGTCCTGTTCGTGCTGTTCCTGCCCCGGGCGATTCCCTGGGCTCTGGGCGGCGACTACGAGGACTGAGCGAACCGCTCCCGATAGGCCTGCGGCGATGCGCCGAGGTGGCGCAAGAAGCTGCGGCGCATGGTCTCCTCCGAGCCGAAGCCGCAGCGCTGGGCGGCGCGCTTGACCGGCTGGCCGCCTTCCAAGGCGCGTCGGGCCGCCTCCACCCGCAATTGCTCCACCGCGCGTGCCGGAGTGGTGCCGGTCGCCTGGCGATAGTGGCGGACGAAGCTGCGCTCGCTCATGCCGCTCGCCTCGGCCAGCATCGCGACCGAGAGATCGTCGGCCAGATGATCTGCGATCCAGGCGTGCAGGCGTTCGAATCGCCCGTTGCCGTGCTGCAGGGCCAGCGCAGCGCTGAATTGCGCCTGCCCGCCCGGGCGTTTCAGGAACACCACCAGCTGTCGCGCCACGGCCAAGGCAAGTTCGTGGCCCTGATCCTCTTCCACCAGGGCAAGCGCGAGGTCGATGCCCGCGGTGATGCCGGCCGAGGTCCACACCTTGCCGTCCTGCACGAAGATCGGGTCGGGTTCCAGCTTCACCTTGGGGAAGCGGTGGGCGAACTCGCTGCAGCGGCTCCAGTGCGTCGCCGCGCGCCGGCCGTCCAGCAAGCCGGCGGTCGCGAGCAGGAAAGCCCCGCTGCACACCGAGGCGACGCGGCGCGCATCTTTCGCGCGCCCGATGATCCAGCGCACTAGCTTCTTGTCCAGGCAGGCGCCGTGGACACCCCAGCCACCGGCAACGATGAGCGTATCCACCGTCGAACGCGACGGCAGCGGCTGGGTCGCGAGGCCGAGGCCGGCGGACGACACGGTGAGCGCGCCAGCCGCAACCGTGACCGGCTCATAGAGCGTAGGACGGCCGGCCATGCGAGAAAGGTCGTTGGCGGTGGCGAACACCTGCAGCGGCCCCGCCACGTCGAGCAGCTGGACGTCCGGGAAGGCCAACACTTCGACGCGGCGCGGCCTTGGCGTAAAACGAGGGATCTTTGGCATGTCCGCCAAATGGTGATGCGCTAGGATCGTCTCGTCAAGAGGAGGCGCACATGACCCGTCACATCGGCATCCTGGTTTTCCCCGGCGTGCAACAGCTCGATCTCACCGGCCCCTACGAAGTGTTCGCAAGCTTGCCAGACACCAGGGTCCATATGGTCTGGAAGGATCGCGGTCAGATCACCTCCGCGACCGGCCTGGTGCTCATCCCGACCATGACCTTCGGCGAATGCCCGAAGCTCGATGTGATCTGCGTGCCAGGCGGGGGCGGGGTGAATGCGCTGTTGCAGGATGCCGAGACGCTGGACTTCATCCGTGCCCAGGCAAAGGCTGCACGCTATGTCACCTCGGTCTGCACCGGATCGCTGGTGCTGGGCGCCGCTGGATTGCTGAAGGGACGCAAGGCGACCACGCACTGGTTCGCGCACGATTTCCTGGCGAAGTTCGGCGCCATCCCGGTGCAAGGCCGCGTGGTGCGCGACGGCAACCTCATCACCGCCGGCGGCGTCACGGCCGGCATTGATTTCGGCCTGGCAGTGGTCGCCGAACTGGTCGGCCGAACCGAAGCCGAGGCGATCCAGCTCGGCCTCGAATACGCGCCCGCGCCGCCGTTCGCGGCCGGAACGCCGGACGAGGCGCCGAGCGCCGTGGTGGCAGCGGTGAAGGAACGCCTCGCGCCGACGCGCAAGGCGCGCGAGGCGATCATCGCCAAGCTGACCGCTGCAGGATCTTTCGCTGCGTGAGCTAGCGCTGCTTCGCGAGCAGCGCCTCCACCTCGGCAAGGCGCGGCATCGACGGTGCGGTGCCGGGACGCGTGACGGAGATGCCGGCGACGGCGCAGCCGAAGCGCGCGGCTTCGGCCGGATCGGCGCCGCGCGCGATTGCGGCGGCGAAGCCCCCGACGAAGGCATCGCCGGCGCCAGTGGTTTCCACCACCGGACCGGCCTGGAAGGCGGGAATCTTGATCGAGCTTTGGCCGTTGTGCAGCAGCGCACCGCGCTCGCCGAGGGTAATCAGCGCATTCCTGGCGCCCTTCGACAGCAAGGCGTCGCCGACGCGCTTGGCATCGTTGAGAGTCGCGACTGACATGCCCGTGAGCGTCGCGGCTTCGGTCTCGTTCGGCACGATGTAGTCGCACAGCGGATAGATCGCATCCGGGATCGGCTCGGCCGGCGCGGGATTGAACACCGTGACGACGCCGGCTGCGCGTGCGATCTCCAGCCCGCGCTGGGCGGTCGCGGCCGGCTGCTCCAACTGGGTCACGAATACCCTGGCGCCGCGGATCGCATCGGCCGCGGCGTCCACGTCGGCCGCGGAGATCGCTCCCCCGGCGCCGGGATAGACGATGATCGCGTTTTCACCGGTATGGTGATTGACGAAGATATAAGCCGCGCCGGTCGGCTCTTTGTCGGATTGGGCCGTACGCGCCACGATCCCCTCATCCTTCCACGTCTTCAGCGCGATGTCACCGAAGGCATCGCGCCCGATCTTGGAGATGAAGGTCACTTTGCCGCCGACGCGCGCCGCCGCGACCGACTGATTCGACCCTTTGCCGCCTGGCCCCATCTTGAAGCCTGAGCCGACAATGGTCTCGCCGTCTTTCGGCTGCCGACCCGCGCGGAAGGCGAGGTCGGCGACGAAGACTCCCAGAATGGCCACTCCCTCCTGCGCGGCCATCAGGCTATTCCTTCGGTGGGATCACGCCCTTGGTGAAGACGAAGCAGCCGTAGAAGCGGGTCTCGGCGGTGGTGATCACGCAATAGGCCTTCTTGGCGACCTCGTAGAACGCCATGCGCTCGATCGAGCCCATCGGCCAGGGCTTGCCCTCGGCCTTGTCGATTTCCACCTGCACTTCCTTCTGCACCGGCTGGATGTCCTTGGGATTGCCGACCACCTCCATGCGGTAGGTGGCATGCTCGACGAAGCTGTCGAGCGGCATCACCGACAGGATGGCGCGCGCCGCGCGCGGGCAGCTGGCGTCGATGCGCAGCAGCTTGCCGAGCACGGTCTTCCGCGCAACGGAGTCGGACGGGAAGTTGGTGTCGCTCAGGACCAGATAGTCGCCATGGCCCATGGCGCGCAGCGCATGGAGCACGTCCGCATTGAGCAGCGGGTCGAGATTCTTCAGCAAGGCTTGCCTCCCCTGATTTCTGTTTCCGCCTATCTTGGCTATTCGCCGTACGGAATCCAGATATTCTTCACCTGCACCGCATGGCGCAACAGGATTGCGCCTTCGGCCGCCGCCGGGTCGGTCCAGTCGGTCTCGAAGCCGTGGTCGACCAGGGTGCGCTTGAGGTTGCCGACCGAGTGCTTTTCGGCGGTCGCGGAGGCGGTCTTGGAGCCGAACACCCACAGGGCATCGACGTCGTCGTGGTCGGCCAGGGTTTTGGTCAGGTCGTCGCGCGCGCCGGTCACGATGTTGATGACGCCGGCCGGAACGTCGGAGGTCTCCAGCACCTGGTAGAAATCGGTGGCGCACAGCGGATGGCGCTCGCTCGGCACCACCACCACGCGGTTGCCGACGGTGACCAGCGGCGCGACCAAGCTGATGAAGGAGAGCAACGGCGCCTCGTCCGGGCACACCACGCCGGCGACGCCGATCGGCTCGTTCATGGCGAGCGCCACGCCACGCAGCGGCGG
>DATEOK010000417.1:0-8357 GCA_035274225.1 Dongiaceae bacterium
CCGGCCGTGACATCTCGGTGGGGTTGTGGCCAGTTCCACAAAGTGTGACGACCATCGCTCGTCGCGGGGCTCGACGCTCTCACATAGTTCGTCGCCGGTCCTCGGGCCGCCTGCTGCGGCCGTCATTCAAAGATCCGGCTCAGATGGGAGAAGGGCATGAACCGCATTGCATTGTTCGGCTTCGTCGCGGCGCTCTCCGGCCTGACGCTCGCGGTACCCGGTGCCGACGCCAGGATTCGGAGCGTGCTGCATGGGGCGATGGATATTTGCAAGATCAACGGAGATTCCTGGGTCGATGGTGGCGTTGAGACTTGCTGCGTCGATGAGGAGGATATCCCGGATGAGCCCTATTGCGTGGTCTGCGTTGTGGGAACTGAGAGCTGCTATATGGAAGACGGCACAGCGCGCACGCTGACGCCGGCCAAGATCAAGGAAATGCTGAAACACACGCCGAAGCAGGGCACCGTCACCCCCAGGAACTGAAGAGCGGCGCCGTGGTGCAGCCACCTGCCGGACGCACGGCAGGCATGAAGTTTCCGCGTGACTCCAGGGTAGACCTAAGCTACTTTCCCGCGCCTACCGGTCGTAGACTGGTAGTACTATTGAAGTTGGCGCGAGCCACGGTCCAAGTTCTGGGATGACAGGTCTCGGGGTCGCCTCAAGTGCGATCCGTGCTGCAAGATCAGCAAAAAAGGCAGGCTTCCAGGCCTGCCTTTTTTGCGTCCGGAAAGGCCGAATTCCTTCTGGTCTCCACCGCGGCCCTGCGATAGAATCTGACCAATTGGACAAATCTCGGGGAGCCAGGTCCGAGCGTCCACCCGGAAAATTCGAAGGGGAGGTCAGCACATGTCCCTGCTGATTCGTGGCGGCACCGTCGTGACGGCCGAAGGCAGCGCGCGCGCCGATGTCTATTGCGCGGACGGCGTGATCAAAGCGGTCGGTCCCAACCTCGATGCGCCCTCCGGCGCCCGCGTCGTCGACGCCGGCGGCCAGTATGTGATGCCGGGCGGCATCGATCCGCATACCCACATGCAGCTGCCCTTTATGGGCACCGTGGCGAGCGAAGACTTCTTCACCGGCACGGCCGCGGCGGCCGCCGGCGGCACCACCATGATCATCGACTTCGTGATCCCGGCGCCGCAGACCTCGCTGCTCACCGCCTACGACCAGTGGCGCGAGTGGGCGGAGAAGTCCTGCCAGGATTACTCCTTCCACGTCGCTGTGACCTGGTGGAGCGACGAGGTTTATCGCGACATGGGCACGCTGGTGAAGGACCGCGGCGTCAACAGCTTCAAGCACTTCATGGCGTACAAGAACGCCATCATGGTGCCCGACGAGAACCTGGTGAAGAGCTTCTCACGCTGCCAGGAGCTGGGTGCGATCGCGACCGTGCATGCCGAGAACGGCGAGCTCGTCTACCACCTGCAGCAGGAGATCCTGAAGCGCGGCATCAGCGGCCCCGAAGGCCATCCGCTGTCGCGGCCGCCGGAGGTGGAAGGCGAGGCCGCCAACCGCGCGATCCGCTTCGCGCAGGTGTTGGGTGCGCCGCTCTACATCGTGCACAACTCCTGCAAGGAGTCGGTCGAGGCGATCATCCGCGCGCGGCTCGAAGGCCAGCGCGTCTATGGCGAAGTGCTCGCCGGCCATCTGCTGGTCGATGACTCCGTCTACCGCCATCCGGATTGGAACTATGCGGCGGCGCACGTGATGAGCCCGCCGTTCCGGCCTAAGGAGAACCAGGAATATCTGTGGCGCGCGCTGCAGTCCGGCAACCTGCAGACCACCGCCACCGACCATTGCTGCTTCTGCGCCGACCAGAAGGCGGCGGGCCGCAACGACTTCACCAGGATCCCGAACGGCACCGGCGGTGTCGAAGACCGCTTGTCGGTGCTGTGGCATCACGGCGTCGGTACCGGCCGCATGACGCCGAGCGAGTTCGTGAAGGTCACCTCCACCAACGCCGCGCAGATCTTCAACATCTATCCGCGCAAGGGCTCGGTCAGCGTCGGCGCCGATGCCGATCTGGTCGTGTGGGACGCGCAAGGCATGCGCACCATCTCGGCCAAGACGCATCACCAGAAGGTCGACTTCAACATCTTCGAAGGCATGACCGTAAAGGGCATCGCAAGCCACACCATCAGCCAGGGCAAGGTAGTGTGGGCGGACGGCCAGCTCGACGTCACGAAGGGCGCGGGCCGCTATATCGATCGCCCGCCGTTCCCCGAGGTATTCGAGGCGCTGACGAAGGTCAACTCGGCACGCTCGCCGCGCTCGGTTCCGCGTAAAGCCGCGCAATAATTGCGTTCCTCCTCCCCCTGAAGCGGCCGGCGTTTCGCCGGCCGTTTTGTTGTTTGGGTGGCGGGAATTTTCCGCGCCTATCGACCGATAAGAGGCGGATATCGCGACGCAGATATTTGCCCGCCGATTCAATGTGTGCGGCTTAACATCCTGAAGCGTAGGACCGCGCTTGACTCGGCGTTCCAAATTTGGGGACACTTCGCATGCCGCACTGGCCTTGGGGTTTTTCCGGTCGGCAAGCGTTCGGGACGTTGCATAACGAGGGTACCCTGCCGTCAAAGGCAGAGGAAAAGTGGGGCTCGATTGCGATGTACCGCCGGGATATTCGACTTCGAATCGCGATTGATTTGATGGAGGAGTGTTCGTCGCCCACGCAGGACACAAAGGCAGTAAGCCTTTCGTGGCGCTGGGTTGGAGCGACGTCTCGAACGAGTGGCTGACTTAAGGAAGCGGGGCTAGGCGGCTATTCAGTCGTAGCTGCTTAGATGAGGGGAAGCACACATGCGTACCATCGACCAGAATCATATCCGGAAAGAACTTGTTCGTTTGAGCAAGATGGCGCGGGACCTTCGCATGAAGGAACTCGCGCACTTCATCGACGTCGCCGGGGAGGTGGCGTCGGAGAGTGCGTCGAAAGCGGAAAGATCCAAAGCGACGCATCACTGATCGCAATCGGGCGTCGCCGCGACTGTTCGCGGCGACGCTTCTCTTCATATCGATAGAGGCCTGCGCGCAACCAACAGCGGACAGCGCTCCGCCAGCGGATATGCGCCGCATCTGATAATCTCGACCGTAGCGAACCATCGCTGCAACAGGGCGAAGATCGACGCTTCCGTCGGAAAATTGTAGACCACGCTCGATCCGTCATAGACATCGAGCGTATCGACCTCGGCGCGGTCCCAACCCGTGATCCGGCACAGCTCGTCGCGGTCCGGATACTGCGCGACGACCGCGTCGCGAATCGCGCTGACGGCGATGTCCGACGACGCGGGATCGCGCAGCGCCGCCATCGCGACGCGCCACTTCAGGGCATGAAAGCTGCCGGCGCGGCCAAGCTCGACGTCGCGCCTGATGTCGTCTGCGCTCTCGGCGATTGCCGGCCGGCAGAACACCCGCGCGATCAGGCTGCCACCCGGTGTCAGCACGCGAGTGATTTCCTTCAGTACCTCTGCCTGCACCGAAGTCGAAACGGCATTGAGGCTGCCGTCGCCCAGCACATGTGCGATCGAGCGCGGCCCGATCGGCATGCTGGTCCAGTCGGACTGGATCGCAGGGTTTGATGAGTCAGCGCTGCGCCACAGCGCCGAAATCATCGAGAAGCTCGCATCCATCGCGATGAGGTTGGGGCCAAGGATGGCGTACTCGACAGTCGACCCGAGCAGCAGGCACGGCAATCCGGCGCCGATCAAGGTCTGGACACGTTCGACCACATCGGCATGCGGCCGCAGCGGCGGGCCCAGCAGCTGCCAGTGCCGAGAATGTCGGGGCCAGTGTGTCGCCATGTGCTATTGTCCCCCGGGGCGAATGCAGTCGATCTTGGGGGAAAATGACGCGCATTGCCATCATCACGCACAAATTCGACCGGTTCCTAAGGCGATCCTATCTGCTCAGCGGCATTCTGAACGAGGTCGAGCAGGCCGGCATCGAGGTCGAGGTCACGCACGGCCATCGGCAGTTCGTGCGCGCAGACCTCGCCATTCTGCACGTCAGCTCGACCATCATCTCGGCTGAATATGTCGCGCTGGCCAAGCGCTATCCACGTACCCTCAACCTCGCAGTGAACGATGTCCGCAAGAGCAGGATCAGCGGCGCAGCCTTGCGGCGCGACGAGAATTGGGACGGGCCGGTCATCGTCAAGACTGAGCTCAATTCGCATGGCGGAGCGGAACGCTTCCACAACTGCTTGGCTGCCAAGCGCGGCAAGCGCTTGCCGTATCCGGCTCTCGCTGAAAAAAGTGGTTACGAGATATTCGAGCGCGCAGCCGATGTGCCAGACGCAATCTGGCAGGACCGCGCCCTGGCTGTTGAGAGGTTCTTGCCGGAGCGTGATCCCCGCGGTTATGCGCTCCGCACCTGGGTCTTCATGGGCAGCCGCGAAACATGCTCCCGCTGCATCGCGCTAAAGCCGATCGTGAAGGGCGCGGGCATCATTGCCCGCGAATTGATTGCCGTCCCGGATGAGCTGCGGATGATCCGGCGGCAACTTGGCTTCGACTATGGCAAGTTTGACTATGTCGAGCATGACGGTCTGCCCGTCCTGCTCGATGCAAATCCAACGCCCCGCATCCCGCCCAGTTTTGCTGACGTGCTCAGTCGCAGCGCCAAGCAACTGGCACCGGGACTGCTGGAGCTATTGCAGGAAGCCGACGGCAGCGGATGGTTCAGCCGGGTCGCGAGACGTTTCAGAATCTAGGGCCGTCCTCGGGTCAGGCCGGCGGCGTCAGGCCGCAACCCCGCAGAATGATCTCTGTCATCTGCCGCGCCACCGCCTTGTAGTCCTGCGGCGACAGCTGCTCCTTGCCCAGTACCGCGGAGATCTGCGAGGCGAAGTCCGCATAGGTCTGGGTGCTGGCCCAGATCATGAACAGCAGATGCTTGGGATCGAGGTCGCGCATCTTGCCGGCCGCGATCCAACTGCGGATGACCTTGGCCTTGGTGTCCACCCAGGCGCGCAACTCGGTGCCGAGATACGTCCCAAGGTGCGGGGCGCCGTGGATGATTTCGTTGGCGAACACGCGCGATGGGATCGGCTGCTCGCGCGCCAGCTCGATCTTGGCGGTGATGTAGTGGGAGAGGGCGCGCGCCGGGTCGGCATCGGCGGTGATCTCGTCTGCGGTGTGCAGCCACGTGCCGATGATGCCGGTCAGCACCTGCTGATACAGCTCTTCCTTGGTGTTGAAATAGTAGTGGAGGTTGGCCTTCGGAATGGCGGCGCGGCGCGCAATCTCCGCCGTGGTGGCGCCATTGAATCCCGCTTCGGCAAACACCGACTCCGCCGCTTCCAAAATGCGCCGTTCGATGCTGGCGCGGCTGCGCTGTCGGACACCGCCGCCGTTGCCGGCGTCGGCGCCGGTCTGGTCGTTCATCGCCAAAAGGCCCGATCTCCTCATGATATCGTTTCAATATTGGACGCCCACCTGAGTCGGAAGGAAAGAAAAAACTTGATCATTCGGTCAGAAAAATCTTGATCGATTGGTCAAATTTCCGCACACTGCCCGTGGATTAAGCCAGTGTCGGTTCAGGGGCCGCGTGGCACGCCTGGACCGGATTGAGTTTGTGGCTGAGACCCATGGGAGGGGTTGATGACGCAATCGGCAACGCCGGACATTGCCGCCGGACGTTTGCGGCCGGACGAAATCGCCGCCAATTTCGAGGACATCAAGCCGCCGCTCGACCGCAAGAAGGCGCTGATCGAGAGCAGCCGGTGCTATTTCTGCCACGATGCGCCGTGCATCGAGGCGTGTCCGACCTCGATCGACATCCCGAACTTCATCCGCATGATCAACACCGGCAACACGCAGGGTGCTGCAGAAACGATTCTCGAGGCCAACATCCTCGGCGGCATGTGCGCGCGCGTCTGCCCGACCGAGATCCTGTGCGAAGACAAGTGCGTGCGGAACACCTCGGAGGACAAGCCGGTCAATATCGGCATGCTCCAGCGCTTCGCCGTCGATCACCTGATGGAGAAGGGGCGCTATCCCTTCACGCGCCAGCCGCCGACGGGGAACCGCGTCGCTGTGGTGGGCGGCGGTCCTGCCGGCTTGTCGTGCGCGCATCGCCTCGCAACGCTCGGTCACGACGTCACGATCTTCGACGCGAAGAAGAAGCTCGGCGGCCTCAACGAGTACGGCATCGCCGCCTACAAGACGGTCAACAACTTCGCCCAGGCGGAGGTCGACTTCATCCTCTCCATCGGCGGCATCACGGTGAAGACCGGGCAGGCGCTGGGCCGCGAAATCACCCTCGACCAGCTCCGCCGCGAGTTCGATGCTGTATTCCTTGGTCTCGGCCTTCCCGGCGTCAACGCGCTGGGACTGGAGGGCGAGGATAAGCTGTCGGGAGTTACGGACGCTGTCGGCTATATCGCCGACCTCCGCCAGTCCGCTGACAAAGCCAAGCTCAAGGTCGGTCGCAAAGTCGTCGTGATCGGCGGCGGCAACACCGCCATCGACATAGCCGTGCAGACCAAGAAACTCGGCGCCGAGGACGTGACCCTGGTCTACCGCCGCGCGCCGGAGAATATGAGCGCCACGTGGCATGAGCAGGAATTCGCCCAGGTCAACGGTGTGAAGCTCAAGCATTGGGCGCGCCCGGTGCGCCTGATCGGCCAGAACGGCGCGGTCAAGGAGATCGAGTTCGAACGCACGGCGCTCGACGATCGCGGGCGCCTGATCGGTACCGGCGAGACCTTCTCCATCCTGTGCGACCAGGTCTTCAAGGCCATCGGCCAGAAGTTCGTGAAGGACCCGGTCAATGGCAAGGCGCAGGAATCGCTAGACCTCGCCGACGGCAAGATCGCGGTGAATGAGGAGATGAAGACCTCCCTCGCCAACGTCTGGGCCGGCGGCGACTGCGTCACCAGCGGCACCGACCTCACCGTGCAGAGCGTCGAGGACGGCAAGGTCGCCGCCCACGCCATCGACCGCGCCCTGCGCGGCACGAAATAGCGAAGAAGGGAGAACCATCATGGCCGACCTTCGCACCAACTTCATCGGCATCAAGTCGCCCAATCCGTTCTGGTTGGCCTCCGCGCCGCCGACTGACAAGGAATACAACGTCGTGCGCGCGTTCAAGGCGGGCTGGGGCGGCGTGGTATGGAAGACCTTGGGCGAGGACCCGCCGGTGGTGAATGTCAGCTCGCGCTACGGCGCGCTGCATTCCGCCGACCAGCGCATGATCGGCTTCAACAACATCGAGCTGATCACCGATCGCCCACTCGACGTCAATTTGCGCGAGATTAAGCAGGTGAAGCGCGACTGGCCCGATCGCGCGGTCGTGGTCTCGCTGATGGTGCCCTGCACCGAGGAAGCCTGGAAAGGCATTCTGCCACATGTCGAAGACACCGCCGCCGACGCCATCGAGCTCAACTTCGGCTGCCCGCACGGCATGTCCGAGCGCGGCATGGGCTCGGCGGTCGGCCAGGTGCCGGAATATGTCGGCATGGTCGCCAAGTGGTGCAAGCAGCACACCCGCATGCCGGTGATCGTGAAGCTGACGCCCAACGTCACTGACGTGCGCAAGCCAGCCCGCGCCGCCAAGGAGAACGGCGCCGATGCGGTATCGCTCATCAACACCATCAATTCCATCACCGCCATCGACCTCGACATCATGGCGCCGATGCCGACGGTGGACGGCAAGGGCACCCACGGTGGCTATTGCGGCCCGGCGGTCAAGCCGATCGCCATGCACATGGTGGCCGACATCGCCCGCGATCCTGTCACCCGTGGCCTGCCGATCTCCGCCATCGGCGGCATCGCCAACTGGCGCGACGCGGCGGAGTTCATGAGCCTGTCCGCCGGCACGGTGCAGGTCTGTACCGCAGCGATGCACTATGGCTTCCGCATCGTCGACGACATGATCTCGGGCCTGTCCAACTGGATGGACGGCAAAGGCTACAAGACGATCGAGGATTTCCGGGGCAAGGCGGTGCCGAACGTCACCGACTGGCAATTCCTCAACATCAATTACAAGTCGATCGCCCATATCGACCAGGACAAATGCATCAAATGCGGCCTGTGTCACATCGCCTGCGAGGACACCTCGCACCAGTCGATCGCGGCCAAGCGGGTCGATGGCAAGCGGCGCTATGAGGTGATCGAGGAGGAATGCGTGGGCTGCAATCTCTGCGCCCATGTCTGCCCGGTGCCGGATTGCATCTCCATGGTCTCGGTCGAGACCGGCAAGCCGTATCTGAACTGGACGCAAGATCCGCGCAACCCGATGCGCAAGGCCGCGGAATAGGGTACAATCACGCGCAAGATCAGGGAAACGGCCCAGAACGGGCCAGCATGAGGCTTCATAAGGGGACAAGAGATGATCCTATCGCGTCGTAATCTCCT
>DATEOK010000418.1:0-8014 GCA_035274225.1 Dongiaceae bacterium
CTGGAAGCACTATTTCGAACGTCTCGGCGCGGTCGCTGCCGGCGGCGAGGTCGGACCGGATCAGAAGTGGTGAGACGCGGCGCTACTTCGCGCCGTCGATATAGCCGAGGCTCCGCAAGCTCACATGGCCCTTGCGGCCGATGATGATGTGGTCGTGGAGCTGGATGCCGATCTTCTCGAGTGCTGCCTTCACCGCCTTGGTCATCTCGATGTCGTCGCGCGAAGGCGAAGGGTCGCCGCTCGGGTGGTTGTGCGCCATGATCACCGCGGAGGCATCCAAGGCCAGCGCGCGCTTGGCGACTTCGCGCACATAGACCGGCGTGTGGTTGACGGTGCCCTGGCTCTGCTTCTCGTCGGCGATCAGCGCGTTCTTGGTGTCGAGGAAGAGCAGGCGGAACTGCTCGATCGGCTCATGCGCCATCACCGAATGGCAATAGGCCAGCACCTGTTTCCAGGATGAGAGCACCGGCTTCTCGGTGATGTCCTGCCGCTGCATGAGCAGGGCTGCGGCCTGCACGGTCTTGATCACCGTGATCGAAGCCTCGCCGATCCCGTCGATCTCGGCGAGCGCATCGGGGCCGGCGGCCATGACGCCGGCAAAGCTGCCGAAGCGTTTGATCAGCGCCTTGGCCGCCGGCTTCATGTCGCCGCGCGGCTGCGCCTGGCAGAGCAGGAGCTCTAAGAGCTCGTATTCGGCAAGAGCACTAGGGCCGCCCGCGAGAAAGCGCTCGCGCAGCCTTTTGCGATGGCCTAGGTAATCCGGCTTTTCCCCGACCTCCCCCAAGGTCGAAGGATCACGCCGCGTAGGGCGGGTGATGCATGCCCTTGGGCGAGAGGGTGAAGATCTCGCGGCCGGTCTCCGTCACGCCGACGGTGTGCTCGAACTGGGCCGAGAGCTTCTTGTCGCGGGTGACCGCGGTCCAGCCGTCATCCAGGATCTTCACCTCGTAGCGGCCGGCATTGATCATCGGCTCGACGGTGAAGAACATGCCGGCCTTCAGCAGCGGCCCGCTGCCCGGGCGGCCGAAATGCAGCACCGAGGGCGAGTCATGGAACACGCGGCCGATACCGTGGCCGCAGAAATCGCGCACCACCGAATAGCGGTGCTTCTCGGCATAGCTCTGGATCGCGTGGCCGATTTCGCCCAGGCGCACGCCGGGCTTCACCAGCTCGATGCCGCGCATCATGCATTCATACGTCACATCAACCAGTTTGGCGGCCTGAACACCCACCTTGCCGACCAGGAACATGCGGCTGGTGTCGCCGTGCCAGCCGTCGACGATGGTGGTGATGTCGATGTTGACGATGTCGCCGTCCAGCAGCTTCTTCGGCCCGGGGATGCCGTGACAGACCACGTGGTTGATCGAGGTGCAGATCGAGCGCGGGAAGCCGCGGTAGTTCAGCGGCGCCGGGATCGCGCCGTGGCCGGTGATGAAGCTATGGCACAGGCGGTCCAGCTCGTCGGTGGTCACGCCCGGCACGACATGGGGGGTGATGAAATCCAGGGTCTCGGCCGCCAGCTTGCCGGCCGCGCGCATGGCCTTGAACGCCGCCGCGTCGTGGATCTTGATCTTGCGATCTTCGTAATCCCACTCGTCGACGACGTCTTTTTTCTGCATCTGGGTGCCTGGAACTTCGCGCATCTGCCCTCATCTCCTCGTGGGATAGATACGGTTGAACCAGCGGGCGCGCAAGCGCTCTGGCCCTGCGTTCTCCGCAACCCTCAATTCCACAATATTGTCAGAGGCTTGCGCAGGTCGATCCCGGCGGGTGAGACCGTGCAGTCATAGGCGAGAATCCGCACTTTGCTGCGGTCCACGGCGGCAAAAGCAGCCGCATAGCCGGGATCGATGTCGCCGGCCACCCGGAAGGCGGTGCAATCCGGCCGCTGTACCAGGAACAGGAGGGTCGCCGCAGCCCCGCCGTTGGCCAGCCGCGCTAGTGCTTCCAGGTGCCGGGCGCCCCGGCTGCTCTTGGCGTCAGGCCATTCCGCCAGCCCGGCCCGCCGGCTCATGGTCACGCTCTTCACTTCCAGCCAGCAGTCCGGGCTGCTGCCGCCGGAAAGGTGGAAATCCAGCCGCGAGTCCACACCGTCCGCCACCTCGCGCCGCACGACCGGCCAGCCCGCCAGCTCCGGGATCGTGCCGGCGGCGAGCGCGTCTGCCACCACGCCGTTGGCGCGGGCGGTGTTGATGCCGATGCACCCCGTCGGCGCCTCCTCCAGCTCCCAGGAATATTCGAGCTTGCGCGCCGTTCCGGCGTGGTGGCTGAGCCAGCAGCGCCGCCCTGCCACCGCAAGGCTCAGCATCGACCCCGGGTTGGCGCAGTGTACGGTGACGATGCTGCCGTCCTCCATCCGCACATCCGCGAGGAAGCGCTTGTAGCGCCGCAAGAGCGTCGCGGGGATCAGTGGCTCGGCATATTTCATGAAGAATCAGGCGGGAATGACGACTTTCCCCATGTTGCAACTTCACCCCGATCTCGGCAAGGTAGCGCCGAATTTCGAATGGACCCGACCGATGCGTCATGTGATCGCCCTCTCGCTCGCCGCGCTGCTGGCCGGCTGCTCCTGGTTCTCCACCACGACCTCCTGGACCAAGCCCAACACCACGCCGGAGCAGGCCGAGGCCGATCTCGATACCTGCAAGCAGATCGCATGGGCGGAGGAGGATACCGACGCCAAGATCGACCAGGACACCTCGGCGACGATGGACGGCAGCGCGCAGGGCGCGGTCGATACCGAGCTGTCGCAGAACATGTCCAACCAGCGCTCCGGCAAGCGCTACGGTTCGATCGTCGACGATTGCATGCGCCAGCTCGGCTATTCGCCGGCGAACTAGCAGATGACCAGGATCGTCACCGCCGCTGTCCTGGTGATCGGCAACGAGATCCTCTCCGGCCGCACCAAGGACGCGAACCTCGGTTACCTCGCGACCGAGCTGACCGGTATCGGCGTGCGCCTGACCGAGGCGCGCGTCGTCGCCGACGTGCCGGAGGCGATCATCAAGGCGGTCAACGAGCTGCGCGCGCAATATGATTACGTCTTCACCACCGGCGGAATCGGGCCGACGCACGACGACATCACTGCCGAGTGCGTGGCGAAGGCGTTCGGCGTCGCGCTGATCAAGGATCCGCGCGCGGTCCGGCTGCTCACCAATCACTATGGCGAGGCCAATCTCACCGAAGCGCGGCTGCGCATGGCGCATGTGCCGGAGGGCGCGACGCTGATCGACAATCCGGTGTCGACGGCGCCGGGATTCCAGATCGGCAACGTGTTCGTGATGGCGGGCGTGCCGGCGATCTGCCGCGCGATGTTCGACGGATTGAAGGGCCGATTGAAGACCGGCGACAAGGTGCTGTCGGTCACGGTCTCCGGCTATGTCGGCGAGGGCGTGATCGCCAAGGGCCTGGGCGAATTGCAGCAACGCTACCCGCAGCTCGATATCGGGTCGTATCCGTTCTTCCGGCAAGGGAAGTTCGGCGCAAGTTTCGTGCTGCGCGGCACCAAAGAGGCCGCGCTAAAGTCGTCCGCGGAGGAGTTGCGTGCGCTGATCCGTTCGCTCGGTGCGGAGCCGATCGAAGGCGAACCGCAGGAGTAGCCCAGAGATAGTTCCCCTCTCCCCTTGCGGGAGAGGGATGCGCAGGCTTAGCGAACGCAGTGAGCTTAGCCGGAGCTGGGTGAGGGGGCCGCGCCGCTGGGCGCGCAGCGCGCGAGCGCTTGTACTTGCGCGGTGCTGCGAGTTAGCGCTCTCACGAGCGCACACGCCTATCGGCGTGCGACCCCTCATCCAACTTCGGCTAGGCTCAGCTTCGCTTCGCCAAGCCTTCGTATCCTTCTCCCGCAAGGGGAGAAGGGCTTCTTTCGGAGAAGGGGAAACAGATGTTCGAAAGCATCGAGCTGCGCGATTGGAACGAGTATGTGCGGCTGCTGGTCGGCCTGCTGGCGCTGATCAATCCGCTGACCATCCTGCCGATTTTCCTCGGCCTGGTGCAGGGCCGCGCCAGGCAGGAGAAGCGCCATATCTCGATGGTCGCATCGGTGACGGTGCTGGTCACGCTGCTCTGCTTCACCTATCTCGGCGGCGCCTTGCTCGACCTGTTCGCCATCACCATCGAATCCTTCCGCATCGCGGGCGGCATCCTGCTGCTGCTGACGGCGCTGGAGATGATGCGGGCCAAGGCGGCGGCGCGCGCCGGCGGCGAGGATACCGAGGTCAACGTGACGTCGATCGGCATCGTGCCGCTCGGCATCCCGCTGCTGGCCGGGCCGGGCGCCATCGTCACCACCATCGTCGATGCGACCGCGCTGCCCAGCATCGCCCACAAGGTCGCCGTCAGCCTGGTGGTCGCGCTGGTCGCGCTCATCGTCTATGTCGTGCTGCGCCTGTCGGCCAAGGCGGACAAGTATCTCAGCCCGACCGCCATGACGGTGTTCAACCGCGTCATGGGCATCATCATCGCCTCGATCGCGATCGAGTTCATCCTCAACGGCCTGGCGTCGAAGTTCCCGGTCCTGACCCAGGCCGCGCCCTTATAGCGCGCGTCATTGTCGATAACGGCGCGCCCGTGCTAGGCATGCGCCGGAAGCCCGCGTGGTGGAATTGGTAGACACAAGGGACTTAAAATCCCTCGGCCCGAAAGGGCCGTGCCGGTTCGAGTCCGGCCGCGGGCACCAACTAGCCGCCGACCCCGAGCCACTCCAACCCAAGCGGCAGCTGCCGCGCACAGAAATCCACCTGCAGGACTCGACGCCGAGCGGCGCTGCGCGTACGGTCCGAGGCGTGGATGATGGGTGTTGCATAGACCCAGACATCGCCGGCGTCCGCCAGGCACCGGACGGTAGCGAGGCCCGAGAACGCGTTTGCGATCTCCGCAGTCGGGACACGCCCGAGGTCATGCGATCCGAGTGCGATCATCAGCGGAGCATTGTCGTCGGTGCAATCGTCGAGGTGCGCTCGCATCGTCACCATGTCGCGCATCACACCGAACGGCGGCTCGACATGGTGCGCGCCGTCTTTGATCGACCAGGGGCCATAACCGGCGACGTCGCATCGCTCTCGGACGGCAATGGTGCGGTCCTGGTGCCATGCCACCGACCAGTTCGCTTCGGCGGTCTTGTCGAACAGTATGGCGCGCACCGCGCGCGCGGTCGGCCCCATCAGCTGGATCGCAAGCGTCGTCAATGGCCCATCGGCCGCCGAGATGAATCGCGCGATCGGGCCACCAAAGATGCGGGCCCCCGGCTTGCCGGCCAACAGTGGTTCGCCGCTTCCGCTCAGCAAGGCAACATCCTGCTCCGAAAGAAGCCTAGGATAAAGCTGCGCGCCATCGCGGGCGAGCTGCAGGCCGACGAGGTCGGTAGTCGACTGCAAAGAGGCCTCTTTCAACATCGATCGCGCCATCCTAGCATGCCGCCCCAAAGTTCACTGCATGGCTGGAGGGTGAATGGCTACGTTTCACGTTCGAGTTCCCGGAAACGAAGCCGCCTTTCACAATCACGGCGAACTCCCTTTGAGCCACTACGTCACCAAGGTCACGCTGCTCGTTGTCGTGCTCGTCTCCCTTATTTCGGCTGTACATGAAGCAAGTGCCGCATGCGGCCACAAATCCCTCGATAATCTGCCGCCACTGACAAGGTCCGATGCTATCCCGATGACAGTTGTCTTCGGTCCTTCCGATGTCTCAAATGCGGGCGAGGCCATTCTCAGATTTGAGAAGGCGATGGAGTCCACCAAGCCCAAAATTCTGGAGGTAGCTGGTGAAGTCAAGACTCTGACCTTCGACGAGGAGACGGAGGTAGAGCAAATCTATCAACGAGGCACGGGAATGGTGGCCGTGATCGATCCTCAGTTCATGAAAGAGGGAAGGCCAAAATACAATAGCCTTCTGCTCTCGTTCAAAGATACTACCATTGCGGCAGATCAGATCCTTATTCTTGATCCATGGCCAGCCGGTGAAAATATGCCGACTGCAAAACCGGATCGGGCGTTCATCCAGATCACCAACACTATCACACCAGAGATGCTGCCTTATCTGCTCGAGTTAGCCGCCTACCTCTGGTACGATTCAAGCCTCTTTTCCACACCTGAGTTCGCAAGGTATGCGTCGCTTGTGACGGACGAGGCTGCAGACGGCGGCTCCCTACATCCTAGCACCTTAGAGATGCGGGAAGCCGTTGTCGTCAACTGCCTGGATATGCGATTGCAGCGATAACGCGGCCATCAATAGGATATGAGGGCGTTTCCATGCTGAAATTGAAACCCAACTGCGAATGCTGCGACCGCGACCTGCCGCCGGAGAGTGCGGAGGCGCGCATCTGCACGTTCGAGTGCACGTTCTGCGCCAAGTGCGCCGACAGCGTGTTCGGTGGCGTGTGCCCGAATTGCGGCGGCAACCTGGTGGCGCGGCCGGTGCGGCCGGCGGCGATGCTGGCGAAGTATCCGGCCTCGACCGAGCGCTATCTCCGCGATGCGCCGTGCGGGACGCGGGCGGCGGAATAGGTCATTGCGCCGCTAGCCGGGTTGGTGATTGGGCGAAGAAGGTCGCCGCCTTGTTCAGCGCGGTTGCATCGCTCAGCACTTCGCCCGGCTTGTTGCCGTAGCCGAGCAGCACGCCGCCGAAGCCCATGCTGAGATACTCGGCGGTCAGCCGCAGCGTGCCGACCAGGGGATCGGCATGGCTGAAATCCTCGTCGCTCAGCGCGCACACGCCCCACAGCGTCTTGCCGGCCATGCGCGCCTTGAAATCCGCGCCGGGCACCCGCAGCCACCCGCTCCAATAGTCGAGATAGAGCTTGGCGGAAGACGGCACGCCGTACCAGTAGAGCGGCACGCCGAAGACGAGGTCGGTCGCGTTGAGGGTTGCGTCGAACAGGATGCGCTCGTTGCCCTCCGGCTGCGGATAGACGCCGGCGGAATGCCGGATGTCCTCGAACGGTGCCAGCGGCAGGTCCATCAGGTGCCGCCATTGCTGCTGGTATGCAGGCGGCAGATGCGCGGCTGCCTTGCGCATCAGAACTTCGGTGTTGCCGTCGCGCCTGGCGCTGGCGATGAGGAAGGTGAAGCGGCGGTCGGTCACGGCTGTCTCCCAAGTCTGGTCCGTCGCACCCTGCCGGATGCTCCGCTCATCCGCAAATGACTTCACTTGACCCTGAGGTGAATCTGCTTCATCTGAACGTCATGTCCGATCTTGCCGCCATGTCCTGGACCGCGTTGCGCGCGTTCGAGGCCGCGTCCCGCCTCGGCAGCTTCAAGGAGGCGGCGCGCGAGCTGTCGGTGACGCCAACCGCGATCAGCCACCAGATCCGCCGTCTCGAATCGCATCTCGGCCTTGCCCTGTTCGAGCGGCTGCATCGCGCGCTGCAGCTGACGCCGGCTGGCGAGAGCCTGGCCCAGGAAGCGCAGGATGCCTTCCTGCGGCTGGGCCGGGTGCTTGACAGTCTCCGGCTGGAAGGGCGCGCGGTCGGCCCCCATGCCCTGACGGTCAGTTGCGTGCCGTCCTTCGCCACCAAGTGGCTGGCGCCGCGGCTGATCGAGTTCCAGGCGGCACACCCGAAGACGGAATTGCGGGTGGTCGCAGACGAGACCCTGGTCGACCTGCGGCGCGACCGCATCGTCGACGTTGCATTGCGCTATGGGCCGGGTCCCTACGACAAGGAGTTGCATGCGCGGCGCTTGTGGCCGGGCGGCGAGATCATTGCGATCTGCGCGCCCGCGGTGGCCAAGGATCCTGCACTCCGCGCGCCTGCGGGCCTCGGCCGGCACATGTTGATCCGCACCGCGAAGCCGGCCTGGCGAACGATGCCCAAGCGCAGCCAGCCGGTTTCTGAATGGGAAGCCTGGTTTGCGGCGGCGGGCGTCACCGTCGACGGCACGATCCGCAAGGCGCTGGAAGGCCCGCTGTTCAACGCCAGCCAGCTCGCGATCGAGGCGGCGATCGCCGGCAAGGGCATCGCTTTGGCGCCTGAGGTGCTGGTGGCGCGCGACATTGCGAGCGGCCGCCTCGTGCGGCTGTT
>DATEOK010000419.1:0-6751 GCA_035274225.1 Dongiaceae bacterium
GTTCTGCCGGAGCGATTTTCGCCAAGGGGGAGGAAGCGGTTGCAGGCGGTAGCGGGGCTACCGCCAAGACCGCTGACGCTGCCCTTGGCGAAAAGCGCCCGGCCCTGAAGGGTTCGCCAGCGGCGGGCATCCGCGGCGTCAGGCCGCTAGCCCGTAGCCCCGCTACGGGCTGCGCGGCCTTCCTGGCGGGCTGCCTCACCGCTGACGAACAGAACCGATTCCAGTTTAGGGAATACCGCTCTAGTCGAAGGCCTGCACGATCCGGCCATCTGGGCCGGTGCGCGGATAGCGGTCCCGGCAGCGATCCGAGAGTAGCAGATAGGCCGTCCACAGCCCGGTGAAGACGGCGCCCAGCAGCAGCTGAATCGTGGTGCCGCTGTCCTCGAACACCAGCATGGCGTTCTCGAATTCGAACAACACGCCCGCCACCAGGAAGTCGAGCACGAACGTGCCGATCGAGATGTACCAGAGCAGCGCCACGATGCGCAGGAGATGGCGGCGTGTGCGGCCGGCATGGATCGCGTGGATGGCGACGATCGCCGCGATCAACACGCTGATGCAGAGGCCGGCAGCGATATATTTGTAGACCAGCCACGACGGCAGCTCGAGGATGGCCGGCGTTGCCTGCTCCGCCGCGCTGATTTCACCATAGGTGCCGAGAGCCGTCCGGATCGGCGCCATGCACAAGCCAAAGGTCAGGAAGCCGAGCCAGAATCCGAGACCGGGCCGGTCGTTGTCCGCGTCCTGCGCCATGGATGCCCCCCTCGCACGCCGCAACAGCCAACCGTAAGACACGGACCCAAGCGATGCATAATCAACTTTCCCGGCAGCGCGCTCGCGATTGCGTTTGCTGCAGCAAAGGATGCAGCAAAACGAGTCGGGTCAGCGGGTTAGGCGGGTTACAGCGGCAGCGCGTAGGTGCGCTTGACGGTCTGGCTCGGCAGGTCGGTCTTCACCGTCTGGATGCCGTTCTTGCGGGTCAGATGCTGGGTCTGGAAGCGGCGGTAGTCCTCGAGGTCGGCCACCACCACGCGCAGCAGCCCGTCGCTCTCGCCGAGGATGATGTAGCACTCGGTCACCTGCGGCAGCCTTTCCATCGCCGCGATGAAGCGGTCGACGGTCTCGGCGTCCTGTGCCGTCAGCTGGATGCGCGCGAACAGCGTGAGGCCGAGCCCGACCTTGGCCTGGTCGACGACCGCGGCGTAGCGCTCGATCACGCCGGCCTCTTCCAGCAGCTTCACCCGGCGCAGGCACGGCGACGGCGACAGCCCCGCTTCCTTGGCCAGCTCCAGATTCTGCAGGCGGCCGTCGCGCTGCAGCGCGCGCAGGATCCGCTTGTCGATGTCGTCCAGCGTAATTGGCATAGAAAGCTGCCTTTCGTTTGATTCATGGCTCGCAATACCAAATTCTGAAGAAAATCCGGCACCTGCGCAATCCGGCAGCAGCGAGCCTGGTTCATGATCCGGACATGCAGACCGCGACTCTGCTCCTGTTTGCCGCCACCGTGCTGCCGCTGATCTGCACGCCCGGCCCGGACATGCTGTTCATCACCGCGCAGACCTTGTCGTCGGGGGCCGGCGCGGGGTTGCGGGCGACGGCCGGAGTCTGTCTCGGCTACGGGGTGCATTCGGTGCTGGCGGCGCTGGGCGTGGCGGCGATCATCGCGGCCTCGCCGCTGCTGTTCGAAGCCCTGCGCTGGCTCGGCGCCGCCTACCTGCTCTATCTCGCCAGCCAGCTCATCCGCTCGGCGCTGCGTCCGGGAGCGCTCGGCCTGGTCGCGGGCCAGCGGGAAGACACCGTGCGCCGCGGCTTCCTGACCGCGTTCCTCAATCCCAAGGGCATGATGATCTACTTCGCCATCCTGCCTCAGTTCATGCAGCACGACGGCAACATCGCGCTGGAGGCCACCGTCCTATCGGCGATCTTCATCGGCCTGTGCGGCCTGGTCTACAGCGCGCTCAGTCTCGCGGTCGGCGCAGCCGGGCGGAAGACCGGCTTCAGCGATCGCAGCCGCCGCTGGATCGAAGGCATTTCCGGCGGCCTGCTCATCCTCGCCGCCGGGCGGCTGGCCACGCGGTAGCTTTGCTGCAGCAAAGGGTGCAGCAAAACGAGCCGGATCAAGGCATTACACGCGGCTTGTTGCGGGTCCAGAACTCCTTGCCCGCCTTGGTCAGCTTGACCATCGTGTATTTGGTGTTGCCGGGGAAGTAGAGCGGGGCCGCGGACTGCGCGCGCTGCACGGCGATGCAAAGCTCGTGCTTCTGGTCGATGGCCTTGCAGGTGTCCTCGATCGAAGCGCGGCTCTCGCATTCCAGCTTGCCGGTTTCCACGCTCCAGCACACCAGCTCGGGCTGCTCCGCCTTGGCCGTTCCGGCCATCAGCATCAGGAGCAGGGCGGCCAGCGCGGTCAGCGCGCAACCGATGACCGCCCGATCGTCGGGGATTGCGGCAGTGCGGGTGGTGCCGCGGCCAGACCTGAACGTGACCATTGGAATCCTCCATCGCGGGCTTGCCGCCCATGATGATTGGTCGGCCCATTCCGGGTCGCTGTTCGGCCCGCCGGCACGCCTGTGATGCCGCCCACAAGGGTGCAGAAAAATGAATGATTTCAGGTACTAAGCGTCCAGAACGGCGGCACGATGACCATGACGACCATCACGCCTACAGCAAGTGGGCAATTCTGAAGCGTCAGCAGTTGACGCAGCCGTCGATCGACTTCAGCAGGCTGCCGGTCCGGTTCACGGTCCCGACGGATATGACCATGAACAAAATCGCGACGGCCACGAAGCCGCCAACGAGCAGGACAATCCACCCGCCGAAAAAGCGCTTTGTCGTCGGCAGACGCTCGGCGTCTTCAGCGCGCTCCCGGCGCCGCCGTGCCCACACCAGCGCAATGCCCGCCGTGATGACCAGAAATGCGAGGACGTATGCCATGCCCGGCGATCCTCCCAATCAGAACGGCCGCACGATCACCATGATGACGATGACTATCAGGAAAAGCGTGGGGACTTCGTTAATCACCCGGTAGAACTTGGCCGAGCGCGTGTTGGCATCCTTCTCGAAGTCGCGGCGCCAGCGCGAGAGGAAGCCGTGCAGGGTCGACATCGCGACCACCATCACGAGCTTCACCTGGAACCAATGTTCGCCCCACAGGTCGCCGACCCACGCCATCCACAGCCCGAAGATCCAGGCCGCCGTCATCGCGGGATTGATGATGGCGCGCAGCAGGCGCCGCTCCATCACCTTCAGGGTCTCGCTGAGTTCCGACCCCGGCTTGGCACTCGCATGATAGACGTAGAGCCGCGGCAGATAGAGCATCCCCGCCATCCAGGCGAACACCGAGATGACGTGCAGCGCCTTCAGCCACTCGTACGGGATCATGCCGCCCCCTTGCATGCGCAGCAGCGCCAGCTAACGCAGTATTGCTGCCCGCTTCCCGGCTGCACCGAACCGTTGCGGGCGAGCGCCGCAGTCACCAGGTTCGCCAGCCCGCCGATGAACGCCGGATGCGTGCCGACCGCCGGCACGCGCACATAGGCGGCGGCGCCGTTGGCGTCCGCGAGGTGGCGGTATTCGATGTCGAGCTCCACCAATGTCTCCGAATGCTCCGACACGAAAGCGATCGGATAGACCACCAGCGCGCGCTTGTCCTTTGCCGCCTGCAGGATGACGGCATCGGTCGCCGGCTTGACCCACTCCAGCGGCCCGACCCGGCTCTGAAACGAGACCACCCATTCGTCCGCCTTGAGCCCGAGCTGCGCGACGATCGCCGCGGCGCCGGCCTCGACCTGCGACACGTAAGGATCGCCGTCATCCACCACCTTCTTGGGCAGGCCGTGGGCCGATAGCACCACCAGCGGCTTGGCGCCCGGTGCCTCTGCCGCAGCCTTCTGCAAACCTTGCCGCACCAGCTCCGCCGAGGCCGCAATGAATCCCGGCTCGGTCGGGTAGCAGCAGACCAACCTAGTCGGCGCCGACAATCCTTGCCGCTTCGCCTCCTCCGCCCACAGCTGGTAGGACGAAGCGGTGGTCGTGGTGGAGAATTGCGGATAGAGCGGCAGCAGGACCACCTGGTCCGGCGCATAGGCCTTCACAGCCTTTACCGTCTCCGCAGTCATCGGGTGCCAGTAGCGCATCGCGATGAACGCCTTCGCATCCAGCGCCTGCTCGAGCGCGCGCGCCTGCGCCTCGGTGTTGGGCAGGATCGGCGAGCGGTTGCCCATCCTGCCGTAGATCTCCCGCGCCACCGGCGCACGCCGGCGCGCGATCCATGCTGCAAGCATGCTGCGCAGCAAAGACGGCACCCGGATGATGGCGGGATCGTTGAAGAGGTTGGTGAGGAACGGCCGCACCGCATCGAGCGAGTCAGGCCCACCGAGATTGAACAGAACGATCGCGGTGCGGCTCACGCCGCCCCCTCGCGCACCAGCTTCACCAGCTCGGCCACATGCTCCGGCGGCGTTTCCGGCACGATGCCGTGGCCGAGATTGAAGATGAAGCGCTTCTTGCCCATCCGGTTGAGGATGTGGCCGACCCCGAACCGCATGGCGCGGCCGCCGGCGACCAGCAACTGCGGGTCGAGGTTGCCTTGCAGGGTGACATGTTGCTGCATCCGCTCGCGCGCCCATGCGAGTGGCACGCTCTGGTCCAGGCTGAGGCCGGAGAACGCGCTCGCCTCCGCGAAGTCGAGATAGCCGGCGCCGACCCCGCGCGGGAACAGGATGATCGGGATCTCGGGATGCACCGCCCGCACGTTGGCCACGATCTGGCGCAACGGCTCCAGGCTGAACAGCCGCATGTCGTTGTGGGCGAGGGCGCCGGCCCAACTGTCGAACAGCTGCAGCACCTCCGCGCCGGCGTTGACCTGCTGGATCAGGTATTGGCTGGTGGCATCGACCAGCAGCCCGATCAGCGCAGCGAAGTCCTGCTGCCGGCCATACATCCAGGCCTTGGCCTTGGCGAAGTCGCGGCTCGAGCCGCCTTCGATCATGTAGGACGCCACCGTCCAGGGCGCGCCGGCAAAGCCGATCAGCGCTGTTTCCGCCGGCAAGGCCGACTTCAGCCGGTCCACTGTCTCATAGACCGGGCCCAGATGCTGATGGAACTTGGTCAAGCCGAGTTGCGCCAGGTCCTTGCCGTCCTTCAGCGCTTCCAGCACCGGGCCGCGACCTTCCTCGAAGCTGACCTTCTGGCCCAGGGCATCCGCCACCACCAGGATGTCGGAGAACAGGATCGCCGCATCGAAGCCGAAGCGCCGGATCGGCTGCAAGGTCACTTCGGTCGCCAGCGCTGGGTTATAGCAAAGGTCCAGGAACGAGCCCGCCGCCGCCCTGGTCCCGCGATACTCCGGCAAATAGCGCCCGGCCTGGCGCATGAGCCAGATCGGAGGGTGCTTCAGCCCTTCGCCTCTCAGGGCCCGGATCAGGAGCTTGTCGGCTGTTTTCATGAAAGGTCCGGCAGGTGGTCCAAGGACTCTCCCCTAACATAGATTCTTATAAGAGAAGAATGGTGGCAGTAGATGGTTATAGGAGTCCTGGGGATTACCGCTTTTCCAGCCGGGGTGGGACAAAACTGGGACTCATGCCGCTGGTCCGGTCCGGTGGAAAAACCGGTGGAAAGGCCGGACTCCCGCCGGTCTCAACAGGTGAGTCACCTGAATCCCGGCCATCGCCGAGTTATCCACCGGATTCAGCCTTTGCTGGCGAGGGGTTGATCCTCCGCATAACCGATGCGAAGAAAGGCCGGTGAGGGTGGATGGATCGGCGCTGCGGGATAAGACAGCATGCGCCGGCCGGGTTATCCACCGTGGGCTGTGGAAAGAGACTCATGAGCAAGAGCTTTCACGTTCATCTGGTGTCGGATGCGACCGGCGAGACCATCAACAGCGTGATGCGGGCCTGCCTGGTCCAGTTCGAGGACACCGACGTGACCGAGCATTCCTGGTCGCTGGTGCGCACCTCGGGCCAGATGGACCGCGCCCTCGCCGGCATCAAGCAGAATCCGGGCCTGGTGCTCTACACCATCGTCAACGAGAAGCTGCGCGAGCAGCTGGTCGCCGGCTGCCGCACCCTGCAGGTGCCGGTGGTGCCGGTGCTGGAGCCGGTGATGAACGCGATGGCCGCGCATTTCGGCCAGAAGGCGCGCGGCCAGGCTGGACGGCAACACGAATTGGACGCCGAGTATTTCGACCGCATCGAGGCGATGAACTTCGCCCTCGCCCACGACGACGGCCAGTCCAGCCGCAGCTACAACGACGCCGACGTGATCCTGATCGGCGTGTCGCGCTCTTCGAAAACGCCGACCTGCATCTATCTCGCCAACCGCGGCATCAAGTGCGCCAACGTGCCGATCGTGCCCAACTGCCCGCTGCCGCCGGAGCTGTTCCTGGTGAAGAAGCCGCTGGTCGTCGGCCTCACCAAGGACGCCTCCTCGCTGGTGCAGATCCGCCGCAACCGCCTGCAGATGATCGCGCGGGACGAGGACACCGACTACGTCGACCTCTCGGTGGTGCGCGAAGAGGTCGCGACCGCGCGGCGCCTGTGCAACGACCACGGCTGGCCGGTGATCGACGTCACGCGCCGCTCGATCGAGGAGACCGCGGCGACCATCATCCAGATGCTGCAAGACCACCGCGACGGCAACACACCCAGCGTCGAAAGCGCGACGGCCAGCAAGTGACTCTACGTCGACATTCCCTCCCCCGAGCCGGGGGAGGGCTAGGGTGGGGGCGCTGCTTCCGCTCGGCTCAATC
>DATEOK010000420.1:0-25935 GCA_035274225.1 Dongiaceae bacterium
CCCCGATCCGGCGAAGAGGGCGATATCCGTGACGACCCAGAACCTTGTGCACATGGCCAACCAGGTGGCGCGCTTCTTCGCCTCCTATCCGGAGGCCGAGGCGATCGACAGCACGGCCAACCACCTCAGCAGCTTCTGGGATCCGCGCATGCGGCGCGAGATCGAGGCGCATCTCAGGGACAAGGCCGGTGCCGGCCTCTCCCACATCGCCATGGAAGCCGTGAAGCGCATGGTCGCCAGAGACGCCGCCAAGAAGTCGGCGTAGCGGCCTTGCTGCTGCGGCAACTCTCCTATCTCGTCGCGCTCGCCAAGGAGCGCCACTTCGCCCGCGCCGCGGCGAGCGTCAACATCACCCAGCCCGCCCTGTCGGCCGCCATCCGCCAGCTCGAGGAGGAGCTCGGCGTCATGCTGGTGGAGCGCGACAAGCGCTTCAACGGCTTCACGCCCGAGGGCCAGGAGGTGCTGCTGTGGGCGCGGCGCATGCTGGGGGACGAGGCTTCGCTGCGTCAAGGCATCCTCAATGCGCGGCGCTCGCTGACCGGGAACCTCAGGCTCGGCGTCATTCCGTCCGCGCTGCCGCTGGTGCCGGCCGTCACCGACCCGTTGCATGACCGCCATCCGCAGGTGAAAGTCACGGTCTGGTCGACCAGCTCGATCGAGATCCAGAAGGGCATCGACCAGTTCGAGCTCGACGCCGGCATGACCTATCTCGAGAACGAGCCACTGCACGGCGTGCTGTCGCGCGAACTGTATGTCGAGCGCTACGTGCTGCTGACGCCGGAGCATGGGCCGCTGTCCGGCCGCACCAAGGCGACTTGGCGCGAGGCGGCGGACCTGCCGCTGTGCCTGCTGACCCCCAACATGCAGAACCGGCGCATCCTGGACGGCGTGTTCAAGTCGCTGGACTGCAACCCGCGTCCGCAGCTCGAGACCAACTCGGTGGTCAACCTGTGCGCCCATGTGCGCTCGGGGCGGCTCTCCAGCATCGTGCCCAAGACGCTGATCCAGGTGCTCGGCATGCCGGCTGGCGCGATTGCGCTGGAGCTGACGGAGCCGGACGTGTCGCGCAAGGTCGGCCTGATCGTGCCCAATCGCGAGCCGCTGGCGCCGATCACACTGGCGCTTTTCTCGCAGCAATTCCCGGCGTTGAGCGCGGACGTGGGCTAGCGCTCACTTCTTGAACGGATTGACGACGGTCAGTGATTTCTCGAAGGTCTGCCGATGCTGCAAATCCTCGGAATACAGCAGACCGCAACCCGCGAGTTTCGCAGCAGCAATGATCAGCGCATCATAGAATGACACCTTATAGCGTTCGGCAATGTCGAGCGCTTGATCATGTGTATCAACCGTCAAAGGCTCGATGCGCAGTACGAGCCGGAACGGCGCGAGGCAATACCTTACATCACCCCACTTCATGGAAAACTTCCGACTCGCAACCGCGGCGAACTCATTGAGGACTTGGACGCTCACGATGCCGCCAGCCGACAACAATTCTTCGGCTTTGTCTGCCTTAGAGTGATTTTCGGACAACAAATAAAGCAGGACATTCGTGTCGAAGAAGATGGCCTGTTCCGCCATCAACGTCGCTCGTTTGCTTCCATGCGGTCGAACTTGAATGTTGCGGGCATGCGGCCACGATATTTGCGCAGGCGAGCTAAGAGCTGCCGAGCGTTAGGAGCCTTTGCCACCTCGAACGAGCGCGCGCCAGCGACATGAATTTCGATCGTGTCACCTTCCTTTAGTTCCAGCGCCTCGACCACGGAAACGGGAAGCCGGACTGCGAGGCTATTGCCCCATTTTGCTACCTGCATGGGTTCTCCTTGATATACGTTATACCAATGTATATCATGCCGACTTAAAATTCAAGGAGCACAAGTTTGCCGCAGATCTATGTCGATGCCGATGCCTGCCCGGTGAAGGACGAGATCCGCCGGGTGGCGGAGCGGCATCAGATCGTTGCGCACCTGGTCAGCAATCGCGGCTTCCGCACGTCGGAGCATCCGCTGATCCGCAACGTGCTGGTCGGCGACAAGTTCGACGAGGCGGACAACTGGATCGTCGAGCATCTCAGCGCCGGCGACATCGTCGTCACGGGCGATATCCAGCTGGCGGACCGCTGCTTGAAGGCCGGCGCGCAGGTGCTGGGGCACGGCGGGCGGCCATTCACCGTCAACAGCATCGGGGCGGCGCTGGCGATGCGCGAGCTGTCGTCGCAGCTGCGCGACATGGGCGAGATCAAGGGCGGCGGGCCGGCCTTCTCGCAGAAGGACCGCACCAACTTCCTGAATGCGCTGGAGCAGGCGTTGCAGAAGGCGCTGCGCGCCTAGAGGTGCATCAGGATATTCACCAGCTTGCCGAACGGATCGCGGACGAAGAAGCGGCGCACGTTCCAGGGTTCGTTGGCGGGGCCGTACTCGATCCTGATCTTCGCCTTCTCGATCCGCGCGAGCGCTTCCTCGACGTCGTCGACCTCGATCGAGAGATCGGGCACCGGCGTGTCCGAGCCGCCCTGGACGGCGACGCCGATCTGCACGGTCATCTTGGCATCCGAGCCGTAGGTCACCAGCCAGCCGTGGTCCATCAGGACGTCGAGGCCTAAGATGTCGCCGTAGAACCGCTTGGCCTTGGCGATGTCTTCGGTCGCGATGTTGGCGACGATGCGCTTGACTTTCATGGTTCAAGACTCCGCGTAGGGATCGTAGGTGCCGAAGCTCCACAGATGGCCCTCGCAATCGCGCACCGAATATTCGCGCGCGCCGTAGTCGGTGTCGGCGATCGGGCGCACGATCTCGGCGCCCGCCGCCTTGGCGCGGGCATAGTGGGCGTCGATCTCCTTCACCATCACGTAGGTGCCGTATTTTTCGGTCGCCCAAGGGTTCTTGGGATCGGGGTTGCCGCCGGAGCCCATCATGATCAGGCCGCTGCCGAGGCGCAGCTGCGCGTGCGCGACGGTGTTGTTCTCGCCCGGCACCACGAACTGCTTCTCGAAGCCGAAGGCCTTGCCGAGCCAGTCGATGGCGGCCGGCGCATTCTGGTAGCGCAGCGCGGGGAAGATGTTGGGCTTGTCGGCCATGGCGGCTCTCCATTGCTGATGCGATGGACAACACGCTAGGCGATGGGTCCGCTGCCGTCTTGGATAGATTTTACCCGGCGATGCCGCCGCCGTCGGGCAGCAGTGCGGCCTGGAATTCGCGCGGGGTGCGGCCGGAATAGCGGCGAAAATCGCGGTTGAAATGCGCCTGGTCGTAATAGCCGCAGGAGACAGCGAGGTCGGCCCAGCTCTCCTCGTCGGCGGCGCGGATGCGCTGGCTCGCGTGGGCGAAGCGCAGGATGCTGGCGACCGACTTGGGGCTGAGACCGATCTGCGCATGGAAGCGCTGGATCAAGGTCTTGCGGCTGCAGCTGAGGTCGCGGCTGAGCGCGCCGATCGAGCGCGCGCCGCGGCTGGCCTGCAGAGTCTTGAGCGCCCAGGCGACATCCGGCGACATCGGATGGCCTTCGCGCAGGCGATGCAGCAGGAATTGGTCCATCACCTCGAAGCGTGCCGGCCAGTCTTCGGCATCCTGCAGGGAGTCGGCGAGGCGATCCGCAGCCACATGGCCGAGCAGGTCGCCGAGGTCGAGGCAGCGGTTGGCGATGTCGGACATGGTGATGTTGAGGAAGCGATAGGCGCCGAGCAGAGTGAAGTTCACCTGGAAGCCCATCTGCGCGCCCTGGTACTCGGTGAAGACGTGCACGTCGTGCAGGCCGGCGAGGAAGCTGCGGTAGAGGCCGCGGTGCCGCGGCCGGTCGCCGTTGATGATGTCGATGCTGGGGCCGAAGGTGACGATCATCGGGATGCCGTCGAACGGCGGCTGCAGCCGGCGCATCGGCCCGGCCGCCTGCTCCCGGTAGCCGGTGTAGTCGATGATGTAGGGCTTGAGCCGCGGATCGGGCCCGCGCGTCGCCATCGCCCAGGAGTAGGCGTCGGACCGGTGAACGTTAATCTGCAGGCCTGCGCCGTCCGTCGGCATCCGTCTTCTCCGCCGCGGCGTAGAGACTATGCGCTGCGCCAATCGAGGTCCAGCGCGCACGGCGCCTTGGGACGGGCAGCCGCGCTCGGGGGATTGCGCTCACCTCGCGACATGCTTCTTCCCCGGCCGGACTCGAATCTCCACGACGCCGTCACCCCAACGAGGAGGAGACGATGAGCAAGATGCGTGTGATCACGGGTGCGTCGCTGGCAACCGCGGCGGCCCTGCTGCTGGTGGCGGGCTGTTCGACCAGCAGCAACACCACCCAGTCGGCGGAAGTGCAGTGCTCCGGCATCAACGCCTGCAAGGGCACCAGCTCGTGCAAGACCGCGAGCAACGCCTGCAAGGGCCAGAATGCGTGCAAGGGCCAGGGCTGGGTCCCCACCGCCTCGGCCGAAGACTGCACCGGCCAGGGCGGCAAGGTGCTGTAGCAACGTCGCAAACGGGCGCTGCCGCAGGCGCCCGTTCTGCTTCACGAGAGCCTCTTCTCCATGAACAGGCTGAGCGGGTCCGGCTGGTAGCCGCCGAACGGGCCGCGCTCGGCGTAGCCGAACCTGCGATAGAGCGCGATCGCTTCCGGCTGCTTGATGCCGGTCTCCAGCTGCATCAGCGTGACGCCGAGCTTGGCCGCTTCGCGCTCGAGCGCCTCCATGATCGCGCGGGCGACGCCCTTGCCGCGCGCGGCGGGATCGACGAACACGCGCTTCATCTCGGCGTGACCATCGGTACCCATGACGAAGGCGCCGCAGCCGAGCGCGCGACCATGTTCGCGCGCGACGAAGAAATGCACGTGCGGCTTATCGAGCGAGTCGATGTCGACGAGGTGATTGCTCTCCGCCGGATAGAGCGATTGCATCAGCGCGTCGGACTGGCGGATCAGCGTGACAACGTCGTCCTGGCGCGGTGTTTCACGTGAAACTTTGATCATATTGCTGAGCGACTCTAGAAACTTGGCGGCGAGTTGGCGGTGACGACTTCGCATTCCTCTTCGCCGACATTGCGGAAGCGGTGCGGGATGCGGCTGTCGAAGTAGTAGGCGTCGCCGGCGCCGAGCACGCGGACCTGGTCGCCGACCGTCACTTCGAGGCGGCCGCGCACGATGATGCCGCCCTCTTCCGAATCGTGGGTCAACATCTGCGCGCCGGTATCGGCGCCGGGCGCGTAGTGCTCGTGCATGAGCTGGATCGCCTTGCCGGTCATGTCCCGGCCGACCTGGCGATAGGAAACCGGGCCGCCCGCCAGCTCCACCAGTTCCTTGGCGGTGAAATAGATCTGCGGCTTGGGCGGGGCTTCGAGGGCGAAGAACTCGGCCAGGGAGAGCGGGAAGCCGTCCAGCAGCTTCTTCAGCATGCCGACCGAGGGCGAGGAGCGGTTCTGCTCGATCATGGAAATGATCGCGTTGGAGACGCCGGCGCGCTTCGCCAGCTCGCGTTGCGACAGGTTGTGAGCCTCCCGCAAGGTCTTGAGGCGACTGCCCAGATCGAAACCCGTGCCCTCTGCCATGTTAAATCCAGCATCCCAATGACTTGGCCGCTCAATATAATAAACAACTGTACCCAGGATCAAGGGCGATCTGGCCCGGAATTGTAAACATTTCGGTCCACTTGTTCGATTTGTTGAACATTGCTATGGTGCGGCCATCTTCCACTGGCCTTGAGGACCAACCCGATGTCCGCCACAGCCACAGCGGCCGCGCAGCCATTCGCCGCCGACCAGTTCGAGCCCTCGCCGAACAACCTCGAATCCTTCTGGATGCCGTTCACCGCGAACCGGCAGTTCAAGTCCAAGCCCCGCCTGTTCGTGGGTGCCGAGGGCATGCACTACACCACCATCGACAAGCGCAAGGTGCTCGACGGCACCGCCGGCCTGTGGTGCTGCAACGCCGGCCACGGCCGCAAGAAGATCTCCGAGGCGGTCGCCAAGCAGATCCAGCAGATGGACTACGCGCCGGCCTTCCAGATGGGCCATCCGAGCGCGTTCGAGCTGGCCTCGCGCCTGACGCACCTGGTGCCGGGCGACCTCGACCACGTGTTCTTCACCAACTCGGGTTCCGAGTCCGTCGACACCGCGCTGAAGATCGCCCTCGCCTACCACCGCGTGAAGGGTCAGGGCCAGCGCACCCGCCTGATCGGCCGCGAGCGCGGCTATCACGGCGTCGGCTTCGGCGGCATCTCAGTCGGCGGCATTGTGGCCAACCGCAAGTTCTTCGGCCCGATGCTGGCCGGCGTCGACCACCTGCCGCACACTCATAACCTAGAGAAGAACGCCTTCTCCAAGGGCCAGCCGGAGTGGGGCGCGCACCTGGCCGATGAGCTGGAGCGCATCGTCACGCTGCACGATGCCTCGACCATCGCGGCCGTCATCGTCGAGCCGGTCGCGGGTTCCACCGGCGTGCTGATCCCGCCCAAGGGCTATCTGCAGAAGCTCCGACAGATCTGCGACAAGCACGGCATCCTGCTGATATTCGATGAGGTCATCACCGGCTTCGGCCGCCTCGGCTCGCCGTTCGGCGCCGAGCATTTCGGCGTGCAGCCGGACCTGATCACCTGCGCCAAGGGCCTCACCAACGGCGCGGTGCCGATGGGCGCGGTGTTCGCGCGCAAGCATATCTACGACGCCTTCATGGAAAGCTCGGCGGAGAACGCGATCGAGCTGTTCCACGGCTACACCTACTCCGCCCATCCGGTGGCGTGCGCGGCGGGCCTCGCCGTGCTCGACATCTACAAGGAGGAAGGCCTGTTCGAGAATTGCCGCAATCTCTCCAAGTATTGGGAAGACGCGGTGCATTCGCTGAAGGGCATCAAGAACGTCATCGACCTCCGCAACATGGGCCTGATCGCCGGCATCGAGCTGGAA
Source organism: Dongiaceae bacterium (assembly GCA_035274225.1). Classification (GTDB taxonomy): domain Bacteria; phylum Pseudomonadota; class Alphaproteobacteria; order Dongiales; family Dongiaceae; genus Dongia_A. The sequence continues at coordinate 6,870 of DATEOK010000420.1, forward strand.
TCGATCCCGGGCAAGCCGACGGCGCGGGCGTTCAACGCCTTCCTCAAGGCGTACGAGAAGGGCCTGCTGATCCGCACCACCGGCGACATCATCGCGCTGTCGCCGCCGCTGATCGTGGAGAAGAGCCACATCGACCAGATCTTCAGCATGCTCGCAGACATCCTGAAGAACCTGGACTGACATCGGCCGCGAGGCCATCGAACCGAGAACCAGGTCGGCGGGGGCAACCCCGCCGACCATAACTTTAAGATCAGGGAGTGCTTTCCAATGTTGATCGGCGTGCCGAAGGAAATCAAAAACCACGAATACCGGGTGGGCCTCGTCCCATCGTCGGTGCGTGAGTTGGTCCATCACGGGCACAAGGTGCTGGTCGAGACCAAGGCGGGCGGCGGCATCGGCTTCGACGACGCGGCGTACCAGGCGGCGGGCGCTACCATCGCGCCGGCCGCGGCGGAGATCTTCGCCAAGGCCGACATGATCGTGAAGGTGAAGGAGCCGCAGCCGGTCGAATGCAAGATGCTGCGCAAGGGCCAGCTGCTCTACACCTACCTGCACCTGGCGCCGGATCCTGAGCAGACCGAGGGCTTGATCAAGTCCGGCTGCACCGCCATCGCCTACGAGACGGTGACCAACGCGCGCGGCGGCCTGCCGCTGCTGGCGCCGATGTCCGAAGTCGCCGGCCGCATGTCGGTGCAGGTCGGCGCGCACTACCTGGAGAAGGCCCAGGGCGGCGCCGGCATCCTGCTCGGCGGCGTACCGGGCGTGAAGGCGGCCAACGTGGTCGTCATCGGCGGCGGCATCTCCGGCACCCACGCGGTGCGCATGGCGCTGGGCATGGAGGCCATCGTCACCGTGATCGACAAGAACCTCGACCGCCTGCGCGAGCTGGATGAGGTGTTCGGCTCCAGCCTCAACACGATCTATTCGACCGTCGATGCAATCGAGCAGTACGTGATCAACGCCGACCTGGTGATCGGGGCGGTGCTGGTGCCTGGCGCAGCGGCGCCGAAGCTGGTCACGCGCAAGATGATCGCGCAGATGCGGCCGGGCTCGGTGGTGGTCGACATCGCCATCGACCAGGGCGGCTGCTTCGAGACCAGCCATGCCACCACCCACGCCGATCCGGTCTATGTGGTGGACGGCGTCACGCACTACTGCGTCGCCAACATGCCGGGTGCGGTCGCGCGCACCTCGACCATCGCGCTCAACAACGCCACCCTGCCCTTCGCCGTCGCCCTCGCCAACAAGGGCGCCAAGAAGGCGTGCGGCGACGATCCGCACCTGATGAACGGCCTCAACATCCACGACGGCCAGGTGACCTACAAGGCGGTCGCCGACGCGCTGAAGCTCAAATACACGCCGGCGCAACAGGCGCTGGGGATGTAACGGCGCATCACCTTCCGGTGACATTGGCACGGCGGGGCCGAAAGGCTCCGCCGTTTGCTTTTGCCGTCACCGTCGCGTCAGGTTCGGTGCCGAAGATAGGGCAAGGAAACTGTCGATGGAGCGCACATGCGCGCGTCCTCTCTCCTGCTCCTTGCTTCGGCCGCGACCCTCGCCGGCTGCGGCATTACCGGTCCAGCCCATGACGCGCCGATGACCGGCGCGGCGGCGGTGGTCGACATGGGCTTCGCCAGCTTCGATCCGGAGGTGGTGCATATCCGCGCCGGCCAGACGGTGGAATGGCGCAACACCGCGCTCATCACCCACAATGTCAGCGATGACACGGCGAAAGCGGCGAACCCCGCCGACGCCTCGATCCCCAACGGCGCGACGGCGTTCGATTCAGGCGACCTCAAGGCCGGCAACGTCTACAGCCAGACTTTCACCGTCCCCGGCACCTACAAGTATTTCTGCAAGCACCATGAAAGCGACATGATGCTCGGCACCGTGATCGTCGATCCGGCACCGTAAGCATCAACGGCGCGGGGCGAGCGTCGTTTCTTCCGTGCGGATGCGCCAGGCGAGCACGATCGCGTTGACGATCGAGAAACCGACCGCCAGCGGCCAGGCGTCGAGCGCGAGCGGCAGCAGAGCGATCTCCAGCGCCACCACCAGATAGTTGGGATGGCGGATGAAGCGGTACGGGCCGCTGCGCACCAGCGGCGCGCCCGGGACCACGATGATGCGCGTGGTCCAGTAGCGGCCAAGGCTGAGCAAGGTCCATAGGCGCAGGCCCTGCACGGCGAGATAGGCGATGGCCGCCCATGGCTGGAACACCGTGAGGCCGAACAGGAAGAACGCCCAGAGCACCGCCAGCCAAGCGCTGTGCATGAACACGATCGCCGGGTAATGACCGCGCCCGACCTCGTAGGCGCCTTCGGCCAGCAACGCGCGCGTGTTGCGGGTCGCGATGACGAGCTCGATCAGGCGCTGCAGCGTGGCCAGCAGCAGCAGGCCGGCGATGAGAAGCTGATCGTCGGTCAAGAACTTGCCCTCAATACGATATCGCGGGCCCCAACCCTGCGACCCCAATCAGTCGCCGATTTTACGCCGGAATGCGATCCGTCGCCACGGCGAAGTCAGCCTTCGATAATCTGGAAGCCGGCGCTGAAGCCGGGGCCGAGGGCAGACATCAGGTGCCGGCCGGCGAGGCCGTCCCGGATCATCCGCTGCAGCACGAACAGGACCGTCACCGCCGACATGTTGCCGTAGTCGCGCAGGATCTCGCGCGCCGCGGCCATGGTGCCGGGCACGAGGTCGAAGGCCTGCTCCAGCGCGTCCAGTACCTTGACGCCGCCGGGATGGCAGACATAGCCGGCGAGGTCGCGGACGGTGAGGCCGCAGCGCGCGAGGAAGGCGTCGGCGGCGGGGCGCATCTCCTCCCGCACCAGGGTCGGGATGTCGCGCGAGAACAGGACGCCGAGGCCGTCGTCCTCCACGTCCCAGCCCATGACACGCAGGGAATCCGGCCACGTGTGCATGCCGCTGGGGCCGAGGCGCAATCCAGTCGAACCCGGCCTCCCGATCACCATGGCGGCGGCGCCGTCGCCGAACAGGGCCGCGCCGATGATGTTGCTCTTCGACATGTCGGTGCGGCGGAAGGTGGTGGAGCAGAGCTCGACCGCCAGGAACAGCACATCGCCGTCCGGCAGCGTGCGCGCCAGCGCCACGGCGTGGCTGAGGCCGATGACGCCGCCGGCGCAGCCGAGGCCGAAGATCGGCAGTCGCACGATGGTTTCCGGCAGGCCCAGGCGGTTGAGCAGCACTGCATCCAAGCTCGGCGTCGCGATGCCGGTGGTGGAGGCGACCACCACGGCCGCGATGTCGCTTGGCTTGCGGCCGGCCTGCTCGAGCGCTTCGACCGCGGCTTTGGTCAGCAGCTCGATCGCGCCTTCCAGATAGAGCTGGTTGCGTTCGCGCCAGCCGTGCGGACGGAAATACCAGTCCATCGGCACGGAGGAATAGCGCTCCACCACACCGGCATTGTCGAACACCGGCATCAAGCGCTCGATATCCGAGCGGTCGCGCTCGAATACCTGGGCCGCCGCCGTTGCCACGTCGGCTTGGGTCATGCGAACGCGCGGCACGGCGGTCGCGACCGAGAGGATGGTCGGCGGATCGTTCTCCACCAGTCGTAAGGCAGCACTCCTCATAAGACGATCCTCACTCCGCGACCAGGTCCGCGCATCTGCGCTCCTTGAACAATATGGATGATGTTATTCGCTACGCGTCGGCGCAACCGACGATGGATCACGTTCTGTTGAGACCCTCGATGGACGCTCGAGGGCGCGCACAATTGCTGCCGCTGGAGGGAAATTCCGACCCTTTCTCATTGCCACGCCGAGCCTGACGGAACCATGACGGCAAGGCGGCCGCAGTGAAGGGGTTCACAGGCGGCGGTTGCGGATTAGACTGAGATCGCGCGCCCTTCCTGTATCAAAAGCGAGTCGACCCTTGAATAGTTCCGAGAGTTCCATCGCAGGCGCGCAACTCCACGCCGGCCCGGTCCCCATGCGGATCTGGCTCGGTTTCGGCGCCATGTGCCTCGGCATGTTCATGGCGATCCTCGATATCCAGGTGGTCGCGACCTCGCTGCCGGACATCCGCGCCGCGCTCGATGTCGAGGTCGACCAGATGAGCTGGATCCAGACCGCCTATCTGATCGCCGAGATCATCGCCATTCCGCTGACCGGACTCTTGACCCGCATGCTGGGCATCCGCCGGCTGTTCGCAATCGCGCTTGCCATCTTCATCGCGGCGTCGGTCGGCTGCGCCGCCAGCGGATCTCTGTCCACGCTCATCGCCTGGCGGGTGCTGCAGGGCTTCAGCGGCGGCATGCTGATCCCGACGGTGTTCTCGGCGGTATTCCTGCTGTTCCCGGCGCATCGCCAGGACATCGCGACCACGCTCGGCGGCGCGCTGGCGGTGCTGGCGCCGACCGTCGGGCCGATCGTCGGTGGGTGGATCACCGATACCTATTCGTGGCATTGGCTGTTTCTCATCAACGTGGTGCCGGGCACGATCGCGGTGGCTGTCGCGGCCTGGCTGCTGCCGCGCGAGAAGGCCGATCCGCGCGCGGCACGCAGCCTCGACCTAATCTCGCTGATCTTGATGGCGATCGCGCTCGCCGCGCTGGAGATCCTGCTCAAGGAAGCGCCGCAGCGCGGCTGGACCTCGCCGCTCGCCCTTTCGCTGGCGGCGGTGTGCGGCATCGGCGGCGCCGCGTTCCTGCATCGCACGCTGCGCGCGGAGCAGCCGGTGGTCGACCTGCGCATCCTCGGCGACCGCGACTTCGCGCTCGGCTGCTGGCTCAGCTTCCTGCTGGGCTGCGGGCTCTATGGCTCGGTCTATCTGATGCCGGTGTTCCTGGGGCTGGTGCGGCTGCACGGTGCGTTCGAGATCGGGCAGGTCATGCTGGTGACCGGGATCGCACAGCTGCTGACTGCGCCGATCGCCGTGCAGGTGGAGCGGCGCTGCGATCCCAAAGGGCTGTCGGCCTTCGGCTTCGCGCTGTTCGGCATCGGGCTCGCAATGAGCTATTTCCAGACCTTCAAGACCGACTTCGACCAGATGCTGTGGCCGCAGGTGGTGCGCGGCATCGCGATCATGTTCTGCCTGCTGCCGCCGACGCGGCTGGCGCTCGGCCACCTGGCGCCGGAGCGCGTGCCGAATGCCAGCGGCCTGTTCAACCTGATGCGCAACCTGGGTGGCGCCATCGGCATCGCGCTCATCGACACCGTGATCTGGCTGCGCGCGCCGGAGCATGTCGACAGCATCGCGCAACGCCTGCTGGCCGGCGACCGCGCCACCGCGCTGTTCGTCGGATTGCCGCCCGACCGTTTCACCGGCAAGCCGCTGGGGCCGGTCGATGCCGACACCCAGGAGTTCGCGCGGCCGCTGGTCGAGCGCGCCGGGCTGGTGTCGGCCATCAACGAAGCCTGGGCGTTGATGGCGATCGCGATGGCGCTGGCGCTGATCGGCATCCTCGTCTCCGTCAGCCGGAAGCGCCGCTGAGGCGTCACCCAGCCGTCAGTTACGTTCCGTTGCAATTTATCCGGCTTCTGACATGGCGGCGTTTACAAGCGCTGCCAATATCGAGAATGCCGACGCGCTTAGACATCCACGCCGACTCTGACCGCCAGGCGGCAGATCATCCGATGTCTCGTAGTTGGAGATGAACCATGAACAGGATTGTGATGGCCGCGGCCGTGTTGCTGGTGTCCGGCACTCCGTTCGCCTTTGCCATGCCGAACCCGACCGACATGAGCACGTCGGAGCTCACCACCGAGCACTGCCGCAACCTCGAGCAGGACTTCTCGAGCATGAAGTTCCCGAGCGAGTCCGCCAAGCAGATGGCGGAGCAGAAGGCCTATGCGGTGTGCCGCCAGGACAGGCACAAGAACGGCGGCGTGGAGTGGGGTAGCAGGGCCAAGCCGACGAACCTCGTTCTCATGCACGGCTGACGAACTGGCGATGGCCCCCGTGCATGACGAGGGGCACATCGACCGCAAGCTTGCCGTCTCGCTCGGCCTCGTTCCATGCGATGCCGAAAGGTGAAGTGCCGACGCCATGACATCCACGCCGACACCGACCGCCAGGCGGCAGATCGAAACCCGGATGTCTGAATGGAGACCACAATGAACAAGATCCTGATCGCTACGGCGTTGGCGCTGGTGGCCAGCACTCCCCTCGCCTTCGCCAAGACCATGACCCCGCCGCCCGCGAGCTCCCTCACCATGGAGCATTGCACCGCGGTCGACCGGACGTTCGACAGCAACCGCTCGCACTACAAGTCGGAGTCCGCCTTCCTGATCGCCGAGCAGAAGGCAGCGTCGCTGTGCCGATGGGACAAGCACCCCAACGACGGCGGCGCGTTCGGCGCCAAGACCGCAAACAACAGCTGATCGCTGTCGTCCCTATGGGCTGCGCCCAGCCCAGATGTGAGGCGCTCACCCTTGTGCCGCTGCGCTCCTGCTCCGCAAGGAACCGGGGCGCAGTCGCATTTTCGGGCACCGAACGTCCTGCCCGCCTCTGTCACCAGACGTTACAAAATGCCGCACCGGGAGACATAAGCGCGTTACGCGGCGGCGCGATGCTTCCCCCTGCCGACGCGACCGACATCCACGCCGACACCTTCGACCTGCCGCCAGAGGCGTTGAGAGAAGGCTTCAATGATGTCGCACCCGAAGGAGACACCCATGAAGAACGTCATTCTCGCCACCGCCGCCGCCGTGATCCTGAGCGCGCCGCTGGCCTTCGCCGCCAATACAACCACCACCACGGCGCCGGCGCCCAAGCCGGTGAAGGTCGCCGCCACCAGCCTGTCCGAGCAGTGCACTTCCCTCGGCTCGCAGTTCGACAAGGCGGAAGCGACCCACAAGACCAACAAGAACTACAAGGAAGCGCTCGGCCTGCGCAGCGAAGGCAAGAGCCTGTGCACCGCACACAAGGAAGCGGACGGCATCAAGAAGATCGAATCCGCCCTCACCCTGATCGGCGTCAAGCCGATGAAGGGCTGAGCTCTCTTCGCCGCCTCACCACTGAAAATCCCCTCCCCCAACTTGGGGGAGGGGGAATGAAGCACTCCTAATGTCGTCGCGATAAGCTATCCGCGACCGACGGCCCTTGCCGCCCTGCTTCCGCTCCCGCTAAATGGCGGCGCATGTCGATCACCACTCATCCCCTATTCGCGCGGGTGCGGCGCGTCGGTCCGGCGGTCGCGGCCATCGGCCTTTCCGCGCTCGCGGCGTGGAGCCTTTACCGGGTCGCGCAGAGGATTTCGCTGGGCGAGATCTGGGCAGCGCTGGCGGCGGTGCCGCATGGCGCCATCCTGGCGGCGGTCGCGACCACGGTAGCGAGCTTTTCCGCCTTCATCCTGCAGGATTACCTGGCTCTGAAACGCGCCTCGCGCGCGCTAAGCCTGCCGCACGCGGCCGCCGGATCCTTCATCGCACAGTCGATCGCCCATGTCACCGGCTTTGCCATCCTGGTCGGCGGGGCGCTCCGGGCGCGTTACTTCCTGGCCAGCGGCCTTGCCCTCACCTCGATCCTCAGCGTGCAGGCCTCGTTCAGCGTGAGCTTCGGCCTCGCCGACACATTGCTCACCGGCCTCGCCACGCTGCTGCGGCCGACGCTGGCGAGCGAGACCACCCATATCCCGATCGGCTGGCTGCGCTTCGCGGCTTGCGTGCTGATCCTCGGCGCGCTCGCCGTGTTCGCGCTGGCGACGTTCCTGCGCCGCCATCACCTGGCGTTGCGCTACAACCTGGCGGTCGCCCCGGCGCGCACCCTCGCGCTGCAGATCCTGTGCTCGATCGCCGACATCCTGTTCGTCGCGGCGACGCTGTATCTGCTGCTGCCGGACGGGCTCGGCGTTGGCTATACGCAGATCCTCGCCTGCTACCTGATCGCGGTGACGCTGGGGCTGTGGAGCCACGTGCCGGCGGGGCTCGGCGTGTTCGAGGCGACCATCCTGGCGCTGGTGCATGCGCCACAGCATCAGATCGCGCCGGTGGTGGCCGCGTTGCTGGCGTTCCGCGCGATCTATCACCTGCTGCCGTTCGCGCTGGGTTGCGTGCTGCTGGCAACGGTCGAGCTGGGGCGGCGCTTGGCGCGCGGGCAATCCGCATGAGACTGAGGCTAGGCGGCATCGGCCAAGCGCTGGCCGACGGCAATTTCCGCATTTTCAGCATCGGCTCCATCACCTCCTGGCTCAGCTTCTTCGTCCAGGTGGTGGCGGTGTCGTGGACAGCGTGGGAGCTGACCCATTCCACCACTTGGCTCGCGATCATCGCGCTGCTCGACATCGCACCCAACGTGCTGCTGGTGCCACTGGGCAGCGTGCTGGCCGACCGCTACGACCGCTTCCGGATCGAGATCATCGCCTACGTGATCGCGCTGCTGCAGGCGCTGGCGCTGGCGATCCTGGCCTATGCCGACGCGCTCACCATCTGGCCGCTCGCCATCCTGGTGACGCTGCACGGCGCGATCCATTCCTTCAGCGTGCCGGCGGCCTACGGCCTGCTGCCGCGCTTCGTGGCGCGCGAGCGCCTCGCCTCCGCGATCGCGGTCAACAGCGCCTACACCCAGGCGGCGATCCTGGTCGGCCCGGCGCTGGCGGGATGGGTGATCCTGCATTTTGGCAGCGCGGCGGCGTTCGCGATCAATGCCGGCGGCTATGTCGTGTTCCTGATCTCGGCGGCGTTCCTGCGCACACCGGCCGACTACAAGCAGCCGCCGCGCAGCGACCGCTCGGTCATGGGGGATTTCATCGACGGCGCGCGCTACATCTTCGGGCATCACGGCATCAGCGTGCTGCTGATCCTGATGCTGCTGGGCGACGTGTTGGCGGTCTCGCTCTATAATATGCTACCGGTCTTCTCGACCGGCAGCCTCGGCCTCGGCATCGAAGGCATGACCACCATCCTCGCCGTCTATGGCGCTGGCGCGACGCTGGCCGCGCTGTGGCTGGCCCATGGCGGATCGACGCGCATATCCTCGACGCTGGCGCTCAGGGCGTACGCGATCTATGCCTGCGCCATCGGCGCGTTGGTGCTGATGGGCAACCTGTGGCTGGCGGCCGGCGCGGCGCTGCTGTGGGGCATCGCCGGGCAGATCCGCAGCACCGGCACCATCGCGCTGCTGCAGACCTCGATCCCCGACGAGCAGCGCGGCCGCGTCATGGGCACCGAGTTCCTGCTCTCGCGCATCGCCGGCGGGATCGGCACCTACCTGGTCGGCGCCATGGCGGAGCGCCACGGCTTGCAAGCGCCGATGCTCATCGCCGTGGCGCTGTGCCTCGCCGCATGGGGCGCGGCCTTTGCCAGGCGTCATCGCATCGGCGCCGCGTTCCAACAGAACACATCGCCAGCCAACAGCTGACCACAGGCGCGATGCGGCGCTAGCGGGCCACCATGACCGAGCAGCGGGCGTGCGCCGCCACTTCACGCGCGAAGGAGCCGAGGCCGATGCGGGAGATCGCGCTGCGATCGCCCGTGCCGGTGACGATATTGTCGACCGCATGCTCTTCGGCATACTCGAGGACCGCCGCGGCGGCGTCCCGGCTCTTGATCTCGACGGCATCGACGCCGGACACGCCGGCCTTCTCCGCAACCGCGCGGGCGTTCGCCAGCGTCTTGGCGACATACGGCTCTTCCCAGCGGTAGATCAGCGGCGCGTGCGGGCCGCCAGTCGCGACGTTGACCATGACGAACGACAGCTTGGCGCCCTCGCTCCTGGCAAGATCGACCGCCTGATCGACCGCGACCTGGGCGTGTTCGGAACCGTCGGTGGCACACAGAATCTTCTTGTACATGGCATCATCTCCTTGTTGCCACGTCAGATCTGGGTGCCGGCGCGCGCAGGGTCTATGCGTACTTCTACCTATCGGCGATCTTCGATGGGTGGCGCGGCCATTTTATCGTGCGCCAAAATGACGCTGGGGAATCGTCGGCTAGTTGGTCACAGTCTGCTCGACCTTCTCGACGTCCTTCTGCAGACCGCTGCCGATGCTCTCGACGCCCTTGGCGGCGCCCTTCACTGTTTCACAGGCGGACATCGCGGGCACCGCGGCGACAAGGCCGAACAGAAGCGCCCAGCGGGCCGCCCGACGTGCGAAATGCATGGTCAACTCCATCAAAAATTCCAACAGAAAACACAGGGCGGATGATACCCCGCCTAGCCCGCTTTGGGCAATCGGACCAGGGCGCGCAGCCCGCCGGCAGGGCGGTTGCTGAGGACGATGGCCCCGCCGTGGGCAAGGGTCACGCTGCGGGCGATGGCGAGGCCGAGGCCGGCGCCGCCGGAATCGCGGTTGCGCGATTCCTCCAGCCGCACGAAGGGCCGGAACACGTCCTTCAGGCGGTCCTCGGGGATGCCGGGGCCGGCATCGTCGATCGTGACCTCGACGGCGTCGGGCAACTGGCGGATCGCGATCTCCGCGGTGCCGCCATAGCGGACCGCGTTCTCCACCAGGTTGTTGAAGCATCGGCGCAGCGCGACCGGACGCGCACGCAGGGCGCACGGCTCGCGCGTCATGAGCTTGGCTGGCGGATGGCTTTCCGCAACCTCCTCCAACAACGCGCGGAGGTCGACCGGCGAGGTCGGCTCGGTATCGGCGTCCTCGCGCGCGAAGGCGAGTGTCGACTTGATGATGGCTTCCATCTGGTCGAGGTCGGCCAGCATCTTCTGCTGCTCCTCCGCATCCTCGACGAACTCGGCCCGCAGGCGCAGGCGCGTGATCGGCGTGCGCAGGTCGTGCGAGATCGCCGCGATCATCTGGGTACGGTCCTCGATCATGCGGCGGATGCGGTGCTGCATACGGTTGAAGGCGCGCGCCGCCTGGCGCACCTCGTTGAGGCCGGCTTCCGGGACGTCGCCCGGCCGCGCGCCGCGGCCGAGCTCCTCCGCCGCGCTGGCGAGGCTCTCGATCGGCCGCGTGATCAGGCGCATGGCACCGACGCCGAGGAGCAACACCGCGACGAGGCCGCCGGCCAGCGCCAGCAGCTGCGACCAGGAGGAGAACGGCAGGGTCTTGACCGAGGCGAAGCTGAAATTGAGCCAGGTGCCGTCCACCAGCTGCAAGGCGACGCTGAAGGTCTGGCCTGCGTCCTGTAGCGAGAGGATGTCGTCGCTCTTCCTGCCCTCGTCGCGCCACACGCTCGGCAGGTAGGTCCACCACGGATGCTCGCCGCCATCGGGGCCGATGCCGTAGTCCACCCTGAGATCGTGCCAGCGCATGTCGCCCAGGCGCGCCGCGATCACATCGCGCAGCCGGGCGGTGCGGTTGTCGGGTGGCTCGGCGTCGTCGATCATGCTGGCCGGCGTCGCCGCGATGAACAGCGAGGAGCCGCTGATGGATTCGGCGATCACCGGGCGCAGCGGCGGCGCGGAATGATCGAGGAAGCGCGCGGCGGCGGCGATGCGCTCGGCGGCGCGCAGATCCTCGAGCGCCGCCACCGCCTCGTCGCGGTTGAAGGTGTGGAAGGCGGACACCGTGATGAGCGACAGCGCGATGCCGGCAGCCAGCACCAGCGCAAACCAGGTGAGCATGGAATGCGGCACCAGGCGGCGCAGCAGCATACAGGTCAGCCTTTCGCGGCGGGTCTGGCGGGCACGGCCTTGGCACCGTCGGTGCGCGTGACCACGGCGGTGAGCATATAGCCGCCGCCGCGCACGGTCGCGATCAAAGCGCCGGCGCCGGCCGACGCCGCCTCCAGCTTGCGCCGCAGACGGCCGATCTGCACATCGACCGAGCGGTCGAACAAGGATGCGGCCCGGCCCTTGGTGAGATCGAGCAGGCGATCGCGGCTGAGCACGCGCTGCGACCGCTCGGCGAGCGCCACCAGCAGATCGAACTCGCCGCCGGTCAGTTCGACCGCGCGGCCGTTGGGATCGAGCAGCTGGCGCCGGCCGGGCTGGACGGTCCAGCCGTCGAACGCCAGCGCGAGCTCGGCTTCGGCCTCTGCCGAAGGCGGCGCGGCCGGGCGGTCCTCGGCCCGGCGCAGGATGGCGCGGATGCGCGCCAGCAGCTCGCGCGGGTTGAACGGCTTGGCGAGGTAGTCGTCGGCGCCCATCTCGAGGCCGATGATGCGGTCGGTATCCTCGGCGACGGCGGTCAGCATCAAGATCGGGATGGTGGTGGTGGCGCGCAGCTGCCCGCACAGGGTAAGGCCGGAATCGCCGGGCAGCATCAGGTCGAGCACGATGAGGTCGATCTTCGCCTCGTCCAGCACGCGGCGCATCTCGCGCCCATCGGCGGCGACGCTGACCCGAAGGCCGTTCTTGGCCAGGAATTTCGACAGAAGCGAGCGGATCTCCTTGTCGTCATCAACCACCAGGATATGAGCGGAGCGATCCATCGGGGTCCCGAACCTCTGTCTTGTCCCGTATTACGCCGTCACCTGACCCGAGGCGCGTAACAGCGGCCATGGCTGCTGTGTAACGGATTGTAACAGCGCCCGGTCCTGTCGCAATCCGTTGCAAAACGAGGCTTGGGGGGACATGGGCCCGTTACCGATGCGACCCCATGTTGGCCTCCAGGAGATCGGCGCACCCGATCCAACAGGTTTCAAAGTTCGGAGGATCACATGCAATCGTTCAACCCCAAAGGCAAGACGCGGGTCCGGCTGCTGGCGGGAGCGGCCGTCGCGACCGTTCTGGGCCTCGGCGCCGTCGCCGCCCTGCCCACGGTCAGTCCCGCGGATACCACGCCAACCGCCACGGCGGCACCCTTCATCGCCGGCGCGCCGAGCACCTTCGCCGACCTCGCCGCCAAGGTCTCGCCGGCGGTGGTCAATGTCTCCTCGACCCACGTCATGACCCAGCAGGAACAGGGCGGCCAGCAGATGCCGTTCGACTTCCCCGAGGGCTCGCCGTTCGACCAGTTCTTCAAGCAGTTCCAGCAGCAGCAGCGCCAGCAGCAGAAGCACCCGCAGAAGGTCACCTCGCTCGGTTCCGGTTTCATCATCGATGCGAGCGGCTATGTCGTCACCAACAACCACGTGGTCGACGGCGCCAAGGACATCGAGGTGACGCTAACCGACGGCGCCGTCTATCCGGCCAAGGTGATCGGCACCGATGCCAAGACCGACCTCGCCCTGCTCAAGGTCGAAGCCAAGAAGCCGCTGCCGTTCGTCTCGTTCGGCAACTCCGACAAGATGCGGATCGGCGACTGGGTGATGGCGGTGGGCAACCCGTTCGGCCTCGGCGGAACGGTCACCGCCGGCATCGTCTCGGCTCGCGGCCGCGACATCCACGAAGGCCCGTACGACGACTTCCTGCAGATCGACGCCGCGATCAACCAGGGCAACTCCGGCGGCCCGACCTTCTCCACCGACGGCAGCGTCATCGGCATCAACACCGCGATCTTCTCGCCGAGCGGCGGCAGCGTCGGCATCGGCTTTGCCATTCCGTCGAACCTCGCCAAGCCGATCATCGCCGAGCTCAAGGACCAGGGCCACATCGACCGCGGCTGGCTGGGCGTCTCGATCCAGCCGCTGACGCCTGAGTTGACCCAGGGCATGAACCTCGGCTCCGATAAGGGCGCGTTGATCTCCTCGATCCAGGACAACAGCCCAGCGGCCGCAGCCGGCCTGAAGTCCGGCGACGTGGTGACGCGCTTCGGCGACCATGAGATCGAATCGCCCAAGGACCTGTCGCGCGCGGTGGCGGAGACCGCCAGCGGCGCCAGCGTGCCGGTGAAAGTGTGGCGCGACGGCAGCGAGAAAACCATCTCGGTCAAGATCGCCGAGATGAAGGAAGAGGTGGCGAGCGCCGATCCCAGCGAGCAAGGCGGCGAGCCGTCCGCGTCCGACACCGTCGACCAGCTGGGCGCGACCCTGGCGCCGGTGAACGACATGACTCGCCAGCAGTTCGGCCTCTCCGAAGACGCGAAGGGCGTGGTGATCGCCGACCTGGAACAGGACAGCGCACTGGCCGAACAGGGCGTGCGCCCCGGCGACGTGATCGAGCGGGTCAACGACCGCAAGATCGCGAACCCGGCCGACGTCGCGAAGGCGCTGCAGGAGACGCAGGCCGACAAGCGCTCGGTTGCAGTCATGCTGATCGAGAGCGACGGCAACGACCGGTTCGTAGCGGTGCAGATCAAGTCTTGATGAGACGAGTTCCCTAGGATCTCGAGCAGCGCCCCCCGACAAAGCTCGAGATTAAACGGCGGCCCTCATCCCCTCGGCTCGATCCCGGCCGAGTGTGCCGCCGAAGCCCGGCGCGGCCTTCTCCCCAAACTGTCCCGGGAGGCCGCGCCGGTCCTATTTTGGGGTAAACAATGTTTCACACAGAGAAATTCGCCGTGCGCGGCGCGACGAAGGACGTTAGCGTTGCGCGCACGCCGGTCGCCGCCGAGTCGCGGTCGCGACCGGCGCGTCATGCGGAAATCGGGGAATGCCTTTGTCCCAACCGCTCCGGGCGGAGTTCGAGGCCATTCAAGGCCGTTGGAAGGAGCTGTGCCGCAACGGCCACCTGCCGGCGCGCTCGGACTTTCCGGCCGAGACCATGACGCCCTGGATGGGCCATATCCAGATCGTGGAACGGGTCGGCGATGGCGACAGCGTGCGCCACCGGGTGCGCCTGGTCGGCACGCGCATCGTCTATTACGAGGGCCGCGACAATACCGGGCTGTTCCTCGACGACGTCATTCCCATCGATCAACGCGACGAGATCCTCGAGCCCTACCGCCGCTGCGCCGACAGCCGCGCGCCGGTCTACAACGCGTTCTACAGCTGCTCGGAGGCCGCGATCTCCTCGCAGCTCGAGCGCCTGATCTTGCCGCTGTCGGCGGACGGCAAGACCGTCGATCAGTTCCTGGTCGCGATCTATCGCGCCGGCACCTGACGCACCGCGAGGAGAGCAATTTCCGTCAGGCGAAACCGGATGGCATCGGATAATCCTCGGGCCGCCAAGACGGAGAGCAATGTGACTGCGTCCTACCAAGCCCGCTTCGAGCGCGTGCTGCGGCATATCGACGAGCATCCGGCGGAGGACCTGAGCGTCGATCGGCTGAGCGACGTGGCGCGCGTCAGCAAGTTCCATTTCCACCGCCAGTTCGCCGCCCTGTTCGGGATCGGGACCTATCGCTATGTGCAGCTGGTGCGGTTGAAGCGGGCGTCATACCAGTTGGCGTTCCGGACCGAGCCGATCCTCGAGATCGCGCTCGATGCCGGCTACGAGGGGCCGGAGGCGTTCTGCCGGACCTTCAAGCAGCGCTTCGGCCAGACGCCAACCGCCTTTCGCCAGCAGCCGCAATGGACCTCTTGGCACGATGTGTATCTGCCAATCCGCGCGATCAGGAGGTCGACCATGAAACAAGGCATGCCGGAGCGGGACGTCAGGATCGTCGAAACCAAGGACGTGCGCGTTGCCGTGCTGGAGCATCGCGGCGATCCCGCCAAGATCGGTGATTCGATCCGCAGCTTCATCGCATGGCGCAAGACCGCAGGCCTGCCGCCGCGCAACAGCGCCACGTTCAACGTCCTGTACGACAACCCGGACAACACGCCACCGGAGAACTTCCGCCTCGATCTCTGTGCCGCGACCGACCGTGCCGTGGCGCCGAACGATGCCGGCATCCTTGCCAAGGTCATTCCCGGCGGGCGCTGCGCGGTGCTGCGCCACGTCGGGACCGAGGAGAGTTTTGCCGACGCGGCGCTCTATCTCTATGCCGGATGGCTGCCAGGCAGCGGCGAGGAGCTGCGCGATTTCCCGCTCTATTGCCAGCGCATTTCATTCTTTCCCGACGTCCCGGAGCACGAGGGCGTCACCGACCTGTTCCTGCCTCTGAAATAGGCCTGATTGTCCGCGCCGCAAGCGCTTGCTAGGGTGCCCGGTCCTTGGCAGACGGGAGCGGACTCATGACTGCGGCACGGCTGATGCGGATGTTTGCTCATGCGGGTGGCGATGGGCTCGAGGATTGGGGGCCCTTCCCCGCGGCCGATGTCAAATCCGGGTCGCCCATGCAGCGCGGCCGCACCTACTTCGATGCGCCGGACGTCGGGCTCAGCGCGGGTGTCTGGGACTGCACCGCCTTCGAGGGGACGATGGCGCCCTATTCCGTCGACGAGTTCATGATCCTGCTCGAAGGCGCGGTCACGGTGACGGAAGCGAGCGGCCGCGTGACGCGGGTCGAGGCCGGCGAAGCGTTCGTCATTCCGCGCGGCCTCACCTGCTCGTGGCGGCAGGACGGCTATGTGCGCAAGATCTTCGTGATCTATGAGAACCCGGCGGCGCCGGTACCGGCCAAGCCGGCCGCCGACCGCGTCATCAAGCTCGATCTCGGCACAAAGCTCGAACCCTGCGGCGGACCGGATCCGGCGCTGCTGAATGGCGCGGAGCCGCGCTGCGCCGAACATGTCGCCTATACCGATGCCAGCGGGCAGCTGACGGTCGGGCTGTGGTCGGCGACGCCCTATGACCGCAAGGCGACCCCATTCGGCCGCTATGAGCTGATGCATTTCTTCGACGGCCAAGTGGACCTGCACGACGGCGGCACCAGCGGCCAGGCGTTCCAGGCGGGCGAGACCATCTTCGTGCCGAAGGGCGTGCCGCTCGGCTGGCGCAACACGGTCGACGTGAAGAAGATCTTCGTCATCCTGATGCCGAACGGGTGAGCACGCCGTGACCGATCCCAACAGCTGCGATCTCCTCATCCAGCGCGCCACCTTGTTCGACGGCGCAGGCGGCGCACCCATCGTCGGCGACCTCGCGGTGACCGGCGACAAGATCATGGTGGTCGGCGACCTGCGGAACTGGAGCGCACGCGAGACGATCGATGCGCACGGCCTGGCGCTGGCGCCGGGCTTCATCGACGTGCACACCCACGACGACCGCGCGCTCTTGATCGGCGACATGGCGAACAAGACCAGCCAAGGCGTCACCAGCGTGGTGGTCGGCAACTGCGGCGTCTCGCTGGCGCCGCTGACGCTGCGCTCAGCACCGCCGCCGCCGCTGGACCTCATCGGTGCGCAAGCCGACTATCGCTATGCCACCTTCGCGGACTACATGGCGGCGCTCGACCGCCAGCCGCCGGCCGTCAATGCCGCGTGCCTGGTCGGGCATTCCACCCTGCGTGTCGGCGCCATGGACCGGCTGGACCGCCCGGCAACCGGCGCCGAGACCGCGGCGATGCGTGCGAGGCTGCAGGAAGCGCTGGATGCCGGCGCGATCGGGCTTTCGACCGGCCTCGACTACAAGCCGGCGGAGGCGGCGCCGACCGAAGAGGTGCAGGCGCTGGCCGAGCTGCTGAAGCCGGCGGGCGCGATCCACACCACGCACATGCGCAGCGAAGGCGAGCATGTGATCGAAGCAATGGACGAAGCCTTCGCGATTGGCAAGTCGGCCGACGTGCCCGTGGTGATCTCGCACTTCAAGGTCCATGGCAAGGCGAACTTCGGCCGCTCGACGGAGACGCTGGCGAAATTCGAGGCGCAGCGGGTGCGCCAGCCGCTGGCGCTCGATGCCTATCCCTACTCCGCGTCCTCCACCGTGTTGAAGTCGCAGGAGTTGGGCGAAGCGCCCAAGGTCATGGTGACATGGTCGGTGCCGCATCCGGAAGCGACCGGGCGCATGCTGGACGAACTCGCGGCCGAATGGGGCTGTCCGATCGAGGACGCCGCCAGGAAGCTGCAGCCGGCGGGCGCGGTCTATTTCGCGATGGACGAGGCGGATGTGCGGCGCATCCTCAGCTATCCTCACACCATGATCGGATCGGACGGGCTGCCGCACGATGCCCATCCGCATCCGCGCCTGTGGGGTAGCTTCCCCCGCGTGCTCGGGCACTATGCGCGCGAGGTCGGGCTGTTCACGATGGAAGAGGCGATCCGGCGCATGACCTCGCTGCCGGCCGAGCGTTTCGGCCTCACCGGGCGCGGCCGGCTGAAGCAGAACTATGCCGCTGACCTGGTGCTGTTCGATCCGAAGACCGTGAAGGATCGCGCGACGTTCGAAGACCCGAAGCAAGTGTCGGACGGCATCGTCGCGGTGTGGGTGAACGGCAAGAGTGTGTGGCGCAACGGCAAGTCAACCGGTGCACGCGCCGGCCGCGCGCTGCGTCGACAACAAATGCAGATCACACTTTCCTAAAATTCGATTGATTTGCCGCACCGCTTTTGTAGCGAAATTGGCGATAGAGCGATCTCATACATAAGGCTGTGTCGCAGCAACTACTCTTAACCACGAATAGTTATTTTCGATTCATAATTGGGGCTCTACCGTTGGCTCGTTCGCGCGCAGTTGTCTCAACAACGAGCGACGAATGAATTGATTTCGAAACAACGGCGAGAGATTTCATGCGCTCCTCACTTCGTCCTGCCAATCGAACGGTCGTCGCCAGTTTCTGGCGCCGCTGGCTTGGCCCAGCCGTGCTGGCGGCAGCCGTCAGCGCCGCGGGCGGCGCGCATGCGGACGACGGCGTTCTCACCTGGATCGTCAAGTCGATCTCTTCAGACGACGATGGCGACGTCATTCCGGTATCGGCGATGCAGGTGCCGCAGGTCGGCACCCGGCTGGTCACCGGCCAGCGCATTTCCACCGGCGCAGGACAGCATATGGTGCTGGTCCATGGCCGCGACCTGGTCGAGATCAAGGCGAACAGCACGGTCACGATCGGCGACGACGATCTCTCGACCTTGGATGCCAATGTCCAGCTGATCAATGGAACGATCCATGTCGAGGTCGGCAAGCGCGCGCCGGGCACGACCTTCTCCATCGATGCCCCCTATCTGATCGCGACCGTCAAGGGCACGCAGTTCGACGTCAGTTCGTCGAGCGCGCAGTCGGCCGTTACGGTGACCGAAGGAGTCGTCGCCGTGTCGGCGGACACCAGCGGCGCCAGCGTCGACGTGACGATCGGCAAGACCGCCATCGTCCGGCGCGGCGCCGACAGGCCGACCATGGCCGCGACCAAAGCCAGCGGTACGCCGAGTACGATCGAAGTCGACAAGAACGTCGAGAGCGCCAGCACGGACGACGCCGGCGGCTCCAAGTCGGATGGCTCCAACTCCGGCGGTTCCAACTCCGGCGGTTCCAACTCCGGCGGCTCCAACTCCGGCGGCTCCGACTCCGGCGGTTCTGACTCCGGCGGTTCTGACTCCGGCGGTTCTGACTCCGGCGG
>DATEOK010000421.1:0-19904 GCA_035274225.1 Dongiaceae bacterium
CAGATCGAAATCGAGCAGGCGGTGGGTGTAGTCGAAAGTCGGGCCTAGCACCTGGCCGCCGGGGATGTCCTTGAAGGTGGCGGAGATGCGCCGGCGCACCGCCATCTGCCCCGTATCGATCGGCAGGCTGGTGGCGAGGCGAGGCAGCGTGGTGCGATAGGCGCGCAGCAGGAAAATCGCCTCGACCATGTCGCCGCGCGCCTGCTTGATCGCGAGCGCCGCCAGCTCGGGATCGTAGAGCGCGCCTTCGGCCATCACCCGCGATACGCCGAGACTGAGCTGCTGCTCGATCTGGTCCAGCGTCAGTTCCGGGACGGCTGGATTGCCGCGCCGTTCCTCGGCCAGCAATTTGTGCGCCGCCGTGATCGCCCGCTCGCCGCCCTTGACGGATACATACATGGCTCAGCCCTCCATCGCGTCGAGCGTGACGGTGCGCGGCAGGGCGAGCACCATCTCGCCTGCCACCAGCACCGCATCGAAGCCGAGCGGAAACCGTTTTTGGTTCTTGCGCAGTTCCGTCCAGAATTCCGGCGCCAGGCCGTCGACGGCGATGTCGACATGGCCAAGGATGCCTGGCCCGCGCAGCCGATGCCCGGCTTCGATGCGCAGCCGTTCGACCTGCACGATCACGGTCGCGGCGCGCTCCGGATATTCGGGGTCACCCAACGCCATGGCACCCAAGTCCGGCAGATGCCTGCCATCCGCCACCAGGACGAAGGCGGCCTCGTCGATCTTTGCCGTCACCGGTGCCCCGGTATGGAAGGCGAGATAGTCCCCCGCCGCCGCGCGTAATGCGTCGTCCAGCCAGATCGGCGTGTCCAGATCGAACAGGGTCAGCGCCAGGGCCGCGGCGCCGCCGCAGAGCGGCATCGGCGCCTCGGGCAGACGGTCGATCGGCACGATCTGGCCGGGGCGCGCCATCGCCTGCAACAGCTGCCGGAACACGCGCTGCGCGTCGAGTTGCGGATCTTGGAAGCCCGGCGCAAGACTTTGCAGCGCGATCCTGGTCTGTTGATTCATATGCTGTCCTCTCCGCGAACGACGGTGAAAAAATCGACCCGGGTCGGGGCGGAACGCTCGACCCGGCGATTGCGGCGGAGGTTCTGCGCCCGCGCCAGGGGATCGATGACCAGCGCCATCAGCGGTGCCTGTCGCGTCGAATCCTGCAGCAGCGCGTCGATCAACGCCGCCAGCTCCGCATGACGTTGCGAGCGGCCGGCAACGTAGGATGTGCCGACCAGCCCGTCGTCGGTGCGCAGGGTGCAGCGCGTCATGGTCATCTCGCCGAGATTGAAGACGCGCCCGGTGCCGCCGGCCCGCGCCCGCACCATGGTCATGCCGACCTCCGGCCGCCGGATCAGGCGATAGCGGGGCAACTCACCCAGCTTCTCGCGCATCGCCTTGATCGCCTGCTCCAGCTCTGCGGCGCTCGCCTTCGCCAGCACCGACATCCAACGCCGGCGCGCCGCATGCTCCGGTGCGAGGCCGTCTATATCTTCGGAAGCGCCGGCTTCGGCTGCATCCCCCATGGCACAAATCACCTTCCTGTTGTGGCGTTAGACAAGATCAAAATTTGTCTAGACATCTATATATCGATAGGCTAAGCAACACGCCTGAGCCTGTCAAAGGCCGATTTCTGATCCTTTTGTGAAGGCCGCCCGACAAGTGCCGGCGGCAGTGCAGCCGGAGGGCGGCGGTGGAAATGACTCAAGAGATCACCCGTGACGGCGGCGTCGCCGTCTGGCGCCAGATCCAGCAGATCCTGGAGCAGGAGATCCGCGACCGCATCTTCGAGCCGGGGGCGCGGCTGCCGACCGAGGTGGAGCTGGCCAAGCGCTTCCTGGTCAACCGCCACACCGTGCGTCAGGCGATCGCCCGGCTCGAGGATCGCGGCCTGCTGCGCACCGACCAGGGCCGCGGCACCTTCGTGCAGGAGGCGGTGATCGACTACCAGGTGTCGCGCAAGACCCGCTTCAGCGAGAACCTGTCGCGCCAGAACCGCAGCTCGGGCCGCGTGCTGCTGAACACCGCCGATCTGCCGGCGACGACCGAGGTGGCGCGCGCGCTGCGCCTGCGCCGCGGTGCAATGGTGTCCTACGTGCTGTGCGCGGGGGAGACTGACGGCCGGCGCATCAGCGTCTCCGCCCATTACTTTCCCAAACCCCGGTTCGACGGCATCGCCGCGCTGATGGCGGAGACCAAATCCTTCACCCAGTCGGTCAAGCGCCTGGGGGTGGACGACTACATCCGCCAGACCACGCGCATCCTCGCCAAGGTGCCGACCACCGAAGAGGCGCGCCTGCTGTCGATGCCGCGCAACCGGCCGCTGATCGTCACCGAGGGCCTCAACATCGACGGCCAGGGCAACCGCATCGAATACTGCCTGACCAAGTTCAACGGCGACCTGGTGCAGATCCTGGTCGAGCACTGACTGCTGCTGCGCCTGGACAGCGCGCGCGAGCGTTTGCATCGTCGGTTCCTCTCGGAGACTCGCTGTCGTCCGCAGGATGGAAGCGACGGGTGACTGGCTGCTGACTCAAGCATGTCGGATTTGTGACGGCGCCTGGACAAGGCGAATCCCAGTCCAACAAATCGGCAGGCGGGCCGCCGTGTCATTTTCCTGTCTCTGGAACCGGCCCAACAGCGCGGCGATGATCGGACGCAACGAAAGGAAGCTCCGATGGAGTCGCGCCCGATGGAAACGGTGCTCGTCGGCGGCAATGTGTTGCTGCCCGATGGAACGCTGGAGGAAACCGACATCACGCTGAGCGGCGGCGAGATCGTCGCCATCGGCGCAGCGCCGCGCCCATCGGCCCGCCGCTGGCATGCGCCGGGCCTGCTGGTGTTGCCCGGCATGGTCGACCTCCACGGCGATGCCTTCGAGCGCCAGCTGATGCCGCGGCCCGGGGTGCGCTTCCCGGACGATCTCGCGCTGATGGACACCGACCGCCAGCTGCTCGCCAACGGCATCACCACCGCCTATCACGGCCTCACCTATTCCTGGGAGCCGGGCCTGCGCGACGCCGCCTCAGCCCGGCGCTTCGTCGCCAAGC
This sequence comes from Dongiaceae bacterium, assembly GCA_035274225.1. Lineage (GTDB taxonomy): Bacteria > Pseudomonadota > Alphaproteobacteria > Dongiales > Dongiaceae > Dongia_A. The sequence goes on from DATEOK010000421.1 coordinate 3,054, forward strand.
TGCGCGAGATGCGCCCGAGCCTTGCTTGCGATACGCGCCTCCATCTGCGATTCGAGACCTTCAACCTCGATGCGGAGTCAGAAGTGATCGGCTGGATCGAGGCGGGCCTCGTCGACCTGTTCGCGTTCAACGACCACACCGACGACATTGCCGAGCGGCTGGACGATCCCAGCAAGCTGACGACCTATGCCGGGCGCACGGGTTTGAGCAACGACGCCTTCGCCGCCTTGCTGCGCAGCGTCAAGGACCGCGCGAGCGAGGTGCCGGCCTCGATGCAGCGGATCGCAACGACGGCGCGCACGCACAAGGTGCCGATGGCCTCGCATGACGACATGACTCCGGACGTGCAGGCCGATTACCTGGCCCTCGGCTGCCGGATCTGCGAGTTCCCGTTTGATCGCGCCACGGCTGCGGCGGCGCTGGTGCGCGGCGCCTACACCGTGCTCGGCGCCCCTAACGTGGTGCGTGGCGGCAGCCATGCCGCCCGGCTCGGCGGACGCGAAGCGGTCGCCGAAGGGCTCTGCAGTGTGTTGACCTCCGACTACTACTATCCGGCGTTGATGGCGGCAGCCTTCACGCTGGTCGACCTCGACCTGATCGACCTGCCCCGCGCCTGGCGCCTGGTCTCGACCAACGCCGCCGATGCCGTCGGCCTCGCCGACCGTGGCCGCATCGCGCCCGGCCAGCGCGCCGACCTGCTGCTGGTGGATTGGCAATCCGGCCGCCTGCCGCGCCTCGCCGCGACGTTTGTGGAAGGCGAAGCTGTGTTCGCGGCCGACAACACATTGCGCATGGCAGGTTAATGAACGCACTGCCGCCCCTGCGTCCCAAGCTCGCCGAGACCATCGTGGCGAGCGATGTCAGATTGCGAGAGGTCGAGATCGGCCGGTGCTGTGAGATCCTTGGCCCGACCGGCGTCGAGTACACCAGCCTTGGCGACTATTCCTACATCGGGCAGGGCTGCATGATCGCGGACGCAGCGATCGGCAAGTTCTGCGCCATCGCCGCGAATGTGCGGATCGGCGCGCCAAACCATCCGATGGACCGGCCATCCCTGCACCGCTTCTCCTATTGCCCGGAATACTATTCCGCCGCCGTCGAGCGCGATCATGGGTTCTTTGCGGCCCGGCGCGCTGACAAGGTCATCATCGGACACGATGTCTGGATCGGACATGGGGCGATCCTGCTACCGGGTGTCGCGGTCGGGAACGGCGCAGTGATCGCAGCCGGTGCGGTCGTGACAAGAGATGTCGCGCCCTACTCGATTGTCGGGGGTGTGCCATCGCGCGCGATCCGGGAGCGCTTTGCCGATCCGATCGTCCAGCGCCTGCAGCGGATCGCCTGGTGGGACTGGCCGTTCGACCTGATCATGCAGCGCCTCGCGGATTTTCAGTCGTCGGACATCGAAGCGTTCTGCGACCGTTGGGAGGAGCGAACGAGCGCCTAGAGCGTAGCGCCCAGATGCCAGGGTGCGAACTCGTCTTCGCCATAGCCAAGCAGCTCGCTCTTCGTCCGCTGGCCCGAAGCGGTTGCGAGGATCAGGCGGAAGATCCGCTCGCCCATTTCCTCGACGCTGGCGCCGCCGTCCAGGACCTCACCGCAATTGATGTCCATGTCGTCGGCCATGCGGCTGTACATCGGCGTGTTGGTGGCGAGCTTCAGGCTCGGCGCCGGCTTGCAGCCGAAGCAGGAACCGCGGCCGGTGGTGAAGCAGATCATGTTGGCGCCACCCGCCACCTGCCCGGTCACCGACACCGGGTCGTACCCCGGCGTATCCATGAACACGAAGCCGCGCTTGGTCACCGGCTCGGCATATTGATAGACGTCGACCAGGTCGCTGCGCCCGCCCTTGGCAGCGGCGCCGAGCGACTTTTCCAGGATGGTGGTGAGCCCGCCGGCCTTGTTGCCGGGCGATGGATTGTTGTCCAGCGATTCGTTGTTGCGTTCGGAATAAGCTTCCCACCAGCGCAAGAGGTCGAGCAGCTTGTGCCCGACGTCATTGCTGACCGCGCGGCCCAGCAGCATGTGCTCCGCGCCGTAGATCTCCGGCGTCTCGCTGAGGATGGCGGTCCCGCCGTTGCGCACCAGCAGATCGGCGGCGGCCCCGAGCGCCGGATTGGCGGTGATGGCGGAGAACCCATCCGATCCGCCGCACTGCAGGCCGAGCGTCAGGTGCTTGGCCGGCAGGGTCCGCCGCTGCACGGCGTTGGCTGCCGGCAGCAGCTCGCGAATTCGCTCGATGGCGGCGTCCACTGTTTTCTTGGTGCCACCCATCTCCTGGATCACCAGGGTGTGGATCCGCTCCCCGGTCGGCAACTGCTGATCTTCGACCAGCCGCGACATCTGGTTCGATTCGCAGCCGAGCCCGATGATCAGGACAGCCGCGAAATTGGAATGCCGCGCATAGCCGCCGATCGTGCGACGAAGCACGAAAGTACCCTCGGTCTCATCGCCGCCGGCGCAGCCGCTTTTGTGGGTAAGCGCCACGACGCCATCGACATTGGGATAATTCTTGAGTTCGCCGGACAGGCGGAAGTGATCGGAGACCAGCCGCGCGACCTGCGCCGAGCAGTTCACCGTGGTGAGTAAGCCGATATAGTTGCGTGTCGCAATGCTGCCGTCGGCGCGCTGGATGCCCTGGAAGGTCGCGGCCTCTGCCTCCGGCAGCACCGGCAGGTTGCTGCGATGCAGTCCGATGGCATGGTCGGCGGCGCTGGGGCGGAACTCGACGTTGTGCACGTGGACATGCTGCCCCGGCGCAATCGCGCGGGTGGCGTTGCCGATGATCTGGCCGAGCTTGCGCACCGGCGCACCGGCGGCGACCGGCTGGATGGCGAGCTTGTGACCGCGCCCGATCGGCTCCGTCGGCTTCACGTCGCCCAAGCCGATCTCCTCGCCCGCCGCAAGGTCGCGGGTCGCGACAACCAGCGGATCGGACGGATTGAGATGCAAGACGGGGGGGCGGTTCTCGCTCATGGCAGATTTCCTACTCAGGCCCGCGCCGCCGGCAGCACGATGCCGAGGCGGCGGGACAGGTCGGTCAAGCTGGACACGATCTCGGGGCTCAGCGCAACTCCCTCGGCAAGCGCGCGCCGCTTACGCGCCAAGCCCGCTGCGCCCGGCAGGCGGACCGGCGCATCCTTCGCCAGCGGCTTGGCATCGCGGCAGGCCTGGGCAATGAAGCCGGACTGGCGCAGGAATGCCTCGCGGCCGCCGAACGCTGCGGGGTCGATCGCCATGACGAGCACGGCTGCCCCCCAGTCGCTCGGCTTGTCGACGCGGCCGTAGCCAGACAGGCCCTGCGTCAGCATCTCCACCAGCAGGCCAAGGCCAAAGCCCTTGTGCCCATGATCCAAGCCGCCGACCGGCAGGAGTGAGCCGCCGGCGCCGACCACAGTCGGATCGTCGGTCGCCTCTCCGTCCGCGCTCAGCAGCCACCGCCCGGGCAGCTTTCCGCCCTGGCGCTTGGTCCGGTTGGTCAATCCCATGGTGGTGATGGAGGTGCTGATATCGATCATGATGGGATCCGGCTCCGCTGGCAGGCCGGCCGCGATCGGGTCGGGCATCAAGACCGGCGTGACGCCACCGAATGGCGCCACCTTGGATTCCCCCGGATCGGACGAGAACACCAGCACCGCGATTCCCTGGCGAGCCGGTTCCTCCAGGAAGGCCGCAAGGCACGCGATGTGGTGCGAGCGCTTGAGCGCTATCGCGCCCAACCCGAGGCGCCTGGCGCGTTCAACCGCCGCCTCGATCGCCAGTTGGGTGGTCCAGATGCCCGGCAACCGCCGCGCGTCCCAGGTCGCCGCCGCGCCGCGCTCATGCACCACACTCGGCCGGCCGCCGGTTTCCATGCGCCCTTCCGTGACTTCCTCAACATAGTCCGCCAGCAGCGCCAGCCCGTGGGTAGTGTGGCCGAGCAGATCCGCTTCCATCAGCCCGCGCGCCACGCTGGCCGCCGGCTCGTCCGGCAATCCCGCCCTTGATAGCGTCGCCGTGGCGAAGTCGGTCAGTGCCCGTGCGTCGAACATGGAACTCCTTACGCGTTGCGGCGCACCGAGATGTGCCAGGGAATGAGCAGCCGCTCCGCCAGCGTGACCAAGCCGAACAGGCAGAGGCCGAGCAGCGTCAGCAGGAAAATGCCGGCAAAGGCCAAGTCCGGCCGCATGTTGCCGGTGGTGATCTGGATGTAAAAACCGAGTCCCTGGTCGCTCCCAATGAACTCGGCGATGGTGGCGCCGACCGTCGCGTTGAGCGCGGCATACTTGAATCCGACGAAACATTGCGGCAGAGCGGCGGGCAGGCGCACCTTCAGGAACACCTTGAGCCAGCCGGCTCCCGTTGAACGGCAGAAGCGCGTCAGCTCCTCCGGCAGCGAGCCGAAGGCGAGGATCGCGTTCAGCACGATCGGGAAAAAGCACACCAGGAACACGATGATGATCTTGGGCAGCAGTCCGAAGCCGAGCCACGAGATGAACAACGGCGCAAATGCGATCTTCGGCACCATCTCCACGCTGACGAAGAACGGGTAGATGGTCCGGCGCAGGAACGACGAGAAGGCGATGGCAAGGCCGAGCGGCACCGCGACGACGATCGCAATCGCGTAGCCGATGAGCGCCTCCAGCCCGGTGACGTACGTGTAGTAGAGCAGCCGGTCGATGTCCGCCCAGCCGCGGGTCACGATCTCGCTCGGCCGGTTGAGAATGTAGGCTGGGATCTCGAACAGGCCGATCGACAGCTCCCAGAAGCCGAAGAAGCAGACGAAGAACAGGATCGCCAGCCAGGAGCGCGACAGCCAGCGCACGATGCCGCCCTGTCGCCAGCGGCGCGACATCGCCGGCCCAGCGTGGGCCTCAGAGGATCCCAAAGCCATGGAACACCTCCTGGATCTCGCGGACGTAATCGGCGAAGGCGGCGGAGCGCTTGACCGCATGGTCGCGCGGCCACGGCAGGTCGATGTCGATGATGCGGTCGATCCGTCCCGGCCGCGGGGTCACCACGCAGACGCGGCTCGACAGCTGCACCGCCTCTTCGATGCTGTGGGTGACGAAGATGACCGTCGGCTTCTGTTCCATCCACAGCGCCTGCAGGTCGCCGCGGATGCTCTCGCGGGTCATCGCATCGAGCTTGCCCAGCGGCTCGTCGAGCAACACCGTGCTCGGCTCATGCACCATGGTCTGGCAGAAGGCGGCGCGCTGCTGCATGCCGCCGGAAAGCTCGTGCGGATAGCGGTGCTCGAAGCCGTCCAGCCGCACGGACTTCAACAAGCCGGAGATGCGGTCCCGCCGCTTGTCCGGATCGATCCCGCGCAGCTCGAGCTGCAGCGCGACGTTGCCGTAGATATCGCGCCACGGCACCAGCGTGTTGTCCTGGAACATGATGCCGATGTCGGTGCGCGGCCCGGTCACCGCCTCGCCGTGAAAGGTGATGCTGCCTGCGCTCGGCTCCAGCAGCCCCGCGATCATCAGCATCAAGGTCGACTTGCCGCACCCCGACGGGCCGAGCAGCGAGACGAACTCACCGCTCATGATGCTGAGGTCGGCGGGACCGAAGGCGTGCACCCGGTCCCCGCCGCTGTCGAACACCTTGGCCACGCCGCTGAGGTCGAGAGCGCCCATGCGGCCGATGATAGCGGTCATTGCCCCGAGACTCGAGCCCGCGGAAAAAAGGCCGGGTGACGGCTAGGGACAAGCCACACCCGGCCGGCCAGTTGCAAGTTACTTCGGCAGGAAATCATTCGTGTAGAAGGCCGTCGCCGGCTGGTCGGTCTTGAGGTCGTTGTAGTTCTTCATCAGGGCCAGCATGTCGTCCCAGTCCGAGGCGACGTTGAGGCCAAGTACCTTGTCCTTGTTCGCCTTGGAATAGAGCACGCCGAGCGTGACATCGAGCACGGCACGCGCCTGCGCCTTGCCGGCATCCTCCGCCATCGAACCGCCGACGATGTCCGCCATCGAGGCGATCGCGGCATCCGGGTTCTTTTCGGTCTCCTTGTAGGCCTGGATGGTGGCGGTGACGAACCGCTTCACCAGGTCAGGGTTCTTCGCGATGGTGTCCTTGTGGGTGACGATGCAATAGCCGACTTGGTTCACGCCGTAGTCCGAATAGGGGAACGTCACCGGATCGGCGCCGCCATTGGCCTTGATCTCTGCCGGCTTGTCGTCGAGGCCGCCGAGGATGCCGACGGCACCGCCCGCGCTCTGCAGATAGGACGAGACCAGCGCGCCGTCCGGCACGTTGGTGATGGTGACATCGCCTTCCTTGAGGCCGGCATTTTTCAGCACCAGCGGGAAGAAGGTATTCACGCCGGCATTGGCCGTAGTCAGCAGCGCTTTGCCCTTGAGATCTCCGATCGCCTTCACGCCGGCATCCGGCCGCACGATGATGGCTTCGGTGCCCATGGCATCGATCACCGCCACCGAGACCAGCGGCGCGCCCTGCGCCGCCAGGTTGGTCATCGAGGCGCAGGATCCATAGGAGAAGGTGCTGTCGCCGTTGGCGACCAGCCGGTGCGCCGAACCCGAACCGTTGCCCGACCGGATGTCGAGATCGATGCCCTGCTCCTTGTAGTAGCCCTTGTCCTTGCCGAGCGCGAAGCCGGCATGCGAGCCGTAATACATCCAGTTCAGGCGCAGGCGAACCTCGTCCTCCGCCTTCGCGGCGCTGGGAACCAACTGAACGATCGCTGCCAAGAATGCAGCGCCGAGCGCTGCGCTGGTGATCCTGAGATGCTTCATGGTGCGTACCCTCCTCTCCTGTTGGTTTGGCGCGGTCCTGTCTCCGGATCGGCCGCCTTCTTCGTGTTATTTCTTGATCACCCCCGGAACGCCGGATTCGATCATCATTTGCCGGCATTTCTCGCGGAACTTCCCGCGCACGTCGCGCGTCGGCGGGCGGCAGCGGCTGGAATCCAGCCCCACCAGCTCCACGCACAGCTTGTCGAGATAGCCATCGCCGCTGGTGTAGGTCTTCTCGATCTCCACCCACAGCTTGTAGAAGGGCATCGCCTCGTCGACCATCATGCGCTGCACCTCGGCATAATCGCGCGCCGACAGGCGGTCGAGCAGCTTGATGCCCCACTCCGGCCAGTAGTTGCACAAATGAACCTCGAAGGCCCGCGCGCCCATCATGTGGCTCATGGTGAACAACAGGTTGTTGTCGATGATGGTAAGCCGCCGCGCGAAGTGCGAGACCGTGTCCTCGAACTCCATCGCGTCGGTGCGCGGCGTCGCCCATTTGAGGCCGACCACGTTGGGGATGGCGCACAGTCGCTCCGCCATCGCGATGGAAATGCCGGACGAGGTCCAGAAGGTGTTGTAGACGATGATGCCGATGTCCGCCGCTTCGGCGGCCGCCGCGACATATTCGTAGAAGTCGTCCTCGGTATGGGTGAAGTAGAACGGGCACGACACCTGGATGAAGTCGCAGCCCAGGCGCTGCGCCGTCTTGGCCAGCTGCTTCAGCTCCCGCGTGCTGGTCGTCTGCGCGCCCATTGCCACCGGCACCTGTCCGGCTGCAGCCTCCACCACCGTCTCAGCCACCAAAGCGCGTTCGTCGAACGACATGGTCGAGAAATCACCAGCGGCGCCGCCTGCCAGCAGCACGCCGTTGTCGGCATTGATGCCGCGCTTCCTCAAAAAGGCGACATGACGCTGGATTGCGGCGGTGTCGACCTCGAGGTCCGGATCGCGGAACATCGTCGGCACCGTGATGTAGCAGCCTTCAAGTTTCTTCCTGAGCAGGTCTCGATCCATCATTCCCATCGCTTTGGACGCGCATCGCCGTTCGCTGGTTGGGTTGTTCCAGCGTCGCAGTCTCGGCGATTTGTCTGTTCTGGCGAGGCTGCTGAACGTGCCGTGTTCCGGTTCTTCGCGCCAGCGGATTCCCGCGCGCGCTGCCATGCGCGTTGATCGGATTATCGCCCAAGTGCTCTCAAACAACTTGACGTTCCACGACGGAAACTTGATCCTGAGCGCGGCCTCCGAGGAGCCCTCATGGCGACCGCAGACGCAGCGCAGCATCGTATCGGCTTTCTGCTGATCCCGGAGTTCCCGATCTATGCTGTGATTCCGGCGACCGAAGCGCTGCGCATCGCCAACCAGAACAGCGGCCGTACATTGTTCGACTGGCGCTTCGTGTCGGTCGACGGCAAGCCGGTGCGCGCCGGCAACGGCATGCGGGTGACTCCGGATGCGGCGCTCGACCAGCGGCCGGATTTCACCACCCTCATCGTCTGCGCCGGCAACCAACCGACGCAGTATCTCGACCGGCGCCTACTCAACTGGCTGAGGCGCCTCGACCGCTACGGCATCCGCCTCGGCGCGCTCGACACCGGCACCTTCGCGCTTGCAGCCGCGGGGTTGATGGCAGGCTACCGCATGACGCTGCACTGGGAGGCGATCCCGCTGTTCCATGAGCATTATCCGGAACTCGAGGTGGTGGAGCAGATCTTCGTCATCGACCGCAAGCGCATCACCTGCGCCGGCGGCGCGGCGGCAATCGACATGATGCTGCATCTGATCGCGCTCGATCAGGGCACCATGCTGGCCCAGATCGTCGCCAACGGCATGGTGCACGAGCGCATCCGCCACGGCACCGATCCGCAGCGCGCTGTGCTGGATTCGCCGATGGGCTCGCTCGATCCGCTGGTCTTGCGCGCCATCCGCCTGATGGAAGAGAACCTGGAAGCACCGCTGGAGCCGCAGGAGATCGCCGACAGCGTCGGGCTCACGGGTCGCCGCCTCGAGCGCCTGTTCCGCCGCAAGCTCAACGAATCCCCCGCGCGCTATTATCTGAAGATCCGCCTGCAGGCCGCCCGCAACCTGCTGTTCTACAGCGACGTGCCGATCCAGAATGTCGCGCTGTCGTGCGGCTTCTCCGGCGCGGAAGTGTTCTCCCGCACCTTCCGCGGCCATTTCGGCCAGTCGCCGCGGGAGTTCCGCAGCAACTTCAGCACCGACCGCCTGCACCGCTTCCATCCGGAGTTCGTGCAGCGGTTGGGCTGACCCGTGCCTCGTTCGACGCCAGGCCGATCACGCCAGTGCAGATCGCAATTGCTCGCTCAAGATTGTGGTATCGCCGCCGAATTGATCCAGGGCCGCGCGGATGACGGCGAGATCGACGTCGCGGTGATGGACATCGTCATACTGGTTGGGCTCGCTGGTGGCGCCGGGGTACTTGCCGCCCGGATGAAGGTAGAGATCGATGCCGGCGATGACCAGGCGGCGTGGCCGAAGCAGCACCGCCGCCGCAACCATCAGCGCACCATTGGTCGGCCGATGCGACCATGTTCGCCGTTTGCGTGACGATGAAAGCTCAGGAAATACCAGGTATTCCGTGCGCGCGCCGATTCGACGTTGCACATAGCTGGCGAGGATCCGGTTTGCATCCTCCCGTGTCGGGAAGCAGATGATCGGCGCCGCCGACGGCGCATCGAGGTCAGCGGTGAAAACGAGGTCGGGATCACGATGAATACTGCGCTGGTTCCAGATCCAGTTGACCCGAAACAGCCGGTCGAAGCGCACGCCCTCGACGCCATCTACCTCCGACGATGGTCCATTGCCCAGGCAAAGAATGGTCTCCGGATCGCCGAGGCGGCTCCGGAGTTCCTCCCAGCTCGCTATACAGCGCATTCCGGCGAGAGTGAGGCGCATGCGGCCGAGCGCGCCTGTCAAGATCGCCCAGAGACTCCTGTCAGCGGGCCACTGCGTCACGGTTGCGCCAAGATGTCCGAGATTCGCAGCCCCCAGGCCATCATGCGAAATTCACGTAGATGGTCTTCTTCTGGAAATAGGCGTCCAGGCCGTATTTGCCATCCTCGCCGCCGATGCCGCTGTGCCGCAGCCCGGCATGATGCGCATGGACGGCATCGCCGCCGGGCCGGTTGACGTAGATCTCGCCGAACTTCAGCTCGCGCACCAACCGCATCAGGCGGCGCATGTCCTTGGTGAAGACATAGGCCGACAGGCCATAGCGCGATTCGTTGGCGAGGCGCAGTCCTTCGTCGAAATCGGTCACGTTCATCAGCGGGATAACCGGACCGAACACTTCGTCCTGCATGATCGGCATGCGGTTGTCGACCGCGGTCAGCACGGTCGGCTCGAACCAGTGGCCGCGGGCGAACTCGCCCTCGGTCAGCCGGTTGCCGCCGGTCAGCACCTTGGCGCCGGCGGAGGTTGCCGCCTTGACCATGCGCTCGACCTTGTCCACCTCCGCGCCGCTGAACTTCGGACCGACATCGACCATGGTCAGCGGATCGCCGACCTTCAGCGCCTTGACGGCCCGAACGAACTTGTCGGTGAACTCGTCCGCCACCCGCTCATGCACATACATGCGCTCGTTGCAGATGCAGATCTGGCCGCAATTCTCGAACCGCGAGGCGATCGCCGCCTTGACCGCGGCGCCGATGTCGGCGTCCTCCGCCACGATGAAGGGCGCCTTGCCGCCCAGCTCCAGGCGCAGGATCTTGAGGTCGTCGGCGGCGGCGCGGAAGATCTCCTTGCCGGCCCGTACACTGCCAGTCAGCGTGATCAGGCGCGGAATCGGGTGCTTGACCAAAGCGGCGCCAAGCCCCTCGCCGGTGCCGCTCACCACGTTGATGACGCCCGGCGGGAAATCGAGTTGCGTCGACAGCTGCGCGATCTCGAACGCCGAGAGCGGCGTCCCTTCGTGCGACTTGATGACGATGGTGTTGCCGGCCAGCAGTGCCGGCCCCATCTTGCGCGTGGTCAGCGCGGCCGGATAGTTCCAGGCGGTCAGGCCGACCACCACGCCATGGGCGACGCGCTGGATCCAGACCTGCTCATCGGCATTGTCGGACGGAATGATGTCGCCGGTGATGCGCCGCGCCTCTTCGGCGGCGTAGGTCAGATAGAGCGCGGTGCCTTCGATCTCGCCGCGTGCCTCGGTCAGCGGCTTGCCCTGTTCCGCCACCACCAGACGTGCCAAGCGGTCGCGGTTTTCCAGGATCAAGCGCGCGAGGCCGGTCAGCAGCTTGGCGCGCTCGACCGGCGGCAGCGCTTCCCAAGCCGGCTGCGCCGCAGCCGCGGCGACCAGCGCGCGGTCGGCATCGTCGGCGCCGCCTTTCGGCACCGTCGCAATCACCGCGCCGGTCGCCGGGTTCTCGACTTCGATCCATTCCTTGACCGTGGAGTCGGTCCACTGGCCGTTGATGAAGTGGCGATAGCGTGGAACGCCGTTCACCATATCCTTCATGGCAGGCATCGAGAGCCTCCTAGCTCGCGGGCGCGGTGACGGGCTGGTAGCCCATCTGTTCCGGCAGCCACAGGGTCAATTGAGGGACGTAGACCAGAACGAACAGCAACGCGATCAGCACGACGAGGAAGATCCACAGCTCCTTGGTGATCGCCGAGACCGACACGCCGGAGACCCCGGCGATCAGGAACACCAGCTCGCCCATCGGCGGCGTCACCAGGCCGATCATCATGTTGACGATCGCGGTCACCCCGAAATGCACCGGGTCGATGCCCAGCACATGCACGGTCGGCATCAGCATCGGCACGATGATCAGCAGCATGAGCATGGTGTCCAGGAACGCGCCCAGCACCAGGAACAGCAGATTGACCGCAAGCAGGAACATGGCCGGCGACATGTCGAGCGCAATCATCCAGGCGCCCATCGCCTCCGGGATCTGCTCGGCGGCCACGATCCAGTTCATCACCAGGGCACCGGCGATCGTGATGGCGACCACCGCGGTGGAGCGCGCCGAATCCACCAGGACCTTCACGAAACCCCTGAAGTCCAGTGAACGGTACCACAGCGTCGCCAGGAGCAGCGCGTAGAAGGCGGCCACCGCCGCTGCCTCCGTCGGCGTCACCGCGCCGCTGTAGATGCCGCCCAGCATGATGGCCGGTAGGAACAAGGCCGGCAGCGCGACCTTCACCGTCTCCACCGCCTGCCGGCGAGTCGGCGGCAGCTCGGTCGGAAAGTTGCGGCGCTTGGCGATGGCGACAACCACGCCCATCTGGGCGAACCCGAGCAGCAATCCCGGGATGACGCCGGCGATAAACAGGTAGCCGATCGAGGTGTTGGAGACGACGCCGTAGATCACCATCGGGATGGAGGGCGGGATGATCGGCCCGATGATCGCCGAGGTGGCGCTGAGCGCGCCGGCGAAGCCGGGCTTGTAGCCGGCCTTGATCATCATGTCGACTTCCAGCTTGCCGGGACCGGCGGCATCGGCAAGCGCGCTGCCGCTCATGCCGGAGAAGATCATGCTGGCGACGATGTTGACGTGCGCCAGCCCGCCGCGCAGGCGGCCGACCAGCAGGTTTGCGAACTCGAACAGCCGGTCCGTGATCTTGCTGGCGTTCATGATATCGGCGGAGAGGATGAACAGCGGCACCGACATCAGCACGAAGCTCGAGAACAGGCCGTTCAGGCTCTGACTCGCGGCGATGGCGATGTCCTGGCCGGTCACGAACAGATAGACAAAGGCGGCCGCCAGCATGGCGTGGCCGATCGGCATGCCGAGGAACGACCACAGGAAGAACAGGCCGAACATCAGGTATGCGGCGAAACTCATGCGCGGGCCTTCAGAGGTGCTTCTGCCAGTCGGCGCCGAACAGGCGCTTCAGGCGCAATGCGGCGCCCACCACCACGGCGATCATGAAAATGCCGAAGCAGGAATAGACGATGTCCATCGGGATGCGCAGGATCATGGTCTTGCGCCGCCCGAGGAAGGACAGGTACTCCAGAGTCACCGGCAGCGCAGCGAGGAAGATGATGCCGAGCGTCGCAGTCAGCGCGACCGCCAGCATGCGCCGCTGCCGCAGTGGAAAGGCTTGGTACAGCACGTCGAACACGATGTGCTGGCGCTCGGTCAACAGCACGTTCGAGGTGAAGAACACGATCCAGACATAGCCGATGGAGCAGATTTCCAGCGACCAGGACACCGGCGCATTGAAGATGTAGCGGCTGACGATCTGGACCATGAAGGCGCCGAACATGAGGGCGAACGATGCCGCCGCGATCAGTTCGGCGCCGCGCTTGAGCTTGGCGCCAAGGTTCGCCATCACGGTGAGATCCTTGCGCGCCAAGCTCGTTGCATGGCTCAGGCGCCGGCCGCCTTGATGCGGTCGAGCATGCCGGCAGGCCAGTTCTTGGAGAAGTCGGAGTTGACGAACTTGTCCAGCACCTGGGCGCGGAACGCCGCGACGTCCGGCGTCGTGACCTTCAGCCCCTTGCCTTCCATGAACGCCACTGCATCCTTCTCGGTCGCGATGACGCCGGCGTCGTTGACGCCCTTGCCTTCCGTCTCGGCGGCGGTGATGGCGGTGCGCTGCTCGTCGCTGAGTCCGTTCCAATACGCGCTCGCGACCGCGAAGAAGGTGTTGGCAACCATGTGCGAGGTCAACACGATCTGCTTGGAGACCTCGTAGAATTTCGCCGCCATCGCATCTGGCAGCGGGTTCTCCAGCCCGTCGATGGTGCCGGTCTGCATCGCCAGGTACACTTCCTCGAACGCCAGCGGCGTCGCATTGGCGCCAAGCGCGTTGCCGAGGAACTGCCAAGCCTCCGAGCCCGGCATGCGCAGTTTCAGGCCCGCGAGGTCCGCCGGTTTGGCGACCTCCTTCACTTCGCGCAGGATGACGTGGCGCGTGCCGAGATACTGGCTCTTGACCAGCGTGATGCCGATGTCCTTCTCGATCCGCGCCTTGTACTCGGCGCCGATGTCGCCGTCATAGACGGCATCGAGGTGCGCCGGATCGCGCATCAGGTAGCCGGTGGTGAACACCGAATATTCCGGAATGAGGGCGGCGATGTCCTGCGGCGACACCATGCCCACTTCCAGGTTGCCTCGCTGCATCGCTTCGATCTCGGTGCCCTGGCCGAACAGCGTGCCGTTGTAGTGGATCTGCACGTCGAACTGCCCCGGCGAGCTCTTGTCGAGCGCGGCCTTGAAGGCCTGCAGGTTTTTCGACTGCCATTCCTCTTCGTTGCCGGGCAGCGAAATGCGGAACGGCTTGGCGTCCGCATAGCTGGACTTGATGATGAACGGCATGGAGAGCGCCGCCGCGCCTCCTGCCAGCACCGCACGGCGGTTGAACGCCTTGCCGATGATCCTGGATGTCATGCCAACCTCCCTTTTGACAATTGTTATGCGTTGCACTTGTTGTGCCGTCTTCTTGAACGCCGCCGTCACGCGGCCTTGGATTGCCGCGCGGATGCCTTCTTTTGCTTGGGCGGTGGAGCCTCCGCCGCCGCCTGTTCCTGCACCATGGCGGCAGCCGCGCGCTCGACCTCGGGCGCGTTGTGGTCGCGTGCCAGCGTCTCCGCTGCCTCCGCATTGCCGGCGATGATGGCCTGGACGATCGGCTCGTGCTCGGAGACGATCTGGTTGAGGTCCATGATCAGAGCGTTGGAACAGACGATGTAGTGCCGCACCTGCTGTTCCAGCAGGCGATACTGGTCGATCAGGCGCTGATGCCCGGTGATCTCGACGATCGTCTTGTGCAGGGAAAGATCGGCATCGGCGACCCGGGCGTGACGCTTGGACTTGACCGCCGCGACCAGGCGCTCGAACGCCGCTTCGATGGCGAGAACGCACTTCGCTGTCCGGTGCTGGGCCGCCAGGCGCGCCGCCATTCCCTCCAGCGTGCCGCGCAACGTGTAGAGCTCCCACGCGTCGGAGTTGGAGAATTCCGGCAGCATCCATTTGGTGTAGGCGACCTGCTGGATCAGCCCCTCATGCGCCAGCGCACGCAGCGCAGCCCGCAGCGTGCCGCGGCTCACCTCCAACTGCGCCGCCAAGGCGGTCTCGGTGATGCGCTGGCCGGGCACCAGCTTGCCGCTCAGGATCTGCTCGCGCAGCACGTCGGCCGCCCGCCAATCGAGCGAACGCCGGTCGACCTTCACGGATCGCGCTGATTTCACCCCTGGTTCCCGCCCTGTCGCCGCGTTTCGCGGCATTGCGATGGCCGCGCGGGCCACCTCCCCTTGTTGTCCGAAATGCTCCCACCGCGGCCGTCCAGCGTCAAGTCAATTGTTGACAATCTACAATCGGACAGCATGATCGAGGGCTCTGGGGACGATCGGCCCAACAGGGGAGTATGCCGGCTTTGAATGGTCTTCCTGCGCGCGATTGCCTGGTCGTGGCGATCGCAACACCCGTCACCGACTCATTCCGGCCCGATGTCGATCTGCTGGTGGCGCGCTGCCGCACGCTGATGAGAGAAGGCTGCGACGGCATCACCTTGTTCGGCACCACCGGCGAGGGCGCCGAGTTCTCGGTGGCGGACCGGACCGCGGCCTTGGAACAGGTCATCGCGGCCGGCATTCCGGCGGACCGGATCATCGTTTCGGTTGGCGCGCTGTCGATCCCCGACATCGTCGCGCTGTCGCGTCACGCGCTCGACCGGAAGGTCGACGGGCTGCTGCTGATGCCGCCCTGCGTCTATCGCGGCGGCATCACCGATGATGGCGCCTTCCGCTTCTATACTGCAGTGATCGACGCCATCGGCCGCAAGGATCTGCGGCTCTACCTTTATCACTTCCCGGACATCTGCGGCGTGCCGATCACGCCCAACGTGATCCGCCGCCTGGATGAGCGCTATCCGGGCAACATCGCCGGCGTGAAGGACAGCGGCGGCGATTTCGATTTCACCGAAGGGCTGCTGCGCCGATTCTCGCATCTGTCGATCTTCACCGGGAGCGAGACTCATGTGCCGCAATTGCTGGCCAGCGGCGGCCGCGGCACCATCTGCGGCATGGCGAATGTGATGCCGCGGCTGATGCGCGCCATGTTCGACGCACCGAACCTGTTCGAACGCCGCCGCTTCGTGCCCCAGATCCTGGCGGCGGATGTGGTGCTATCGCGCCGGCCCTTCATCGCCTCGGTCAAGGCGCTGGTCGCCGATACCACCGGCAATTCGACCTGGCGCCGCGTGCTGCCACCGATGTCGGAGCTGCCGATCATCGAGGAGGAGCGCTTGATCGCCGATTTCCAGGCCTGGGAAGCGGCGCTACCGCAATCTTCGCGCAGCCTGTATCGCGACCAGCCGGAGACCGATGCCAAGATCGTCGCCCTGCGGCGCGGCTAGATGGCCAAGATTCAGATGAGCGGCGGGGCGCGCATCGGAGTCGATATCGGCGGCACTTTCACCGATCTGGTGCTGCTGGATACATCCGGTTCCTGTTTCTCGCGTAAGGTGCCCTCAACCCCGGCGAACCCGGCCGAGGCGGTCATCACCGGCATCGAGCTGATCCTCGGAGATGCGAAGCTGAATGCTGCCGATGTCTCGGAGGTGCTGCACGGCACCACCGTGGGCTCAAATACGCTGTTGCAGAAGGTCGGCGCCAAGACCGGATTGTTGACCACCAAGGGCTTCCGCGACGTGCTGGAGATCGGCCGCATCCGCACCCCCGACATGTTCGACCTGACCTGGGACAAGCCGCAGCCGCTGGTCCGCCGCCAACTGCGGCGCGAGATCAACGAGCGCATGGACGCGCGCGGCAACGTGCTGCAGGCGATCGACCAGGATGAGGTCGCGCAGACCGGCCACGAGCTGGTGGCGCTGGGTATCGAGTCCGTCGCCATCTGCTTCATCAACTCCTATCGCAATCCGGCGCACGAATTGATGGCGGAGCGGGTGCTGCGCCAGCATTTCCCGAACCTGCCGGTCACCACCTCGGTCTCCGTCCTGCCGGAGCAGCGCGAATATGAGCGCACCAGCACGGCGGTGGTGAACGCCTATGTGTTGCCGCTGATGGAGACCTATCTGCGCCGACTGCGCTTGGGGCTGCAGAAGATCGGCGTGACGGCGCCTTTGCTGGTCGGCAATTCCAATGGCGGCCTGTCCTCCATCGAAGTGGCGGAGACGAAACCGGTCTTCT
>DATEOK010000422.1:0-18935 GCA_035274225.1 Dongiaceae bacterium
AGACGCCCTGCTACGGAATCCGTCCGAGATCGTGAATGGGCATATTCAAGGTGGCGCGTTCGCGATTTTTGGCAACGCGTCGCTAACCTCGCTGAACCTGAATGCCCTGCAGGGCAGCCAGGGCTTCAAGATCACGACGACGGCGGCACTCGGCAAATCCCTGGATTCGATCGCGACCGTCTCCGATTTCAATGGCGATGGTTATGACGATTTCCTGATCGGAGCGCCCACCTATGGGACGTCGGGGCAAGCATACCTAGTCTTGGGTCGGGCCTCGGCCCCGGGCGGTTCCATCGCCCTCGCCCCGGGCAGCGGTGTATTCGCCATAACCGGCAAGAGCATCGCTTCCTTCGGACAAGACGTTGCCGACGCTGGTGATCTGAATGGAGACGGATACAACGACATAATCATCAGCGGTTCCGGACAGGCGGAGATCATCTACGGTCGCAAGGGCGCAACCATGCCAAGCCTGCTCAATGGAGCGAACGCGATCGCTATTGGCGGGCCATTCGCCGCGTCACAATCCGTCGGCGACCTGAACGGTGATGGCTACGATGATCTCGTTCTGCAATTCAACGGCTATTCGGACATCTATTTCGGGACGGCGGCAAAGTTCGATAGTAATTCGTTCGGATTTGTGAACGGAACGAATGCGTTCAGGATTACCGACAAAGCGTCCTTCGCTGGCGACATCAATGCGGATGGCTACGACGACCTGATCGTCACCAGCTACGATCCCAGCGCCGGCTATGCCGCCGCCATCATCTACGGCCATGCGGGCGGGTCGCAGTGGGTCGTTGTGACCACCCAGCTCAACTCGAACCAGGCCCTCTTGCTGGAACGCGACGATCCGAACGCGATCACCTCACTGATCGAGGCTGCCGGAGACACCAATGGCGACGGCTTCGACGACATCCTGATCGGCACATTCGTCCCCGGAGAGTCTCAGCAGCTCTACCACGTCCAAGGCGCAGATTTCCGAGACGAGATCGATTCCCTCGGCACCTCGGGCGCCGACAGCTTGGTGGGGTCCGCAACAGCCGACCGGATCGTCGCTGCGCAGGGAAACGACACAGTCCTCGGCGGCGGTGGCGCGGACGTGATCAACGCCGGCCAAGGCAATGACGAACTCCATGTCGGCGACAACAAGTTTTTCCGGATTGATGGCGGTGCCGGCATAGATACCTTGCATCTTGATTATGCGGGCGCCATCGATCTCGCAAACCTGGACGGTAACAAGGCAATATCCGATCGCGGCCGGATTTCGAATGTCGAAATTCTCGACGTCGCCAACGGCTTCGCAAACAACCTGACCCTGCACTTGGCCGATGTGCTGGACCTCGATGTGACCATCGCAAATGTCGGCGGCAAGGCAACGCTCGACAATGTTTTGCGAATTGACGGCGAAGCCGGCGACACCCTGCACATGTTCAGGGCCGACGGGTGGGGGGCCGCAAGTCTTACATCGCTCGCCGGTTACGCAGTCTATAGCTATCAGGCCGTCAAGATCGCAGTCGATACGGATATCGCGGTCTCCTTGAGCTAGGAGGTGGCCCCCCTTGCTCATCGGCGTCGAGGCACGCTATCACTTTGCTTGATGTTAGCCCAAGCATCCCACTCATGCTTGATCTGGTAATCATCGGTGCCGGTGCCGCCGGCATCGGCGCATCGCGCGCCGCTGCAAAAGCCGGCCTTACCCATCAGATCATCGAAGCCGCGCACCGCATTGGCGGCCGCGCCTATACCGAGAACCTTGCGCCAGGCGTGCCGTTCGACCTCGGCTGCCACTGGCTGCACACATCCGACATCAATCCCCTGGTGCCCGAGGCCGACCGTCTCGGCATTGCAATCGACCGCGACTTCGCCTTCTCCGCCCATCTGTGGCTGAACGGGCGACACGCCACGCCCGCCGAAACCAATGCCTATGGAGCGTATTTCGACTGGGCCGAAAGCGGCACCGGTCTCGCGCTGCCTCCGGGCGAGGACCGGGACGTGCTGTCGCTGCTCGACACCAACAGCCCCTTCTTCGCGCCCTACGCTCACGTCTTTTCCGTCATCCACGCCGCCGATCCCGACCAGGTCTCCGTGCAGGACGTGGTGACCCAGGTCGCGAACGGCGGCGATTGGCCGGTGCGCGATGGCCTCGGCCGCATGATGCAGCGGCTCGGCGCCGGCATACCCGTCTCGCTGAACACCGTGGCGCAGGAAGTCGATTGCTCGCCGCGCGACCACGTTGTCGTGCGCACCAATAAGGGCCCCCTGACCGCTCGGGCCGTGCTCATCACCGTCTCTATCGGCATCCTGCAATCGGGCCTCATCCGCTTCCGGCCCACATTGCCCGCTGCGACGCAGGCTGCCATCGACGGCTTCTCCCCCGGCGTTGCCAACCGGGTGGCGCTCTATTTCGACCGCGATGTCTTCGGCGACGCGCCCAGCAACATGACGATCGTCGACGGCGACGCCGAGCCCCTCGCCATCCACATCCCGACCTTCGGCTTCCACTACGTGGTCGGCCAGACCGGCGGCCGCTTCGCCAGCCACCTGACCCGCGCCGGGCAGAAGGCCGCCACCGACTACGTGATGGACCGGGTCTCGGCGGTGTTCGGCGCCGGCATCCGCAAGCACTTCGTCCGCTCCATCGTCTCCGCCTGGGATACCGATCCCTGGGTCCTGGGTGCCTATGCCTCGGTGAAGCCTGGTCATTTTGGCGCCCGCCAGGCGCTGGCGCAGCCGGTCGATGGCCGCCTGTTCTTCGCCGGGGAGGCCGTCGGCATGCCGATGGTGGCCACCTGCGGCGGTGCCTATTGGAGCGGCACCCGGGCCATCGGCAACATCGCCGCGGCCCTTCAGCCCGCCTAGCCGGTCCGCCGTCCATTTGCCGGACGATTCGGCCATTCGGGCGGGCCCGGCTTCCTTGCCGCCGCTGCCCCGCTCGGCTATGTCACTGCCAGTTCCCGCAAAGGATCCTCCATGGCGAACTCCAGCAATCTGCGCACCGGCGGCCAGGTCCTCATCGACCAGCTGAAGATCCACGGCGTCGACACCGCCTTCTGTGTTCCCGGCGAAAGCTACCTCGCGGCCCTCGATGCCCTGCACGATGCACCCGAGATCAAGCTGGTCGTCTGCCGCCAGGAAGGCGGCGCCGCCTACATGGCCGAGGCGTACGGCAAGCTGACCGGCCGCCCCGGAATCTGCTTCGTCACCCGCGGCCCCGGCGCGACCAACGCATCGATCGGCGTCCACACCGCCTTCCAGGATTCGACGCCGATGATCCTGTTCATCGGCCAGGTGGCGCGCGACCAGGTGGAGCGCGAGGCGTTCCAGGAGATCGACTTCCGCCGCATGTACGGCCCGATGACCAAGTGGGTCGCCGAGATCGACGATGCTGCCCGCATTCCCGAATATGTCAGCCAGGCCTTCCACCGCGCGGTCAACGGCCGCCCCGGCCCGGTTGTGCTCGCCCTGCCCGAGGACATGCTGACCGACCGCGTCGACGTCGCGGATGCCGGCCGCTACAAACCGGTCCAGCCCTCGCCCAGCGCCGCCCAGATGCACGATCTGCGCGACCGGCTGGACGAAGCGAAGCGGCCGCTCATGATCCTGGGCGGCGGCGGCTGGTCGGCCGAAGCCGTGGCGGACATCCGCGCTTTCGCCGAGGCGGCCAACCTGCCGGTCGGCTGCTCGTTCCGCTGCCAGGACCTGTTCGACAACAGCCACCAGAACTACGCCGGCGACGTCGGCATCGGCATCAATCCCAAGCTGGCGGAGCGCGTGAAGAACGCCGACCTGCTGATCGTCGTCGGCGCCCGCCTCGGCGAGATGACGACGTCCGGCTACACGCTGCTCAACATCCCGGTCCCCAAGCAGAAGCTGGTGCACGTCCATCCCGGCGCCGAGGAGCTCGGCCGCGTCTATCAGGCCGTGCTGCCGATCAATGCCGGCGTGGCCGAGTTCGCCGCCATGGCGAAGGCGCTTGGCCCGGTGCCAACGCGCCCCTGGGACAGCGAGACCAAGACCGCGCATGCCGACTATCTTGAATGGTCGACGCCGCCCAAAGTCGAAGGCCCGATTCAGATGGGCGAGATCGTGGATTGGCTGGAGCAGCGCCTGCCGGCCGACGCCATCCTCACCAACGGCGCCGGCAACTACTCAACCTGGATCCATCGCTTTCACCGCTATCGCCGGTTCCGCACCCAGCTCGCGCCGACCAACGGTTCGATGGGCTATGGCGTGCCCGCCGCCGTCGCCGCCAAGGTGACCGCGCCCACCCGCATGGTGGTCTCGTTCAACGGCGACGGCTGCTACATGATGAACGGCCAGGAGCTGGCGACCGCGATGCAGTACAACGCCGCGGTGATCTTCGTTGTCGTGAACAACAGCAGCTACGGCACCATCCGCATGCATCAGGAGCGCGCCTACCCAAGCCGAGTTTCCGGCACGGATCTGGTCAATCCGGATTTCGTCGCCCTCGCCCGAGCCTACGGCGCTCATGGCGAACTGGTGGAGCAGACCGCCGACTTTGCTCCCGCGTTCGAGCGTTCGGCCAAGGCCGGCAAGCCCGCATTGATCGAGATCCGGCTGAGTGTCGAGGTGATCACGCCGCGTCAGACGCTGTCGCAGATCCGCGCCGCGGCGCTGTCGTCCAGGTCTCGCTCTTGACCGCAGACGGACGCCTGTCGACCGAGCTGTGGGTGCAGGCTCACCTGCGCCGCTGCAACGCCGAGGGCCAGTTCGCCGCCGTCCTGCGCAAGGGCGATCTATGGGGCGGCGCCGTCGTCGTGAAGCTCAACCTGCTCGATGGCACCTTCAAGGTACTGACCCAGACCAGAGACATGGATGGCCGCGTCGCATGGATGGCCGCGCAGCAAGGCGCCCTGCTCGCCGAAGCCGACGCGACCAGCTATATCGAGCGCCAGCTCAAGCGCGATCCCGACCTGTGGGTGATCGAGGTCGAGGACAAGCAGGGGCGCAATCCATTCGAGGGAAAAGTGCTTTGACCCAGTGCGGCCCAACAATCCCGAATGAGTAGGTTCTTGTCCGGTTTGCGGGCTCGCCTTCCCGCGTGGCTTCGACCGCGCAGCTCCCGTGCCGCGCGCATTCTCCGTGCGTCGGGCCTGTTCGATCCGGCCTGGTATCTCGAAGCCTATCCCGACGTCGCTGCGCGCAAGGTCGATCCCCTGGAGCACTACATCCGGCATGGCGCGCGCGAAGGGCGCGATCCCAACCGCCTGTTCAGCTCGAGCTGGTATCTCGCCAACAACCCGGACGTCACGGAATCCGGGCTCAATCCTCTCGCGCATTTTGTGCTGCGGGGCGCCAAGGAAGGGCGCAATCCCGGACCGTTGTTCGACACCAAATGGTATCTCGACGCGAACCCGGACGTTGCCAGTTCCGGCGTCAACCCTCTGCTGCACTTCCTCCGCCACGGCGCGCGCGAGGGGCGTCGCCCCAACAGCAGGATCGAGTCCGGCATCGGATTTGCGCCTTCGGCGCAGGTCGCTTCGTCACATTCCAGGAACGCACTGCGCAAGACCTTCGACCAGGACGCGGCGCACAAGTTCATCGCGGCGGTCCGGTCAGCCGCCGGCCATCAAGCTTTGATGAGGGACCGGCCGCTGATTTCGATCATCTTGCCGACGCGCGACCGCGCCGCGCTGCTGCCTGCTGCAATTGCGAGTATCCAAGCCCAGAGCTACGATCACTGGGAGCTTCTGGTCGTCGACGACGGCAGTCGCGATGCCACGCTGGCGGTCGTCACCGGTTATCTCAAAGATCCGCGCATCCGCCTGCTGCAGTCCGGCGGCAAAGGCGTGGCCGCCGCGCGCAACACCGCGATGGCGCAGGCGGAGGGACAGCTCTTCGCTTATCTGGACAGCGACAATAGCTGGCAGCCGGAGTTCCTGGAGATCTCGACGTCCCACTTGCTCGAGCGCAATCTCGACCTGGTCTATTCCGCGCTGGAGACGAATGACGGCTGGCGCACCCGCTATGTCGGTGCCGACTTCGACTATACCGATCTCAGCCATCGCAATTTCATCGACATCAACGTGATGCTTCACCGCCGCACGCTGTATGACCGGCGCGGCGGCTGCGACGAGACCCTGAAGCGCATGTCCGATTGGGACCTCGTGCTCCGGTATGCAAGAGAGTCGCGCGTCGGCTACGCACCGTTCATCGGCTGCGTGTACGACGGACGCCTCACGCGCGCTGACCGCATCACGGTCTCGGAGCCGGTGAGCTGGACCTACATCGTGCTCGGCAAGCATCATCTGGATTGGGCCACACTGGAATCGAGCGCGAGCGCACGCGACCAGGATCTGGTTTCGATCGTGATTCCGGTACACGGCCAGCCGGAGCTCACCGCAGCATGCCTGGCGTCGCTCTATGAGGCCGACGCGGGCTGCAAGTTCGAGCTTATCCTAGTCGACAATGGCAGCGATCCCGCAACGTCGGCACTGCTCGACCAATGCGTCGCGGTCCGACCGAATGCGCGGTTGGTGCGCAACTGGGAGAACCTGAACTTTGCGCTCGGCTGCAACTTCGGTTTTGCCGCAAGCAGGGGCAGCATCGTCGTCTTCCTCAACAACGACACGCGCGTGCAAGCCGGATGGCTGCGCGCGTTGGTCTCTCCTTTGGCAGACGCCGCGATCGGCGCTGTACAGCCCAAGCTGCTCTTTCCGGACGGCACCATTCAGACCTTCGGCACTGTGGTTGGTGAGCGGAGCAACGTCCCATACGAACTCTACCGCGGGCTCCCCGGCGATGCGCCGCATCTCGCCAAGCCGCGTACGTTGGCGATGATCAGCGGCGCCTGTCTCGGGATCCGTGCCGAGGATTTCGCCGCGCTGCACGGCTTCGATCCGATTTTCATCAATGGCCAGGAGGACAACGACCTGTGTCTTCGCTTGAGGGCGCAACTCAGCAAGACGTGCCGGGTCGAGCCCTCCTCCGTCGTCATCCATCACGAAGGCGGCACGCCTGGTCGTGGCCGCTTCTCCTACAGCAACCGCCAGGCATTCGTCGAACGCTGGAAACATCGCCTGGTCGCGGACGACACGGCGATCTATCGCGAGGACGGCTACGCGGCGGACTACGATTTGCCGGACGTTCCAGAGTGGGAACCGGCTGGACTGGCGGCGTTCCGACCCGTGTTGCGGCGCGTTACCTCACCCCTTCCCGCTCAGGCGCTCGAATCCCGCAACCCATCCTTCGCGATCAAGATCGCCTGCCCGAGCGAAGCCGTACGGGACGAGTGGGGTGACTACCACTTCGCCCGCAGTCTCTCGCACGCGCTGATGCGCCTTGGCTGCCGCAGCAGGATCGACGTTCTACGCGCATGGAATGAGCCGGATCCAGAATGCGAGATCGATCTGGTGCTTCGCGGCCTCGAGCGCTATGTGCCGAAGACCGGCCGCCCCTCGATCCTGTGGGTGATCAGCCATCCCGACCTGGTCGAGGCCGCCGAACTTGCCGCCCATAACAAGGTCTTCGTCGCGTCTCATCGCCTTGCCGGCCATTGGTCCAGCAGTCTCGGCATCGCCGCCGAGGCGCTTCTGCAATGCACCGACCGCAACCTGTTCTTCGCCGATCCGGGGGATGCAGCGCGGAATCACGATGTCCTCTTCATCGGCAATTCGCGCAATGTCTACCGTCCTGCGGTGCGTGCTGCGATCGAGGCGGGCGTGGAACCGGTCATCTACGGCTCGCGGTGGGAGCAGCTGATCGATCCGCGCTACATCAAGGGGTCGATCATTCCGAACGCCGTTGTCGCCGACCTCTATCGCGAGGCCGGCGTGGTGCTGAACGATCACTGGCCCGACATGCAGCAGGCCGGCATCCTGTCCAATCGCGTGTTCGACGTGCTCGCCTGTGCCGCTCCCATCGTATCGGACGAGATCCCCGACCACCCCGATGGGTTCTCCGATCTGATCGCGGACTTCGGGCCGGGCCGGCCGATCCGTCAGTCAATCGAGCAAGCGTTGAACGAGAGCTCCGAGCGCCGCGCCCAACGGCGGGCCTTCGCGGAGGTCGTGCGGCGGGATCACAGCTTCGATAACCGTGCTGCCGTTATTCTGTCCGCGGCCCGGGCCTTGCTGGCACGCCGCAATCAATAACCGGCAACGCTCGCATCAGTCCTCGGTATCGGCGAAGGCCTGCGCCAGCACGTCCATCAGGTGATCGGCATTCGCCTGGCTGAATATGAGCGCCGGCCGCAGCTTGATGACGTTGTCGTACGGCCCGTCTGTCCCCATCAGCACGCCCAACTCGCGGCAGCGCTCGACCACGCGCCCGGCCCGCTCGGTCGCCGGCTCCTTGCTCCTGCGATCCTTCACCAGGTCGATGCCGAGCATCAGGCCGAGGCCCCGCACGTCGCCGATCGCCGTGTGCTTGGCCATCAACACACGCATCCGCGACAGCAAGTCGGCACCGATGACGGACGCGTTCTGCAGGAGGCGATCGCGCGCGATGATCTCCAGCACCTTCAGGCCAACCGCGCAGGACACCGGGTTGCCGCCGAAGGTGTTGAAATACTCCATGCCGTTGGCGAAGCTCTCGGCGATCTCCTCGGTCGTCACCAGCGCCGCCATCGGGTGCCCGTTTCCGATCGGCTTGCCCATGGTGATGATGTCCGGCGTCGCGTCCTGGGTCTCGAACGCCCACAGGTGGCTGCCGACGCGGCCGAAGCCGATCTGCACCTCGTCCGCGATCACGACCGCACCGGCGGCACGCGCCGCTGCATGGGCCGCCTTCAGGTATCCGTCAGGCAGCACGATCTGCCCGGCGGAGCTCGGCAGCGATTCCGCGATGAATGCCGCGATACCGCGTCCCTCCTTCGCCAGCGCCGACGCGATCTCCGCCACCGGCTGCGCATAGCGCCGCCCGATCTCCGCCGCCGGCCAATCCGCGGGCGCACGATAGGTATCGGGCAACGGCGCTTCCCAGGTGGTTCCGGGCCGTCCCTTGCCGCCCTTGCGCTTGTATTTGTATGGGCTGATGTCGATCAGCGCCTGGGTGTGGCCGTGATAGGCCCAGTCCAGGGTGATCACGTCCTTCGCCTTGGTATGGTTGCGCGCCATGCGCAGCGCCAGGTCGTTGGCCTCACTGCCGGTGCAGCAGAACGCCGCGACCTTCAGCTTTGCCGGCAACGTCGCGGTCAGCGCCTCGGCATAGGCGATGACGTTGTCATGCAGGTAGCGCGTGTTGGTGTTGAGGATCGCCGCCTGTCGCGCGATGGTCTCGACGATCTCCGGATTGCTGTGGCCGAGTTGCGCGACGTTGTTGTAGCAGTCGAGGTACGTGCGCCCGCTCTCATCGATCAGCCAGACGCCCTCGCCGCGCACGATCTTCAGCGGCTTGCGGTAGGAGATGCTGAGGTTGCGGATCAGCTTGCTCTTGCGCGCCGATAGGAGCGCGTCCTTCGCCTTGCCGGCCGCATGCACGGTCTCCGGCGGCAACCCCAGGAACGCCACAGGGTCCGGGAACAACTCGCCCCAAACCGCGCGATGGCTCGCTTCGCCCGCGCCGATCACGTCGCCGGCATGATCAGGCTGATAGGTGATGAGCTGGATATGCACGTGCGGCTGCCAGTTGCCGTTCTCGTGCGTCCCGCCAAGCTGCCCGATCACATCGCCGGCCTTCAGCCGCTCGCCGACCTTGCGGTCACGGACCGTCTGGGCGGACAGGTGACCCCACAGGCTGTAGAAGACCAGCCCATCCGGCTCGTGCCGCAGCAGCACCGCATGCCCGTAATCGAGCGGCAGGTCGGTCTCGAACAAGTCCACCACGGTGGCATCGACCGGCGTGCGTACGTTCGACCCCGCCGGGGCGAACAGATCGAAACCCAGATGCAGCGAGCGTCTCTCATCTGGCGCAAACACCGATCGGAAGGCGTCCGACGAATAGACCGGCCGCTCTTCGCCCCACGGGCCGATGCCGAGCTCGACACCGGTCTGATCCGCGATCGCGCGCCACAAGCGCTCCGCCTCGTCCGGTTGACGCGCGGCCGACGCCTTTGCAATGGGATGCGCCGGATCGCCGAACGGAACCGCCGCTTTCGCCGACAGGGCCGGCGCCTTGTCCAGGACCGAGCTCAGCTTGCTTCGATGCGCGCCGATCCAGCCGATGACTGCTCGTGCTCCCGGCGCCGCCTCGAACCCACAGGCATGGCGCAGCATGCCCGTCGCCAACGCCGGATCCATGGCGCGCAGCCGCTCCAGCATCGCCCAGGCCGGCGCCTCGCTGATGTTGAGATAGGCGTTGTCCTTCACCCGGTCGCGCCGTGACGCCGACAGCGTCACGCTCGTCACCAGGCGCATTGCGATCAAGTCGAACAGCAGGTCCAGCTCGTCGGACTGCAGCGGAAAGGCCCGGTGATAGGCAGCGGCAATGCGGCCCGCGACCTCGATCGGTGCCGGCTGGTTCAGCACGGCATAGGCGCCGGCAACTGCCAGCTCACCGATGGTAGCGCTGTGGATCGCATCGCCGAAATCGATGAGGCCGGTGACGCGCGTGCCGACCGCTCCATCCACCAGCAGGTTGTTGTCATTGGCATCGCCGTGAATGACCTGTGCGCGCAGCCGGGCCAGCCGTGGCGCGATCTTCGTCTCGAACCGGTCAAGGAAATGCTCGAGGATGCCGCGCTGCTTGCGGTCGTCGATGAATTGCAGCCGCGCACGCGACCGCCCTGCCTGCCTGATGTCCCAATCGAATAGCCGGTGCGCCCCGGGATGGCCGAAACTCTGCAGCGCCCGGTCCAACCGGCCCAGGCATTCGCCCAGATTGTCATGCAATCCAGTGGTCTGCTTGGCGCCCGAATAGAGCTGCCCCGGCAGCCAGCTCACCAGCCGCACCAGGTGCTCGACGCCACGCCGGCTTGCCTTGCCCAGATCGTTGCCGCTCAGCGTCGGCCGCAGGTGCGGCAGCGGCAGGTCCGCATCGACCGCCTGCACGTGGCGCAGCAGCGCCGCCTGGAACGCCAGCGCCTGGCTGTCTTCGGCCTCGTTGGCGATCTTCAGGACCCAGCTGGCGCCGTCGCTCTCGGTCAGCCGGAAGTTCTGGTCCCGCTCGCTGTCGAGCGGCGCCAGGCTGCCGGCCAGCCCGTAGACCTCGCGTGCGATGGCCGCGACGTCGTCCGGCGCAAAGCTGGGCGGCAACGTCGTCAGGACCGACATGAAATTCTCTCCCCAAGACCCGAAACGGGGCCTTCAACCCATTGACCCACCGCCCAATTTGCTGAGGATGGACGGCCGAAAGCAACCGCCCTTTTGGCTCCCTCGACCGCCACTTTGCAACATCCAATGCGCCCGCTCGACGACAAAGACCGGCAGATCCTGGACCTCCTGCGGTCCGACGCGCGCCTGGCGCTGAAGGCGCTGGCCGCCAAGGTGGGGCTCGCCCGCTCCACCCTGCGCGATCGCCTGTCCCGGCTGGAAGCGGACGGCGTCATCCGCGGCTACCGCGCCGACATTGCCGACGGTGCATCGAACGTCGCGGCCTACCTTTTCATCCGCCTCAAGGCGACGCCGGCACCGGGCCTGATCGCCGTCCTCAAGCGCATGCCCGAAGTCAGGTCCTGCACCTCGCTCACCGGAGACATCGACCTGCTGGTGGAACTCGCGGCCGCCTCCACCGACCGCGTGAACGCGGCGCGCGATCGCATCTCGTCCCACGATTCGGTTGCGGATCTCACGACCTCGATCGTCCTCAATCGCAATATTTGAATTGCAATATCCGAGCCGCGACTCGGGGCACGCGGATTGCCCACGCCGGAGTCGCTGGTTACAGTTGCAAGTCAATGCGCCGTCGGTCGGCAGCGCATCGGGGGAGTTTGGGGACGACGGCGTGAAGGGGAGATACGCCTATGATCCTGCCGCCCAACCATTTGGCGTTGCAAGGCTACCTGCGTCCGCCGGTCATGGCGATCGGCGATTCCATATTCAATGGCGTGCGGTCGCTCACCATCCACGATGAGCTGGCCGCCATATCGCCAGTCCAGCAGTTCGCCGAGGCGGCCGGCCTTCCCTTGACCCGGCCGGTCTACCCCCGCGCGGTCCTGTTCGATCTGGAGGAGATGGCGCGCGAGGGCATTACCTCGCTATTCTCCCTGCAGTCCACCGTGATGAAGAACGCCAAGGCCTGGCTGACCGCCAAGCCGAAGGCAAAGCCGCGGTTCCATGACAACATCGCCTGTGCAGGCGCCGACTGGTCCGACTTGTTCGACCGCCGCGGCGGCGATGCGCGTACGGAGGCATTGGCGGCCTACGCGCAGCTCCAGGCCTCCGAGAATTTCGACCTCGGCGCCGCCGGGCGCCTGTGGTTCAGCATCAATGATGCTTTCCTGCTCGACCCCAACGGCGGCACCGCCTTTGCCGAGACCTCGCAGCTGTCGCAGCTGGAGCAGGTCGCGTCCCGCCTGCCGGAGCGCCTGCTGATCAATATCGGCTCCAACGAAGGGTTGTTCCGCTTCGGCATGCTCGGCGCCTACGACAACACCGATCTCGATTTCTCGACCTGTGCCGGGGCGCAGGAAATCGTGCGGCAGGCCCGCCGCCTCGGCCAGTTCCTCGCCGCTCACCTGCGCAACGATCTGAAGCTGGTCTATTTCAACATGCTGATCCGGCCGCGTGCGGTGCCCAACCTGGCGCCCTATCAGGATCAGGACTTCATGGCCAATGCGACGCGCAAGGCCCTGGCGGGCAAATACTACAGCGAATACTCGACCAAGGTCGCGCTGCGCGCGCCGGTCACCCCGAAGGCGCTGAAGGCCTATGACCAGGTGATCAAGACCGCCAACGAGGAAGCCGCAAAAGCGATCGCCGCGGAACTGGCAGGCACGCCCATCAAGCTGGTGCCGGTCGACCTCTACAACGCGATCGAGCAGTACGATTCCAAGCACTACGGCGACGGCCGCGCCATCGAGGTCAAGAAGGCCGGCAAGCTGGTGAAGCGCATCACCAACCTGCCCTTTGCCAGCTCTCTGCTCAAGTTCCAGGGCGGGATCGCCGGCCTCGACAACATGCACCCATCTGCCATCGGCTATGCCGCCATCGCCAACGAGATGATCAGGGCGTACAACGCGGCCGAGGGCGCCGGCGCCGCCTCCATCGATCTCCCCGCGATGTATCGCAAGGACAGCCTGCTCAGGTCGCCGCCCAAGGGGTGGGAGCCGCTCAACAGCCTAGTGTCGACGCTGGTGCCGTTCTTTATGTGAGCTCTATGTGAGCGCTATAGCCAGCCGGCCTTCTTGAAGCGCCAGTACAACAGCGCACAGATCACGACGATGGCCGCGAGAACGATGAAGTAGCCGTAGCGCCACGTGAGTTCCGGCATGAAGCTGAAGTTCATGCCATAGATGCCGGCGATCGCGGTCGGAACGGCGAGCATGGCGGCCCAGGCCGCCAGCATGCGCATCACCTCGTTCTGGCGCCGGCTCGACAGCAGCATCTTGGTTTCCACCACCGTCTTCACGCCTTCGCGCAGCTGCTCGATCCGGTCCAGCAGGATGACGCAGTGATCGTAGACGTCGCGGAAATACGGATGCGAGTGCGGGTCGATGACCGGCACGTCGAAGCGTAGCAGGCGCTGGCAGATATCCGGCAGCGGTGCCACGGCGTGGCGCACTTCGGTCAGCTCGCGCCGCACGGTCGAGATCTCCGCGAGCTCGTCGCGATCGTCGATCGGGCTGAATAGCGATTCCTCGAGTTCGTCGATGCGCTCTTCGAGCTCGTCGACCGCGGGAAAATAGTTGTCGACGATGAAGTCCATCAGCGCATAGAGGATGAAGTCCTCGCCGTGGCGCAGCATGTTCGGCGAGTTCTCGCAGCGCGCCCTGACGGCGGCATAGGAGCGCGAAGCGCCGTGGCGGACCGTGATGACATAGCCGCGCCCGACGAACATGCAGGTCTCGCCCATCGAGAACTCATCGCCAACGCGCTGGAACGTCTTCATGGCGATGAACAGCGTCTCGCCGTAGATCTCGAGTTTCGGGCGCTGGTGCGCCTTGTAGGCATCCTCGATGGCGAGCTCGTGCAGGTTGAACTCGCGCTGCAGATCGCCCAGCAGCTCCTGGCTCGGTTCGTGGAGACCGATCCAGATGACCCGCCCGGACTGGACCTTCATGTCCTCCGGGTTGTTGATGTCGAGGTCCCTGACCTTGAGGCCGCCCTCGTAGATGGCGCAATTGATGACTGGACCCATCTGGTTTCCCGAATTCGCAGCGCTCCAGGCGCAGGTTTCATCCCCGGCCCAGCCTTAATGCAAGGCTGTTCCGGAAACAAGCACCCCACTTGCTCCGCCTAGGAGGCGGCTAGCGGCGTTTCTTGCAGGGCGGACCGCATCGCCGCCGGCGAGCGGTGGGCGCCAGCCAGCTTGATGACCGTCAGAGTGCGCGCGACGGCATCGCCGGGAACAACGGCATCCGCGAAAAACGCTTGCAGCGCCGCGCGGTCATACGAGCCGCGCCTGACCTGATCGACGAACGCCAGCCAATCCGCAGACTGCTCCAGCCGTGGCAGAGGATGATAGTTCCCCGCCGCGATGCCATAGGTCACGAGCGCGGTCGGCACGCCATAGCGCGCGGCGTCGAGCGCGATGGTCGAGGGCGTGGTGATGACCGCCGATGCATGGGCCAGGAACGCATCGGCGGTGAAGCGGCGCCAGCGCGCCGCGGCCGGATGCGCGATCTCTACGTTGGGCGGCAACGGCGCGCTCGACCCGGCGCGCACGAACCACTGGCCCCCCATGTGCGGCTTTACGATGAAGCTCGTGTCGGGCGCGGCTTCCGCTGTCGCCGCCAGGTCGCTGACGAATCGGTCGCGATAGGCATCGTTGTAGCGGCGCCAATGCAGGTTCTCGAACACGGCGATGAACGGCCGGCCGGCGTGCGGGAAGCCGGCGAAGTCGCCGCGGGCAAAGGTACGTTTCGGACATCCGACCGGCACGACCCTTGCTTTCACTTCCGGCGCAGCCGCGTCGGTCAAGCGATGCACGCCGCCCCAGGTCAGAATCAGATCGGCAAGGAACGCATTCGCACGAGACTTCGGGCCGAAGGTGATGCCGCCATTGTCGAGGCCGTGCTGCAAGGTGAGCGCCCTGGCACCGGCTGCGCGGCTGGCCGCGACGAACGCCCTGGCAAAGCGCCCGCCGACGCCAGGCCCTTCGGAAGCGTTCACCGCCACGTCCACCGCGAACCGCTCCGGCGCGATCCGATTCCCGAGCAGGTCTGCCCCGTGCCAAAATTCGATCCGCACGCCGTTGCCGCACAGCGTATGCAAGCGCCGCGATACCGGAACAGCGATCTTCGACAGGACGGCGACGCGCACCTCGATGTCTGGCTGGCCGCTGGCCGCCTCGGCGATCGGGACGATAAGGTCGATATCCTGGAACTGCTGGAGCAGCAGCAGGACGCGCAGCTTGCTCTCCGTCCGGGGCACGATCCGGTCTGTTCGTGACGGCGTCGATGCGGCTTGAGCGGCCGCGACCGCCTGCTGCCAGGCCTGCGTCGCAGGTCGCGCATCGTACTTTTGATCTCTCCGATGCATCGGGTCCGTCAGTGCCGAGCGCATCGCCGGCAGCAGGGGGGACGTCGGTGCCCCTGCCACCACCCGAACGCCCAGGGCGAATGCCAGGTCTGCGCGTCCGGAGGAGCACGCCAGGCTTTGGACATCGCCGCCGTGCGGAAGTAGACAGAGATCGGCCTTCCCCAGACGCTGCCGCACGCGCCAAGGCGCGTAGCGATAGAAGGTGACCGGGATCGGCACCTGCTTCAGAAAGTGCCGCGTGGCGCGTGGCGATCGTCCGACGACCTCGAGCTGGATCGGCACTTCCTCTGCCAAGTCCACCAGATCGCAGGCCGCAAGCAGCAGCTCCGCCACGCCGCCCTCGCCGCTCGATCGCCGTCCGGCGCCGAACCACAGAATGCGCTTGCGACCAGAGTCGCGCTTGCGACCGCGCCGCACACGCGCAACGCCGTCGCGCACTGCCGATTCGATCCATTGTCCCACGGCTCGCAGCGTCGCTCCCGGATCGGTGCGCAAGCCGGCGAGCAGCCCATCCTCAATGTCGATCGGATCCGGCGTGACCAATACGCCGGTGACGCCCAGAACGTCTTCCACATGGCGCGCCAGGGCCACGTTGTTCGCCGTCACCGCCACCGCCAGCGCCGCCATCTCGATCAACTGCTGACGATGCTCACCGGCGAGCATCTCGATCGAGCCGATATCGAGAATGATGGGTATGCGCGAAGCCGTCGCCTTCTGCGCGACGCTAAGAGCATGGCCGGAGGCACCGCCGGTAAGAACGAGACACTTCGCGGCGCTCAGGCGTTCGTTCGGCAGCTCGCCGGCCACCAGCTCCGCGGCCAAACCTGCGCGACGCAGCAGGACAACCGGCAACCAGGCGCGCGATCTTACATCGGGCCTGTCGAAGTCGAGCATCTCAACGTGGAAGAGAATCATGCGAGTGGTGCCGGTCGCCGCCTCGATCTATCCCGACTCGCAGCCGTCGGTACCAGTGATGCCGCCCGCTGTCAAAGTTGAGCGCGCGGAAAGGCCGGCGCGCCAACCTCATGGCCGCCGCCAGTTGCCGCCATGTGCGGGAGACTGGCAGGATAGCCGTAGCGGTGGAAATCCTCCGCATAGAGCTGCGCCACTTTCGACGCCAGTTCGCGGTCGTAGAACATGGCCGCGGGCGGAACCGCGTTTTTCGGAATATGCACCAGGTCCGCCGCCAATCCCGCTGGCGCGGTGCGAACGGTGTGATGTTCGGATTCGAAGACCGGGTTCGCGAAATCGGTCGCGGGGAGCCCCATCGAGCGCTCCAGCTCGCCCAACGCCGCGTTCAGTCCGTGCTCGATCTTGATGATCTTCGACGGCCGCGTGCCGAACAACACGTGGCGCTCGATGGGCGCCACCTGTACGCGGTGATGGGGATTGCTGTAATGCAGATCGCTCTGCTCGAGGTAGGTCACGAACTCGCGAAACGAAAAGCGATGCCGCCGCGATAGCGGCCGCTGCACGATCTTGCCGATCGCCTCATCGTCATAGCCGTGGCGATAGGCGTGAATATAGGAGCTGACCGCCCTGTCCAGCGGATCGCGGACGACCTTTACGACGTCGAACGCGCCGCTCGAGAGCCGCTTCAAGCGGCTGAGATAGCGATCGGATTTCTGGTACTCCCGCAGCCGGTATTTGTGGACCCAGCTGTTGTAGGCCATCGCCTCCGGCAGCAGCCCGTTCTGCTGGAAAACCCACTTGATAACCGTCGTGCAGGCCGCCTTGTACGACCACATCACCGCCAGATTCGCCGAGTCCACGAACGCTATGTGCGAGCGCCGCAGCTCCCGGTAGGTTGGCGGAAGAAAATGCCTTAATCTCATTACGTTAGACGCCTGGAGCCGGCTGCCGCGGAGCTACAGCTTTGGCCGAATTTGGAATGATTCACCTTGGTGCTGTTGTTGCCGGTCGAAGCCAATCTGTCAATCGGACCGCGCGCCGCACGGTCTCGTGACATGGCCGAGGGAGCTATACATTCGGCCCCGGATTGGCTACCTTTGCGGGACGCGAAAAGCACAAAATAACAAGCACTTGTGGCATTCGCGCCGGGTCGGTGAACCGGCCGCGCGGGTGCGGCGACGAATGGGTGTCTGATGGACATGCTGAGTGCCAGGTCGGCTGATGCGGCGGCCAGCGATGGTCAGTTGCTGGCGCGTATCGCGCGCGGCGACAAGGACGCCGTGACGGCGCTCTATCGCCGGCTCGAACGGCCGCTCTTCGCCTTCCTCGTGAAGACCCTGCGCGACCGCGAGGCCGCGGCCGACGTGCTGAACGAGACGATGCTCGACGTTTGGCGCCAGGCCGGCCGGTTCGAAGGCAAGTCGTCGGTCGCGACCTGGATCTACAGCATCGCCCATCACAAGGCGATCAGCTGGCTGCGCAAGCGACGGGAAGTAGAGCTTGACGAGGAAGCGGTCGCCGAGATCGCCGACGATGCACCGGCTGCCGACAGCAAGATCGCTGCTGAGGACTTGTCGCACACCATCGCGCGACTAATGGAAAAACTGAGTGTGGATCACCGTATCGTGTTGCAACTGGCCTATTTCCAGGAATTCGGCGTCGGGCAGATCGCCGAGATCCTGGATTGTCCCGAAAACACCGTGAAGACGCGGATGTTCTACGCCCGGCAGCGCCTGCGCGCGCTGCTGGAGGCGGAAGGCATCGAGGGAGCGGCGGCATGAAGCACGAACTGCATCACGGTCCGCTGGAGCCCCAGGACGTCGAGGAACTGCTGCCCTGGTACGTGACCGGGCGCGTCTCGCGCGAGGAAGCGCGCGGCATCGAAGCCGCGCTGAAGACGATGCCCGATCTGGCCGGCAAGCTGGCTCAGGTCCAGCGCGAGCGCGAAGCGATCGCGCGCGCCTCCGAAACGGTGGAGTCGGCGCCCCCTGAGACACTGCAGCGCTTGTTGCAGCAGGTTGAGACGACCCGTCAGTGGCGCGTGCCAAAGATCGAAAGCCACAGCGAAGCCGGCGGCTGGCTGAGGGCCGCCATGGGCCGCAACGCAGTGTGGCAGACCGCCCTGGCCGCCGCCTGCATCGCGATCGTGGCCTTGAGTGTTCAGCTCTACAGCGTGCCGGCAGGGACCAATGGGCCGTCTTTGGCTGAGGTCAAAACGACAGGCGACAGGTCAATGTCAGATGCTGAGTTCAAGATGACCGCCGGCGCGGCCAGATTGGAGTCACAAGCTGCTGGATTCGACTTGGCCGGTAGCATCTACGCCGGCGGAGGCGCGACCCTGCTGGTCACCTTCCAGGCGGGTGCAACCGCGGGCGACATCGGAACGCTTCTTAGCCGAATGGGGGCGAGGATCATCGATGGTCCGAAGCCCGGCGGCGCCTATGTCGTGGCGCTTCCGTCGACGAACGAGGCCGATGTTCAGGC
>DATEOK010000423.1:0-2363 GCA_035274225.1 Dongiaceae bacterium
GCTCAGCACGTCGTGGCCGGCGCTGAGGAACTCGAAGTAGAAGCTGTTGATGAGGCGGCTGCCGGCGAGCCGCGCATATTGCGGCGGCGTGATCGGATCGTAGAGCCCGGTCAGCAGCAGCGCCGGCACGTCGGAATAGATTGCCTCGTTCTCCACCGGGTCGAGCGGCCCCATCGGCCACTTGTCGCAGGCGACGCCCCAGGATTCATCCTCTGCGAAGCTCTTCAGCAGCGGATACCTCTGGTACTCGCGCCGCAGCTTCGAGAGGTCGTTGAACGGCACCTCCTCGTGGCAGTCGATCGACAGGCTGAGCGCGTCGCCCCAGTCCGGCCGGTCCACATAGAGATCCGCCAGGTAGCCGATCTCGCTGGTGATGGCGGACTGCGATCCCTTCTCGAACAGGTCAATGATCTGCGGCACCGTCTCGATGCCCGAGCGGTTGTAGAGATTCTGGAACAGGTAATTGAGCAGTAGCTCGCCGGTCACCACGACCTTGGCGTGCTTGCCGTTGTCCAGCTCCACCTCGCGCTCGATCGGCGTCACGTTGAGCTTCTCGACCAGCGCCAGCAAGCGGTGCTCCAGGTTCGGATACCACTTGTTGCAGTCGGCCGAGCGGCGGCAGCCGTCGAACAGCACGCGAAAGGCGCGATCGGTGCGCCAGGCATCGTCCTCCAGGAAGGCGGATTCCGGCAGGTAGACCGAATCCAGGATCACGCTGCGCAGGTCGTGCGGATAGTCGCGCGCGTAGGTCAGCGCCAGCCGCGTCCCGTACGACAAGCCGTAGACGTTCCATTGCTGCAGCTTCAGCGCGGTCATCAAGTCGTGCAGGTCGGTCGCACTGTCCCTGCTGGTGTACGAAAGCGGATCGTACCCCTCCTTCTCGACCCGTGCGCGGCAGTCCGCCGCCGCCTGCACCAGGGCCTCACGCGCGGCCTTGCGGTTGAGGCCGAAGCTCAGGGAGCGGATCTGCACCACCTCCTGCTCCGGGCAATCCATGCGCGGCTGGGTCAGTCCGGTGCCGCGCTGATCCATCAGGATCAGGTCGCGCTCGTTCACCCAGGCGTTGTCGGCGGCGAAACCCCACCAGAAATCGATCCGGTTGGCATCGAGCCAGGCGCCGTCACCTGGCCCGCCGGCGAGATAGACGACCGGGTCCTCGCGCTTGCGCGTCGCGGGCACCGAGATCACCACCACCGGCAGCTCGAGGGTCTTGTCGCTGCGCCCGGCGCGGCTTTCCGGCACGCTGAGGCGATAGCAGCGGGTGCTGATCTTCTCCGGCGCCTTGAACCAGCAATCGGCCCGCGCCAGCTTGCCCGGATCGGCCAGGGCGCCGTCCGCGGCCCCCAGGCCCGCAAGCCAGACAAGGCCAAGCGCCGCGATCCAAGTCCCCAATTTCATGCGTTTGCGCCGCTCGCCTTGATTCAGCCGACCCGTACCATCTTGCTGGCCGGGGGCGGGCGCGGCAAGCCTCCTTTGCGGCGGCGATGCGGGCCGGTAGACTTCGCCCCCAGACTCCACCCAACGTCTCGCCTGCCGCGACGAGGACCGAACCACTGATGCGCCGCCGCACCGTCGTTATCTTCGGCCTGCTCAGCGTGCCGATCCTGCTGCTGGTGGCGGCCGGTGCGGCGGCGATCTGGCGCATCCCGTTTGCCGAGGCGGCGATCGCCGCCTACGTCGAGCGGACCTATGGCGTGCCGGTCGCGATCTCGATCAGTGAGCTAAGCACCTCGTCCGCGCATATCGATCACGTCAAGCTCGGCGAAGCCGCGCCGTTCGAAGCGAGCGACATCCGGCTGGACTACGACCTCAAGGGCAACCTCTCGTCGGTCGCGGTCGGCACGGTCTCGGCCCATGGCCGGATCGAGGGCGGCGCAGTCACGCTCGGCGACCTCGAGCCGTTGATCCGGAGTGGCGGCGACCAGGGCCTGCAGACCGGTAGCGGCGCTACCCTGCCCGAGGCAATCTCGATCGATCGCCTCGACCTTGCGCTCGGGACACCGATGGGCGATGTCGCGATCGGCGGATCGGCGCGGCTGGGCCAGGGCGCGCTCGCACTCGACCTGACTGCGAACGATGGCGGCGGGCACACCCGCGCCACGGCAAAGATCGACGTTTCGAGCGCGCTCAATGAGCCGACCATGACCGGCGACGTGCGCATCTCCTTGGCGCCGCAATCGCCGCTGTGGGCGTTTGCACCGCAGATCGCGCCGCAGGAAGGCACCGTCGAGGCCAGCGTGCATCTCGATCATGTCGCCGCGAGCATCGAGCCGGCGCCGGACGCCAAGCCGGTGGCGGTCGCGCTGAACCTCAACGGCATCCGCACGGCGCAGCTGGCAGCGCCGCTGTCGGGAACCCTGACC
>DATEOK010000424.1:0-6501 GCA_035274225.1 Dongiaceae bacterium
CAGGAACTTCACCAGGAAGTCGACCGCGACGCCGCCCCAGGACGCTTCCTGCCCCGCCATCAGCATGCCCGACAGCATGCCGAACAAGGCGATCGCCGCGGCGTCGTTCAGCAGGCTTTCACCTTCCACCAGCATGGTGAGGCGCCGGGGCGCGCCGATTTCGCGGAAGATGCCGACCACCGCCGCCGGGTCGGTGGTGGCGACGATGGCGCCCAGCATCAGGCAGGCGATCAGGCCGTAGCTGGTGAGGGCGGAGAGCGTGATGCCGACCACCACCATGCACACCACCACCGCGACCACCGCCATCAGCAGGATCGGCGCCACGTCGTTCAGCATGCGCCGCACGTCGATGGCGAGCGCTGTCTCGAACAGCAGGGTGGGCAGGAAAATGACCAGGAACGCCTGCGACGAGATGTGGAAGTTGGCCAGCGCGTCCAGGAAGTCGGTGCCGACGAACCCGGCCGGCATGTCGCCGCGGACCGCCATCAGCAGCCCTAGCGCACTGCCCGCGAGCGCCAGCAGCACCGAATAAGGCAGCCGGACCCGCTGTGCGAACGCCGGCAGCAGGCTGGTCAGCGCCAGCAGCCCGGTCAGTCCGAAAACGATGAACCCGATATCAGCCATGGCGGCAGACTAACCGCACGCGCAGGGACTCCCCTCCCCCCAAATGGGGGAAGACCGGCATGGCAGACCAGGGCTTGCAACGCAGTATCATGCCTCTGTTCTACCCCGCCTTGGTCTTGGCTTCAAAGACGCCATCCCAGTTGGCCGGCGGCGGGTCGATGCGATAATGCGCGATCCGCCTGTCATAAAGCTCATAGAGGCCGTTGAGGAGCGCTGGCGCCAGGCCCCGACACTCAGCCAAGGCGGCCTCCGCCTGAGCCCATTCCTGGGCACGATAGTGAGCCAATAGGCGCGATTGGGCGTCGTGCAGCTGCTGGAATTCCGGCGTGGTGGCCACTGTCCGGTCACCGAGACCGGTATAAATTCGGATCGGC
The DNA here is from genome assembly GCA_035274225.1 of Dongiaceae bacterium. GTDB lineage: Bacteria > Pseudomonadota > Alphaproteobacteria > Dongiales > Dongiaceae > Dongia_A. The sequence goes on from DATEOK010000424.1 coordinate 999, forward strand.
AGGACCTTGCCCTTGACCCGCACGCGGTCCAGCTCCAGCAGTGCGAATTCGGAGGCGCCGCTCGCCGTTTCCTCGCCGATCACCAGATCGACGCCATAGGCCGGCGACAAGGCTTCCAGCCGCGAGGCGATGTTCACGGTATCGCCCAGCACCGAATATTCCAGCCGCTGCTCCGAGCCCATGTTGCCGACGCAGCAGATGCCGGAATTGAGCCCGATACCGACTCTGAGCTCGACCTCCGCGCGATCTTCCTTCTCGGCATTCTCCTTGAGCATGGCATTGATGCGCTTCAGCTCGGCGCGCATGTCGAAGGCGGCGAGGATGGCTTTCTGCGCATGGCTGGGCACGTCAATCGGCGCGTTCCAGAACGCCATGATGCAATCGCCGATATACTTGTCGATGAAGCCCTCGTGATCCTGGATCACCTTAGTCATCGGCGTCAGAAACGAGTTCATCAGCTGGGTCAGCGCCTGCGGATCGAGCGATTCCGAGATGTGGGTAAAGCCGCGGATATCGGTGAACATCAGCGTCAGCTCGCGCAGCTCGCCACCCAGCTTCAGCTGCTCGGGATGCTGACTGACCTGATCGGCCAGGATCGGCGACAGGTAGCGCGCCATCGCCGTGCGCACGTTGCGCTTCTCCTTCTCGACACGCAGGTAGTTGATCGTCGTACCACTCGCAAACATGACGATCGTGGCCAACCCAGGATAGATCGGATCGAGCAGATAGCCCTTCTCGGTAAACTGCCACCAGGATGCCCCGATGGTCACGGCGATCGCGCCGACGAGGACGACGGTGCCGGCGATCGCGCTGCGCCGGTAGAGGAAGACCAGCAGCACTACGCCGAAGATGGCGAGGTAGAGCTTTTCGATGTGGTCGGCATCGTACGAGCGCGTTAGATAGATACCGCCGATGATCTGCTCGAGAATCTCCGCATGAATCTCGACGCCCGGCATCACGGGTGCGAGCGGCGTGGAGCGGACGTCCTTCAGTCCCTCCACGGTCGTGCCAATCAGAACCAGACGGCCTGCGATGCGTGATGGATTGAAATCCGGTTCGAATAGATCGGCCAGCGAAACATAGCGGTCCGCCATCGGACCCGTGTCGTAGAGCAGCAACTCACCGCGCGCGTTCACGGGAACGATCGCTTCCCCAATCCGCATCTTGTCGATGAAGCCGTCCTTCGTCACCCTGACCTGCACGGTCTGCCCGCCGACACCGACCCGGAGCGTGTCGCCAGCCAGCGTCGGGTAAAGTGTGTCGCCGATCGCCGCCACCAGGGGAACACGCCGAATGATGCCGTCCACGTCCGGATTGCCGGCATGGACCTCGCCTAGGCCTTGCGCCGATTGCGCGAGGCGCGGCAAGGGCAGGATGGCGTATGGCCCACCCTGCACCTTTCCGGCGACATAGGATTCGGCCTCCGGTGGACCGATGATGCTGAAGCCATGTCCGAACTTGATGCTGGAATCAGCGGCCAAGGCAGCATCATTGGAGTAGGCGAACGCAAGCACCGAGGGCGATCTGGCCAACGCGGCCGCGAACTCCGTATCGGAATCGGGCAACCTGGTTAGTTGCGCGCGCGCGCTGTCATATTGCGGATCAGCGGGCAGATTTGCAGCGATGACCGCCGGAGAGGTGCGATCCGGCTCCGCAAAGATGACGTCGAACGCGATTGTCACGGCGCCCAGTTCCGTCAATCGATCGGTGATCTGGGCCAAGGTGGTGCGCGACCACGGCCATTGGCCGAATTTGTCCAGAGATTTTTCGTCGATCGCGGCGATCACCACCGGAACGTTCGGATCGTATTCGCGCGGCTTCAGGCGCTGATAGGAATCGAAGGTCAGGTTGCGCAGCTGCTGCAGCGGCAGGGGATCGACCGCACGCAAGCCGAGCGCGCCGATCAGGATCGCCGCGCCCACTGCCAGGTCCCAACCGATTTTCATCCGCTTCCCCTCGAGAGGCGGGAAGTCTAGCATCGCGACTCGCGACAAAAACAGAGGCGGCGATCACAGATGACCGGGCAAATGGTTCCACCCAGCGTTCTCTATGCCAAGCCGGCGGCGCGCAGCCGCGACGGGCTGGCAGCATCGCAATCGCGCGACGCCGCAGCGGCCGGCGCGCAAATCCTGGCGCAGGGCGGCCACGCGGTGGATGCCGCGGTCGCCGTCAGCCTGGCCCTGGGCGCGGTCGAGCCGTGGATGAGCGGCCTCGGCGGCGGCGGCTTCGCCACATTGTGGGATGCCAAGAAGCGCGAAGTGCGCTGCCTCGACTACGGCATGATCGCGCCGGCCGCCATCGACCCCGCCGACTATCCGCTGACCGGGAAGCCGACCGAGGAAGGTTTCTTCGGCTGGCCAGGCGTCAAGGAGGACCGCAACATCCTCGGCCCCTATTCCGTCGCCGTGCCGGGCCTCGTCTCCGGCCTCAGCCTGGCGCACCGCACTTATGGCCGGCTGCCGTGGGCCGACCTGGTGCAGCCGGCGATCGCGCTGGCGGAGCGCGGGCTCAGCCTCGATTGGTACGGCGCGATGTCGCTGCTGGTGGAGGCCAAGGGCCTCGCCCGGTTCGACGCATGCCGCAGCGTCTATCTGCCGAATGGCCGTGTGCCGCAGCCGTTCGAGGAAGGCGTGCCGGTGTTCCTCAAGCTCGGCCGCCTGATCGATACGCTGAAGAAACTGGCATCGCCCGATGGCCCGGAGCGGTTCTATCGCGGCGACATCGCCGCCGATCTGATCCGCGACTTGCAAGCCGCCGGCAGCAAGATCTCCTTGGCTGACCTGGAACGCTACCAGGCGCGCTTCATCGATCCGGTGGAGATCGCCTATCGCGATGCCAAGGTCTATGCGCCCTCCGGCCTCACGGCAGGCCCGACCTTGAAGCGCGTGCTGACCGAGTGGCTGGAACGTCTGCCGAAAGGCGCCGCGCCCGAAACCGCGCACTATGCGATCTATGCCGGAGCGCTCGACCGCGCCTATCGCGACCGGCTCGCCAACATGGGCGCCAGCGACAGCGAAACGCGGCCGAGCTGCACCAGCCATTTCTGCGTCGCCGACAAGGACGGCAATGTCGTCGCCTGGACCCAGACCCTGCTGTCGCGCTTCGGCTCGTTCGTGCTGTCGCCGTCGACCGGCATCCTAATGAACAACGGCGTCATGTGGTTCGACCCGGTGCCGGGCAAGCCGAACTCGATCCGGCCCGGCGCGCGGCCGCTCAGCAACATGTGCCCGACCGTTGCGCTGTCGCCGAAGATCGGCGCGCTTGCGGTCGGCGCCTCGGGCGGGCGCAAGATCATGCCCTCGGTGGCGCAGATCCTGTCCTTCATGCTGGATTTCGGCATGGACCTCGACCGCGCGTTCCATTGCCCGCGCATCGATGTCAGCGGCGGCGACGTCGCGCTGATCGATCGCCGGCTCGACCGGTCGGTGCTCGACGCCATCGGCACGAGCATGAAGGCCGAGTTCACCGACCTCGCGCCCTATCCGGCGCAGTTCGCCAACCCGAGCGCGACGCAGGCCACGCCCGACGGCACCAGGCTCGGCGCCACCGACCTGGCATCGCCGTGGTCGGGCGTGGTGACGCCATCCGATCTGAATTGAGGGAGCCTTGATGAGATACGCAGTTTCGTTGGCGGTGTTGCTTGGGTTGATGGCGGCGCCGGCCCAGCTGTCGCAAGCCATGGCCGACCCGATCGTCGACGAGAAGTCGACGACCGAGACCAGCATCACGATGGATGGGAACGCCTATCTCATCCACACCGTCAACCGCCGTCACGACATCGCCTCGTTCTTCGACGACCGTTCCGGCAAGGGCGCGATGAAGCGCTTCCTGGTGGAGACCGAGCTCGACCGCACCACGCGCGAGGCCGACGACGAGGAGATCGACACGCAAAGCTCCGTCCTGCGCGTCAAGGCGCGGCCGCTGACCGCCGCCGGCCTCGGCGAGCAGGCCATGACCATCGAGACAACCGCGGACGAAGCGTTCGTGTCCGGCCCCTATGTGGTCGCCGACAGCTGGGGCTGCTGCGCCGAGCAGCAGAGCCACGAGGTGTTCAGCCTCTACACCGGCAAGAAGCTGTTCAGCGCGACCGGCGCCGGCGATTTAGGCGACTGGCTGACCATGGGCAAGAAAGGCCCGAACTACCAGCAGCGCATCGTGGCCGCGCACCTCGCCTTTACCCCGCGCGACGCGGCGGAGCTGGGCGAGGACAAGGCCGTGGTCGGCGTCCTCACCTATGCCACCGAGGCCGAGCCGCTGCAGCGCATCGCGCTGCGCGCGCCGGACGGCCGCGACGGCGACCTGCCGCTGGAGTGGTCGCCCAAGCTGCTGTGGCTGACCAAGCGCGAACCGGACGGCATCGACCACGCGTTCTTTGAGCAGGAAGGCGAGGCCAAGGACGTCTATACCGGCATCACCCTGCGCCTGAAGCTGGACGACCAGACCAACATCGACATCCCGCTGGTCGCCGACCGCCTCGCACCGGCCGATGCCAAGCTGCCGGACGGTTATTCGCTGGAAGAGCTGAAGGTGGAGTGACGATCTCCCTCCCCCAAGTTGGGGGAGGGTTGGGGTGGGGGTTGTTCTCTCCACCCACGCGACCGCGCCAAACTGAACCAGCGCCCCCACCCTGACCTCCCCCGGCTCGGAGGAGGGGAAACAGCTACTTCGGCGCTTCGCCGGCCTTCAATTCCATGCCGATGCTGTAGTCGCGGAAGCCGACGGCATGCCAGAAGGCGATCGCCGATCTGTTGCCGACGACGGCGTCGAGGTTGACCGGACGATCCTTCGGGAACACGTCGCGGCAAAGCCGCTGAACGGCGATGCGGCCCCAACCCTGCCCCCTCTGGTCACGGCAGATGAAGAAGTGGCGCAGGTAGCTGCCGAATTCTTCCATCCGCCAGACCGCGTAGCCGATCAGCCGGTCGCCGCTGCGGAAAATCAGGACATCGTATTCGCCCTCGCCAACCCAGCGCGCCATGCGCGCGGTCAGCGCCGGCAACGGCAACGGATGGGGATGCGGCTCGTCTTCGTCGAGCTGGCGGTTGAGTTGCACCAGCAGATCAAGCTCCGTCCCCTTCGCTTTGTCGATGCGCAGCGCGCCACGGTCAGTCATCGCAGCAGGTTACGCAATCGCATGGGCTGAGGAAAGCGGAGCGCGTCAGGCGTCGTTGGCGAAGACCTTGACCAGGCGGAGCGCCTGGATGCCGGTCGCGACGCGCTTCATGCTGCGGCGCGACCACAGCCGCGCCCACAGGGCGAGCGGCAGGACCGTGAAGGTGCCAGCCGGTACAGGCGGCACGTTGCGCGGAGTACGCTTGTTCGAGGAGCTGTACATTATCCGTCCCACATCCCGTCCCGCACTCACCCCATTCATCCCGTAAAAACACGCCGGCGGACCTTTGGGGACGGGGATGGTCCGCCGGCGCGGCGTCGTAGCGCCCCATTTGGGCTTAGGTCCCCAGATGGGATTCGGACGCCAAAGCAATCGCAAACTTAGGGTTTG
>DATEOK010000425.1:0-6270 GCA_035274225.1 Dongiaceae bacterium
AGACCTCCGGCTACGTGCGGAGCGACCTCATCTGCTATCGTGCCGAGGAGCCGCCGGCGTTGGTGCGCCGGCAGGAAGAGACGTGGCAGCCGCTGGTCGCCTGGGCGGCGGAGCGCTACGACGTCGCGCTCAACGTCACCAGCGGCATCGTGGCGGTGGAGCAGCCGGGCCATGCGCTGGCGACCTTCCGCCGCGTGCTCGAGGCGTGCGACCTGTTCGCCCTGACCGCGCTCGCCGGGGCGACCGGCAGCGCCGGATCGCTGGTGATCGCGCTCGCTCTGGCAGAAGGGCGCCTCAGCCCCGATGAAGCGGCCGATGCGGCGCTGCTCGATGAGCTGTTCCAGGCCGAGAAATGGGGCAGCGACCCCGAGGCGGAACGCCGCCGCGCCGCGATCCGCGCCGACTTGCGCGCGGCAAAACGATTCCATACCCTGTCGCGACTGTAATATATTGAAATAATTGGCCCTTCGGCTTGCTAGGCGCTAGCGTGGCTTCGTGCTATGTGAGGCCGCCTCGCAGTGCAACAAAAACGCAGCCGGACCGTCACAACCGGCGCCTCGAGATCAGGGACAGGGAACGGGACGGGGGATGCAGGAAATCCTCAAGCAACTCGAAGAGAAACGCGCGGCCGCGCGCGCCGGCGGCGGCCAGCGCCGCGTCGATGCCCAGCATGCCAAGGGGCGCCTCACCGCCCGCGAGCGCATCGAACTGCTGCTCGATCCCGATTCCTTCGAGGAATGGGACATGTTCGTCGAGCATCGCAGCAGCGAGTTCGGCATGCAGGACCAGAAGGTGCCGGGCGACGGCGTCGTCACCGGCTACGGCACCGTCAACGGCCGCCTGGTCTTCGTCTTCAGCCAGGACTTCACCGTGTTCGGCGGCTCGCTCAGCGAGGCGCATGCCGAGAAGATCTGCAAGGTGATGGACCAGGCGATGAAGGTCGGCGCGCCGGTCATCGGCCTCAACGATTCCGGCGGTGCACGAATCCAGGAAGGCGTTGCCTCGCTTGCCGGCTATGCCGACGTGTTCCAGCGCAACATCATGGCCTCCGGCGTGGTGCCGCAGATCTCGCTGATCATGGGACCCTGCGCCGGCGGCGCGGTCTATTCGCCGGCGATGACCGACTTCATCTTCATGGTGAAGGACTCGTCCTACATGTTCGTCACCGGCCCCGATGTGGTGAAGACGGTGACGCACGAGACCGTGACGCATGAGCAGCTGGGCGGCGCGCTGACCCACTCCAGCAAGTCCGGCGTCGCTGATCTCGCGTTCGAGAACGATGTCGAGGCGCTGTTGCAGTTGCGCCGCTTCATCGACCTGGTCCCGGCCTCCAACCGCGAGACTGCGCCGCATCGCCAGTCGCCGGACCCGATCGACCGCGACGAATTCTCGCTCGACACCCTGGTGCCGGACAATCCCAACAAGCCGTACGACATCAAGGAGTTGATTCTGAAGGTCGTCGACGAGGGCGACTTCTTCGAGATCCAGCCGGACTATGCCAAGAACATCATCATTGGCCTCGCGCGCATGGGCGGCGACACCGTCGGCATCGTCGCCAACCAGCCGATGGTGCTGGCCGGCTGCCTCGACATCGATTCCAGCCGCAAGGCCGCGCGCTTCGTGCGCTTCTGCGACTGCTTCAACATCCCGATCGTGACCTTCGTGGACGTGCCCGGCTTCCTGCCCGGCACCGCGCAGGAATTCGGCGCCATCATCAAACACGGCGCCAAGCTGCTGTTCGCCTATGGCGAGGCGACGGTGCCCAAGGTCACCGTCATCACCCGCAAGGCCTATGGCGGGGCCTACGACGTCATGAGTTCCAAGCACATCCGCGGCGACGTGAACTTCGCCTGGCCGTCGGCCGAGATCGCGGTCATGGGACCGAAGGGCGCGGTGGAGATCATCTTTCGCGCCGACATCGGCGACAAGCAGAAGATCGCCGACCGCACCGAGGAATACCGCCAGAAGTTCGCCAACCCGTTCGTCGCCGGCGCCCGCGGCTTCATCGACGACGTGATCCTGCCGCACTCGACCCGCAAGCGCATCTGCCGCTCGCTCGCGATGCTGAAGGACAAGAAGCTCGAGAATCCCTGGAAAAAGCACGACAACATTCCGCTGTGACGATGCACGAATCAATTCAGTCGCCGACGAACACCGCCGAGCCCCTTCCCCCCTTGTGGGGGAAGGTTGGGATGGGGGGTGCCGCCGCACCACAGTGGAATAGGAGTCGAGAATCCAGGCACGCCGTTTTTCGGGTGTGTCACGACCGCCGCTTGTGCGGCGTCACACCCCATCCAGCTACGCCTAAGCTCACTTCGTTCGCTAAGGCTTCGCATCCTTCCCCCACAAGGGGGGAAGGGGAGTCCTCTGCGGTTGGAGTGATGCATGTTTCGTAAGATCCTCATCGCCAATCGCGGAGAGATCGCCTGCCGGGTCATGCGGACGGCGAAGGCCATGGGCATCAAGACCGTCGCGGTCCATTCCGAGCCGGATGCCGATGCGCTGCATGTGCGCGAGGCGGACGAAGCGGTACCGATAGGCCCGGCCGCCGCCGCGCAAAGCTATCTCTCGATCGAGAAGATCGTCGAGGCCTGCAAGCAGACCGGCGCCGACGCGGTCCATCCCGGCTATGGCTTCCTGTCCGAGAACCGCAAGTTCGCCGCGGCGCTGAAGGAGGCGGGCATCGCCTTCATCGGGCCCGATGCGCACGCCATCGCGGCGATGGGCGACAAGATCGAATCCAAGAAGCTGGCCAAGGAATCGGGCGTCAATTCCGTCCCCGGCTATCTCGGCGTCATCAAGGACGCCGACGAGGCGGTGAAGATCGCCAAGGAGATCGGGTACCCGGTCATGATCAAGGCCTCGGCCGGCGGCGGCGGCAAGGGCATGCGCATCGCGCGCAGCGACCAGGAGGCGCGCGACGGCTTCCGCTCCGCCACCAACGAGGCGCGCTCTAGCTTTGCCGACGACCGCGTGTTCGTCGAGAAGTTCATCGAGGATCCGCGCCACATCGAGATCCAGGTGCTGGCCGACGGCCACGGCAACTGCCTCTATCTCGGCGAGCGCGAATGCTCGATCCAGCGCCGCCACCAGAAGGTGATCGAGGAGGCGCCGAGCCCGTTCCTGGACGAGAAGACAAGGCGGGCGATGGGCGAGCAGGCGGTCGCGCTCGCCAAAGCGGTGCAATACAAGTCCGCCGGCACGGTCGAGTTCATCGTCGATGCCAAGCGCAACTTCTATTTCCTCGAGATGAACACCCGCCTGCAAGTCGAGCATCCGGTGACCGAGATGATCACCGGCATCGACCTTGTGGAGCAGATGGTCCGCGTCGCCGCGGGCGAGAAGCTCAAGATCAGGCAGAGCGACGTGAAGCTGAACGGCTGGGCGATCGAGGCACGAGTCTATGCCGAGGACCCGCTGCGCAACTTCCTGCCCTCGACCGGGCGGCTGGTGCGCTACCGCGAGCCGTCGGAGGGCCCGGCGGTGCGCGTCGACAGTGGCGTCTACGAAGGCGCCGAGATCAGCATGTTCTATGATCCCATGATCGCCAAGCTGGTGACCTATGGCGAGGATCGGCCGGCCGCGATCGCGGCGATGCAGGAGGCGCTGGACTCCTTCTACATCCGCGGCCTCGGCCACAATGTGTCATTCCTGTCCGCGTTGATGGCGCATCCGCGCTTCCATGCCGGGCGGCTCACCACCGGCTTCATCGCCGAGGAGTTCCCCGAGGGCTTCCACGGCGTCGACCTGCCGGAGGAAGCGAAGGGCGACGTGGTCGCGGTGGCGGCGGTGGTGCATCAGACCTATGCCCGCCGCGCGGTCTCCGGCACGCCGCGCTTCAAGACCGCGGCGCCGGTCGCCAACGGCAAGTGGGTGGTGAAGACCGGCAAGGAGCAGCACGAGGTCACGGTGGTCGAGACCGCGATGGGCCACGCCGTGATCGGCGGCAAGCGCAGCCGCGAGCTGGTCAGCGACTGGCAGATCGGCGATTCGATCTATCGCGGCCGCGTCGATAACCGGCGCATCACCGTGCAGCTCGACCGCGACGGCATCGGCTATCGCGTCGCGCATGCCGGCGCGCAGCTGAAGCTTCAGGTGCTGGCGCCGCGCGCGGCCAAGCTCGCCGGTCACATGCTGGAAAAGACGCCGCCCGACATGTCCAAATACCTGCTCTCGCCGATGCCGGGCCTGCTGGTGCAGATCTCGGTCAAGGAAGGCCAGGACATCAAGGCGGGCCAGGAACTGGCGGTGGTCGAGGCGATGAAGATGGAGAACCTGCTGCGCGCCGAACGCGACGGCAAGGTCGCCAAGCTGCATGCCAAGGCCGGCGACAGCCTGTCCGTCGACCAGGTGATTGTCGAGTTTGCCTAGAGATGGCCGACCGCAAGACCGTTCATGTGCTGATCTCGGGCACCGTCCAGGGCGTCTGGTTCCGCGCCTGGACCGCGAAGGAGGCGCAGATGCGTGGCCTCGACGGTTGGGTGCGCAACCGCCGCGACGGCGACGTCGAAGCGGTGTTCGCCGGCCCGGCCGACAAGGTCGATGACATGATCCGTGTCTGCCACCGCGGGCCCGAAGCGGCGCGCGTCTCAAACGTCCAAGTCCAACCTTACGCCGAAGAGCCCGGCAAGGGCTTCCGAAAGTCTCCGACCGTCTGAACATTTTCATTATGCAATTGAAGAAGCTCTATCGGCGCTACCTGCGCTACCCGCTCTGGCGAGTGCGGCATCCCTTCGCACCCTACGAGACCTATTACGCCTGGGTGGTGACCCGGAAGCTCAGGCGCGGCCGCGCGCATCCGGCCATCGGCCCGACGGCGAAGGCCGCGCGCGGCGAGCGCGAGATGATCAAGGTGATGCTGCAGCACGGGCTGCAGCCGCATCACACCTTTGTCGATTACGGCTGCGGCAGCTTGCGGCTCGGCAAGCCGATCATCGAACTGCTGGAGCCGGGCAAGTTCTGGGGCCTCGACCTCGCGCAGGAATTCCTCGACGCGGGCCTGGACTATGTCGGTGCCGACCTGGCAGCGCAGAAGCGGCCCAACCTGCGCGTGATCGACGATGCCGGCCTCGCCGCGGCCAAAGGAGCGCGGCCGGACTTCATCGGCGCCTGGCACGTCTGCGGCAAGATTCCGGACCAGATCCTCGATAGCTTCTTCGGTAAGGTCCTCGGCCTGATGCACGCGGGCACGCACGTGTTCCTGCAATTCGAAGACACCGGCAAGCGCGAGCAACTGCACGGACTCGCCTGGTCATTGCCGGAAGCAATGGTGATCAACGCCATCAAGAGCGTCGATCCCAAGCTCAAGGTCGACATCCTCGAACTCACCAAGCGCCGCCACCGCAACATGCGCTATCTGTGTGCGCACGTGCGGTATTAGCGTGCAGAACGCGAAGTGAAATCCCCTCCCCCAAACTGGGGGAGGTTAGGGAGGGGGAAGCTGCGCTTCGATGCGAGACAGTCATCGCTCGCTTCCCCCACCTCGATCCTCCCCGATATTGGGGGAGGAGGAACACGCTGAGTTTTCTGCGGAAGCGATAGTTCGAAGCGAGAGAAGAAGGTCACTGTGCCGCGCTGGCGAGGTTGCTTTCGAACACTTCCTCGAAAGCCGCGCGCAGCGCCATGTCAAACTCCGGCATCGACAGGATGTAGCCGAGTTGCGCCAGCGAGGTGACGCCGAGCGTCTGCTCCTGGATGCCGCACGGCACGATGCCGCTGAAATGGCTGAGGTCCGGATCGACGTTGATCGCGATGCCGTGGAACGTCACCCAGCGCCGCACCCGCACGCCGATGGCGGCGATCTTGTCTTCGCGGCCGTCATGCGCGACCCAGATGCCGACGCGGCCTTCGCGCCGCTCGCCGGTGACGTTGAAACGCGCCAGGGTGCGGATGATCCATTCCTCGAGATCGCGCACGAAGCGACGCACGTCCGCCCCGCGCTCCTTGAGATCGAGCATCACGTAGGCCACCCGCTGCCCGGGGCCGTGATAGGTGTATTGCCCGCCGCGGCCGGTCTGGTGGACGGGGAAGCGTCCGGGCTGCAGCAGGTCGCCGGCCTTGGCGCTGGTGCCGGCGGTATAGAGCGGAGGGTGCTCCAGGAGCCAGACCTGCTCCGGCGCCGAGCCGGCACGGATGGCCTCCACCCGGGCTTCCATGGCGCTCAGGGCCTCCTCATAGGGCACCAGCCCGTCTGATATCCGCCAGTCCATTGATAATCTTGCGCCTTTCCGGGCCTTTCCGCGCTTGATCGCGGGGTCCCGATTTGCTATT
>DATEOK010000426.1:0-14595 GCA_035274225.1 Dongiaceae bacterium
TGCGTATCGATGTCGATGCGGATGCTCTTGCCGTTGAACTTTGCGCCGCCCTGCTCGAACCAGTCGTAGTCGGTCGAGCCCAACTCCGCGCCGATGGCCAGGATCACATCGGCGCTTTCGATCAGCCTCATGGTCGGCGCCAGCGAGGGACTGCACGGCACGGCCAGCGCATGGCCGGGTGGCAACAGGCCGCGGCCATTCACCGACATCACCGTCGGCGCATCGAGCTTTTCGGCGAGCGCGCGCACGAACGGCCCTGCATCCTGCGCACCGCCGCCCAGCAGCAGAACCGGCGCCTTGGCGTTGTTCAACCAATCCGCTGCCTTTTGCAATGCGGCGGGCGAGGCAGCCGGCGGCGATGGCGGCACGATGGCGCGGATCGGCGGCAGCTTGTCCGCCGGCGCGGTGATGATGTCGAGCGGCAGCTCGATATGGACCGGGCGCGGCCGGCCGGCGGCGAATACCGCGAAGGCGCGCGCCACCACCTTGGGCAACTCGGCCGGCGCCATCACGGTGTGACTGAAGGCGCTGACCTGCTTCACCAGCTGGCGCTGGTCCTGCAATTCGTGCAGCCAGCCTTCGCCCGAGCCGATCTGGCCCAGCGCGTTGACGGCGGAGATCACCAGCATGGGGATCGAGTCCGCATAGGCCTGCGCCATCGCGGTCGCGATGTTGGTCATGCCGGGGCCGGTGATGATGAAGCAGACGCCCGGACGGCCGCTGACCCGGGCATAGCCGTCGGCCATGAAGCCGGCGCCCTGCTCGTGCCGCGGCGTGACGTGCCGCAGCTTAGTGTTCGGCAGGCCCCGATAGAGCTCCACGGTGTGGACGCCCGGAATGCCGAAAATGACTTCGACACCATAGGCTTCCAGCAATTCGGCCAGATACATGCCGACAGTTCTCATGGTCGTCCCCAATTCCTGATCTGATCGCCTAGGAATAGCGGATAAGATCGGCTTTGGCGACTGGATCGGGGAAGCCCGCCCGTGACTGGAGATTTGTCGGCGAGCAGTGAAGCTAGCGCACGACGATGCGCCCCTTCATGTGCGGGTGGAACTTGCAAAGATAGGGCAATTCGCCCGATGTCGAGAAGGTGACCGCCTTGCGCTCGCCCTTCTTGAGCGTGCCGGTATCGAAGGCGTCGCCGGTCGCGGTGTGGGGCACCAGATCGAGATTGACGAAGGTGACCGTACTGCCCGCCTTGATCTCTAGCTCGGCCGGCGCGAACTTGAACTGATGAATCTCGACTGTCGTCTCGTCCGCCCGCGCCGGCCGGACCAATCGCACCAGCGAGCACACGAACAGAAAGGAGCGCCGGCTCCACACCGCAGAGCCGGCGCCGGGGGTACCGGGTGTCACGACCCGACGTCCGCCACCATCTGCTCGGCGTGCTTCTCGTGCGCCTGGAAGGTGGCGAGCGCGGAGCCCAGCAGGGTCTTCAGCTCGCCGTTCTCCACATTCGGGATGAAGGCATCGCCCACCACCTTGTTGACGGTCTGGTGATAGGCAAGCTCGTTGGCGGCGTAGCTCTTGTCGAACTCCTTGCCGGAGAGCTTCGCCATCTTGGCCCAGTTGTCATGGGCGCCCTTGAGCAGGGCCTGGCTGAAGGCGTTGTCCTGCGGCTCGGCCTTGAGCTTCTTCAACAGGTCGAGCGCCGCCTGGTTGACCGCCTCGTGGTCGCTGATCATCAGCTCGGCGAATTCCCGCACCTTGGGATCGTCGGACAGGGCGAGTGCCAAATGCGCATTGCGGATGTCGATGTCGCCGGCCACGTAGGCGGCGTGGGCGATCTCCAGGTCGTTGAGCTTGGCCGGATCCTGGGCGGTGGCGGTCCCGGCGCAGCCCGCTACCAGGGTTGCGGCCAGCGCGAGGCCGGCCAACAGGGTGCGTGACATGAATATTCCTCCCCATCTTGGTTGCGATGTGGATTGGATGCGGCCGGCTTGCGCCCCGTTCCCTCTCGGGGGCAGACTTGAATTGCGGGAACGTTCCCGCGCCCCATGCATCTAATGCAGTGATGGCGACACCCAGACCCCATTCCCCGCAGCCCGCCGAAGGCGAGGCGGCCTTGATCGAGCGAGCCCTGGCGCGCGATGCCGTGGCGCTGGCCGAGATCATGCGGCGCAACAACCGGCGGCTGTACCGGGCCGCCTGGGGCATCCTGCGCGACGAGCAGGAGGCCGAGGATGCCGTGCAGGAATGCTACCTCAAGGCCTTTGCCGCTCTTCCGAATTTCCGGGGCGAAGCCGCCTTGTCCACATGGCTGACCCGGATCGCGATCAACGAGGCGCTGATGCGCCGGCGCAAGCGCCAGTCCCAGGCTGCGGCGATCGGCAACGTCATCCCACTCAAGCCTGACGAGGCGCCGGTGGAGCCGGCCGACGACCCGGCCCTGTCGCCCGAAGCCGCGGCGATGCGGACGCAATTGCGGCCCTATCTGCAGGACGCCGTCGGCAGCCTGCCGGAGGATCAACGCGCGGTGTTCGTACTCCGCGCGCTGGAGGAATTGAGCGTCGAGGAGACCGCGCAGGTCCTCGACCTCAATCCTCAGACCGTCCGCACCCGCTTCCTGCGCGCCCGCCGCAAGCTGCAGGAGCAGCTGCAGCGCGAGCTGAAGCTGACGTTCGGCGAGATGCTGCCGTTCGCCGGGCCGCGCTGCGACCGGCTGGTGGAGCGCGTGTTGACGCTGCTGGGCGTGTCTATTTCTTAGGCTCGAACTTCAGCGCCGCGCCGTTGATGCAATAGCGCATTCCGGTCGGATCGGGCCCGTCCTCGAACACATGGCCCTGGTGCGCGCCGCACTTGGCGCAATGCACCTCGGTGCGCACCATGAAATAGGAGCGGTCGGTGTTGGTCTTGGTGGCGCCTTCGATCGGCGCCCAGAAGCTGGGCCAGCCGGTGCCGCTCTCGAATTTCGTGTCCATCGCGTAGGCCGGCGTGCCGCAGGCGGCACAGACGAATGTGCCGTCCCGCTTCTCGTGCAGCAGGGCCGAGGTGCCGGGACGCTCGGTCGCGTGCTCGAACATGACGGTGTACTGCTCCGGGCTCAGCTGCTTGCGCCAATCCTCGTCGCTCTTGATCACGTCGTAGCCCTCGGTGGGCGCGGTGTGGCTCTTGCCGAACAGTTTCATCGCGATGCCTCCATCGGTATTACGCGCTCGCGCCGGACAGGGATGCCAGGAATAGGGAGAACAGCTCCGCCTGGCTGCCGATGCCGAGCTTGGCATAGATATTCTTGCGGTGGATCTTGACCGTTCCGGGCGCGATCTTGAGAGCGGTCGCGATCGCCTCGGACGAATGGCCGCGCAGCACCATCGCCACCACTTCGCCCTCGCGCTGGGTCAGACGGTGACGGCCGAAGGCGGCGAATGCCTCGCGCAGGGCCGCTTCCGCCGGCAGTGTCTCGGGCGCGGCATCGAAGCGCTGCGACAGGCCGTGCCAATGGCGCTCGGCCGCGGCGATCACCACCGGCGCCACCGCGTGCAGCGCCGCCATCTCGCGCGTGCTGAAGGACGGCGAATGGCCGGCGCGCATCAAAGAAATGACGACCCGTGCGCCATCGCCGGTCGCGAGGAAAAAGCCGATCTCCTCGGTCAGCCCGGTCTGCACATAGTAGGAGCGGTAATATTCGCTCTGATAGAAGCGGTCCGGCGCCAGATCGCGCATGCGGTAGAGCCCGGGCGCGACGTTGTTGCGGCTGGCGTGGAAGAAGGGGTCGAGCAGGTAAGGGCCGGCCTGATACATGGACACGAAGATGTCCCGCCTCTGCGGCCCGAAGTCGTCGTGAAGGTCGAGCGGGCGGTCCTCGCCGCGGTAGCCGAACACCACGGTGTAGTCGAAGGGTGCGACCTGCCGGAGGGCGCGGGCCAGGGCTGGCGCAAAATGCGGCCCATCCAGTTCCCGGATCGCCTCCGCCAGGGCCGGATGCCAGTCCAGCGTTCGCTTGAGCATCTATCCCCGCAATCAGGGGCAAAGACACCTCCCTACCCCTCTGGAGGTATATACACGGTCGGCCGCTTGCCGCAACCTGAGGCGCAATAAGGATTAGACCTCGGCGGTCGTGCCACCGACCGGGGCGGGCTGGCAGGGAGCAGAGGTGGGCGTGACCTCATTGGCTGAGCCGAAAGCAGCGGCGGCCGCAACACGTGCGGCCAGCGCCCCGGCGGACGTGGCGTTCCGCGGCGTCACCAAGCGGTTCGGCGCCGTGGTGGCGGTCGACAGCATTTCGTTCGAGATTCCGCGCGGTTCGTTCCACTCGTTTCTCGGCCCGTCGGGCTGCGGCAAGACCACCAGCCTGCGCCTGATCGCCGGCTTCGAGCAGCCGGACGAGGGCGAGGTCGCGATCGGCGGCCGCTCCATGGTCGGCGTGCCGGCCTATCGGCGGCCGGTCAACATGGTGTTCCAGCACTATGCGCTCTTCCCGCACATGAATGTCGCCGACAATGTCGGCTATGGCCTGCGCCAGGCGCGGCCCAAGCTGGCGAAGGCCGAGATCGACAAGCGCGTCGCGGAGACGCTCGAGCTGGTGCGTCTGCCGAGGATGGGGACGCGGCGGACCTGGGAACTCTCCGGCGGGCAGCAGCAGCGTGTCGCGCTGGCCCGCGCGCTGGTCAACCGTCCGACCGTGCTGCTGCTCGATGAGCCGCTGGCGGCGCTGGACCGCAAGCTGCGCCGCGACATGCAGATCGAGCTGCAGAACCTGCAGCGCGACGTCGGCATCACCTTCATCCTGGTGACGCACGACCAGGAAGAGGCGCTGTCGATGTCCGACACCATCGCCATCATGCGCGATGGCAGGATCGAGCAGTTCGGCAGCCCGCAGCAGCTCTACGACGCGCCGGTCAACCGCTATGTCGCGGGCTTCGTCGGCGAGTCCAATTTCTGGTCCGGCCAAGTGGTGACGAGCGACGCTGATGGCGCTGAGATACGGATAGGCAGCGGCACGATCCTGCGCGCAGCCTCCAGCCGTCTCGGTGCGCGGCTCAAAGTCGGCGATACCGGCGTGATCGCCGTGCGCCCCGAGGTGATCGGCCTCTACCGGCCAGGCGCCGCGCCCGGCGATCTCGAATACAAGGCCGAGGCGCGCATTCTGAACCGCATCTACCTCGGCGATCACAGCGAGTTCTCGGTGCGCGCGGAGGGCTTCGGCGATTTGCTGGTACGCCTGCCGAAAGCGGTCGAGACAGCAGGGCTTGAGCCCGGCGCCACCGCGATCGTCGGCTGGCGCGGCAGCCAGGCGCTGGCTCTCAACGAGACTTGAGCAACGAGATAACCCGCGCGTCGCAACGACGGCCGACGCGCTCGACTGAAACGCCGTCACCAAGCGACCTCAAGGAGGATTCCATGGATCCGCGTAAAGAGTTCATCCGGCAACTGCGCCGTTATCAGAAGGGCTCGATATCGCGCAGGCATTTCCTCGGCGTGACCGGCCTCGGCACCGCGATGGCAGTCATGGCTACGGCGGTGCCGGGCCTGCGCCCGCGCCCCGCCTTCGCGGGCAGCATCGGCGACAAGGTCTCGCTCGCGACCTGGCCGAACTATCATGACCCCAAGGATTTCGAGAAGTTCACCGAAATGACCGGCGCCGCGGTCGAGGTCAGCGTGTTCGGCTCCAACGAGGAGTTCCTGGCGAAGCTGCAGGCGGGCGGCACCGGCTGGGACGTCTTCGTGCCGACCAATTACACGGTCTCGACCCATGCCTCGCTCGGCCTGATCGAACCGCTGGATCTGAAGAAGGTCCCGAACTACGACATCGCGGCCCAGGACGAGCGCCTGATCAAGGAAGGGACGGTCGACGGCACCGTCTACGGCGCCGCCAAGGACTGGGGCACCACCGGCTTCGCCGTCAACACGGCGAAGGTGAAGGAGAATCCGACCACCTGGAAGGAGTTCTGGGACCTGACCCAGAGCACCTACAGCGGCCGCGTGACCGTGCATGACTACCAGCTCACCACCATCGGCAATGCACTGAAATACTACGGCTACTCCTTCAACTCGAACGACGAGAAGGAACTGGCCGACGCCGAGAAGCTGCTGCTGGCCGCCAAGCCGCATCTCTTCGCCATCACCAGCGATTATCAGCCGGCATTCCGCAACGGCGATGCCTGGCTCGGCATCTGCTGGACGGGTGACGGCAAGCAGCTGCACCGCGACATTCCCGAGATCATCTACGTCCTCGGCAAGGAAGGCGGCGAGATCTGGACCGATTTCTACGCCGTGCCGAAGAGCGCGCCCAACCGCGAAGGCGGCTATGCGCTGATCAACTTCCTGCTGGACCCGGCGGTGAATGCCACCGAGGTGCAATTCCACGGCCAGCCCTCGACCGACAGCCGCACCAACAAGCTGCTGCCGCCAGAGATGCTGAACGACCCGATCATGTATCCGGCGGCGGAACTGCTGTCGCCGCTGGAGTTCGGCTCCGCGGCGACCTTCGTCAACCCCGCGCGCGCAGAAATCCTGGCGCGCTTCAAGGCGGCCTGAGAGGGGATCGGTTCGATCATGCAGGGACCGAGGAAATGGGATTGGACGGCGATCATCTTGATGTCGCCGTCCATCGCCGTCTTCCTCGGTCTCCTGGTGATGCCGATCCTGGTCGTCCTGGTTCTCAGCTTCGGCGAGCGCGCCGAAGCGGGCGGCTACCAAGCTGCCTTCACGCTCGCCCAATACGCCAATCTTCCGGCGCGCTGGGCCGCTTTCCGCAACACGCTGACCCTGGCGCCGCTCGGCACCGTGCTTTGCCTGCTGACCGCCTATCCGCTCGCCTATTACCTCGCGGTCAAGGTCAGCGCGCGCAACCGGCTGCTGCTGCTGATCCTCGTCATCGTACCGTTCTGGACCAGCTTCCTGATCCGCACCTACGCCTGGATCTTCATCCTCGGCGGCAAGGGCCTGCCGGTGCTCCTGGACATGATCGGAATTCCCGACGTCCGCCTCATCAACACGCCATTCGCCGTGCTGGTCGGAATCGTCTACGGCTATCTGCCGCTGATGGTGTTCCCGATCTTCGTCAGCCTGGAGCGGCTCGACAAGAGGCTGCTCGAGGCATCCGACGATCTCGGCGCCTCGCCCGCACGCACGTTCCTGCAGATCACCCTGCCGCTCTCGGCGCCCGGCGCCGTCACCGGCTGCATGCTGGTCTTCATCCTGCTGATGGGCGAATACCTCATTCCCGCGTTGCTCGGCGGTGGCAAGGTGTTCTTCATCGGCAACGCTCTGGTCGATCTCTTCCTGCAATCGCGCAACTGGCCGTTCGGCTCGGCGGTCGCCGTCAGCCTGGTCATCATCATGCTGGTGACCGTCACGCTCTATCTGCGCGTTACGCTGAAGAATCGAAGCATGCGCGACCAGGCGCTGGTCTGAAGGCACGGGCATGCGCATCTACGCCATCGCCGTCTACCTTTTCCTCTACGCGCCGCTCGCCGTCATCGCGCTGTTCAGCTTCAGCGCCGGACGCAGCGCCAGCGATTTCCATGGCTTCTCGGTGCAATGGTATGCGACGGCGGCCGGCAACCGGCTGGTGATCGAGGCGTTGCTGAACAGTCTGCTGGTCGCCTTCACGTCCTCGGTGATCGCCACACTGTTCGGCACTGCCGCGGCACTGATGTTGCCGCGGACCAAGGCGTCGGTCCGCGTGGTCTTCGACGCTCTCACCTATGTTGCCATCATGGTGCCGGGCATCGTGATCGGCATCGCGACGCTGATCGCCCTGTCGACCTCGTTCAATTTCCTCAATCCGGTGCTGCTCGGGCTCTGGTCGGGCGACGCCCAGGCGGCGCCGCGGCTCGGGCTCGGCTTCGGTTCGCTGATCTGTGCCCATTCGCTGTTTTCGATGGCGCTGGTTATCGTCATCGTCAAGGCCCGCCTGTCCGGCATGGACCGCAGCCTTGTCGAGGCTTCCATGGATCTTTATGCCGATCCCTGGGGCACGTTCCGGCAGGTGACGCTGCCACAGCTGATGCCGGCGGTGATCGCCGGTTTCCTGCTGAGCTTCACGTTCAGCCTCGACGACTACGTGATCGCATCCTTCGTCGCGGGCAGCCGCGTCACGCTGCCGATCTATGTGTTCGCCTCGATCCGCCGCGGTGTCACGCCGGAGATCAATGCCATCGGCACCGCCGTCATGGTGTTCTCGCTGGTCATGATGTTCAGCGCGCAATTTCTGCTGCGGCGCAAGAACACGCCCAAGAAAGCCTAGGGAGCAAAGGATGATCCTCAAGGATCGCGTCGCCATCGTCACCGCCGCCGGCTCCGGCATCGGACGCGGCGGCGCGGAGATCATGGGCCGCGAGGGCGCCATCGTCATTGCCACCGACATCGTCGCCGAGCGCGCCGAGGACACCGCGCGGCGGATTCGCGACGCCGGCGGCCGGGCCGAAGCGCGCCAGCTCGACGTCACCAAGGATGCGGACATCGAGCGGCTGGTCGACTTCGCGGCAACATCCTTCGGCCACATCGACATCCTGCACAACCACGCCGGCATCCAGGTCGAAGGCACGCTGGAGCAGGTGCCGGCGAGCGGCCTCGACAAAAGCTACGTCACCAACGTGCGCGCCCACTTCGTTGCCGCCAAGGCGGTGTTGCCGCACATGAAGCGCCAGGGCAAAGGCGTCATCATCAACACCTCGTCCAACTCGGGCGTGTTCTTCGACAAGGGCATGCTGGCCTACATCACCAGCAAGACCGCGGTGATCGCCATGACCAAGCAGATGGCGCTGGACTACGGCCCGCACAACATCCGGGTCAACGCGCTCTGCCCCGGCTGGGTCGATACGCCGTTCAATGATCCCTACATGCGCCAGATGGGCGGACGCGCCGCGCTTGAAGGATACGTGAAAGACAAGATCCCGATGGGACGTTGGGCCAGCGTCGAGGAGATCGCGGAATCCATCCTCTATCTCGCCTCCGACCGCTCCAGCTACATGACCGGCCATGCGCTGGTGATCGACGGCGGCGAGTGCATCGCGTGAGGTGACGCGTGGTCGACGCCTTCAACCCACCGGACCTGTGGCAACCGTTCGGACCGTTCTCGCAGATCGCGGTCCAGGGCGATGGCCGCATCGTTCACCTGAAAGGCCAGGTGGCGCTCGATCGCGACGGCCGCATCGTCGGCGCCGGCGACATGCGCGCGCAGCTGCACCAGGTGCTGGAGAATATCCGCAGCGCCCTCGCCAGCGTCGACGGCGAGATGGGCGACATCCTGTCGATGACCAACTACGTCATCGACATGGAAGCATTCCTCGCCGCCGGCGACATCCGGCGCGCGTTCTTCACGGCGCCTTATCCGGTGACGACGACGGTCGAGGTCACGCGGCTCTATGATCGCGCGCTGCTGGTGGAGGTCGCGGCCATCGCCGAGATTCCGTCGGGCCGCTTCAGGCGGCCCTAATCAATGGCGGGCCGATTCAAGCGGGATTAGTCGGCGCGCTACTTACCGGTGTAAGGGCCCATCGAGGCATGCAGGCCGTCGGCGCACCATTCCGGATTCTTGAGATAGCCGTTGCCGGTGCAGTTGTTGTCGACCCACTTGTTCTCGGACATCGAGACGCCTTCCTTCGAGACCGAGCAGCCGGCCAGTAAGGTCATGCCGAGGATGATCGCGGTGACGGTGAGACGCGTCATTTTGGCTCTCCTGGATTGGGTGCGCAGGGCAATCGGGCGAGGCAGCAACGCGGCCGGATGATATCAGGTTCCGGCCACCCCCGCCTGACATCACCTATGATCGAATTCGTCGATTGAGTTGATGAAAACAATGCGTTGGATCGATTGCTCGGTTTGTCGTCATATTGGCTCCCAGCCCAATCGCCCGCGGAGGAGAGCCCAGATGGGCGATGAGGCCGACCCTGCCTATGGCGCGGGCGTGGCGGCGCGGCTGGGCCTGGCCGAGCAGAGTTCCGCGGCGGCGGAGTAACCCCCACTCCCGCTCCGCCCGGAAGGGGACGAAAAAAAGTACGCGGCAGCCTGCATCTCTCCAGGCGGCTGCCGCGTAACCCCTCCGGGGATCGCCCACCGGTCCCCCTAAAGCTGCGCGTTCCCTAGGGAATTCTGTGAGGGCTAGTCCCTTAGGGCGTCCCGTTTCGGGCGACATCCGGGCCGTGCCCAACCCCGGCCCGATCGGCGTGCCAGCGGGCGCGGCGACTTACCTCGCCGCGCCTTTTTCTTGCCTCGGGATTGGCGCTATGGTTGCCGCTCGACAGGAGCAAGGCATGACCGATTCCGAAAAACCGCGTGGCCCGATCGCGATCGACAGCATTCCGTGGACCGACGACCACCACAGTGAGCGGTTCGCCATGCGCTATCGCGTGCTGTCCGATACCCGCAAGGACGGCCGCAAGATCGGCATTGCCTACGAAGAGCTGCCGCCCGGCAAGCAATCGGTCCCGTTCCACTATCACCTGCTCGAGGAAGAGCATCTGATCGCGCTCGAGGGCGAGGCAACGCTCCGCCTCGGCGAGGAGCGGCACCGCATCAAGGCCGGCGATTACGTCGGCTTTCCCGCCGGCCAGCGCGCCGGCCATTGCCTGGTGAACGAAGGGAACGCGCCGTTCCGCTATATCGTGATCGGCGATCACGAGCCGAGCGACGTCTGCGTCTATCCCGATTCCAACAAGGTGCTGGTGCGCAAGCTCGACCGCGCAATCTTCCGCGACGGGGAGCGGCTCGACTACTGGGATGGCGAACGCGCCGACGAGCCGGTGAAGCGAAAATGAAAGCCGCCTTCTACGACCGCAACGGTCCCGCCGACGAGGTCCTCCAGGTGGCGGAGCTGCCGATGCCGGCGCCAGGACCGGGCGACGTGCTGGTGCGCGTCAAAGCTTCCGGCGTCAATCCGTCGGACGTGAAGTCCCGCGCCGGCCTGCGGGCCAAGATGGCTTATCCGCGCGTCATCCCGCAGAGCGACGGTGCGGGGGTGATCGAGGCGATCGGCGCCGGCGTCGATCCGGCGCGTGTCGGCGAGCGGGTGTGGCTGTGGAACGGGCAGTGGCAGCGCGCCTTCGGCACGGCGGCGGAATACGTCGCCCTCCCCGCCTTCCAGGCGTCGCACCTGCCGGACGGCGTGCCGTATGAAGCCGGCACGTGCCTCGGCATCCCGGCGATGACCGCACATCGCTGCGTGTTCGCCGACGGGCCGGTGGCGGGCCAGACCATTTTGGTGACCGGCGGCGCGGGGGCGGTCGGGCACTATGCCATCCAGCTCGCGCGTTGGGGCGGCGCCAAGGTGATCGCGACTGTGAGCGGCGCCGACAAGGCCGCGCATGCCAAGTCCGCCGGCGCCGACCACATCGTCAACTACAAGACCGACGACGTCGCGCAGAGCGTGAAGGAGATCACCAAGGGCCAGGGCGCCGACCGCGCGATCGAGGTCGAGTTCGGCGGCAACCTGCCGACCACTCTCGCCTGTCTCAAGACCAACGGCGTGATCGCGACCTATGCGTCTTCCGCGGTGATGGAGCCGAAGCTGCCCTTCTATGCGATGATGTTCCAGGGCATCACGGTGCGGATGGTGCTGGTCTACATCCTGCCCGAGGCGGCGCGCCGGCAATCGATCCAGGACATCAACCAGGCGCTGGTGCAGGGGGCCCTGGTGCACGCCATCGCGGAGACCTATCCGCTGGAGCGGATCGTCGCGGCGCACCAGGCGGTCGAGAGCGGCAAGGCAATCGGCAACGTCGTGGTCACCATCGCATGATCGGCTACGCCGCCGGCTTGCTGGTGCCGTAGCGCAGTACCTGCACGCGCTCGATCGTCACGAGGCCGGCTCCCATGATCGATTCGATCTGATCCAGGAACGCGCGGATCTTGTCCTCGGCGTCGACGATCTCGATCACGATCGGCAGGTCCTCCGACAGGCGCAGGATCTTCGCCGTGTGCAGCCGGCTGGAATGGCCGAAGCCCATCGGCCCACGCAGCACCGTGGCGCCGGCAAGATGCGCCGCGCGCGCCTTCAGAACGATCTCCTCATAGAGCGGCCGATGACCCGACTTGTCGCGTTCACCGAGGAAAATCCGCAGCAGCATCGCATCCTTGGGAACCAGCATCGCTGCCTCCTATCGATTGACCGTGACCGCAAGCATGTGCCCGACCCACACCGCGATCAAGCACAGCACCACCGAACCCACGACGTTGGCACCGGCGAGCAGCCATTCGCCATCGCGCGTCAAGGTAAGGGTCTGCAGGCTGAACGAGGAGAAAGTGGTGTACCCGCCGAGGATGCCCACCATCATGAACTGGCGCGCTTCGGGCGGAATGAGGAAACGTCCGTCGACGCCGGAGACTGTCGCGATGAAGCCGATGACCAATGAGCCCGAGACGTTGACGATGAGCGTGCCCCAGGGGAACGTCTCTCCGATGTAGCGCGCGATCAGGCCCGAACACCAATAGCGCGCCACCCCACCAATGGCGCTGCCCACAGCCACCCACACAGCAATTGCAGCAGACATGTCTGCTCCTTTTTCCTTCGTTGCATTTCCAGCATGAAAAAACCCGCCGGACGGCGGGTTGCAGACACGCTCCCGCCACGTGAGCCAAGCACGCTGGCAGGAGTCATCAGCCTCTGCGGCGGTTCTCGGGGGACCCCATCCCCATCGCGGTCAAGGATGGCGAAGCGAAACCAAAGCGTCAACGCCGATCTGACTACTCCTCCGGCAGCCCAAACACTTCCTGCGGCTGGTCGAAGCCGTGCATAGGATAGTGGCCGAGGGGCACCAGCTTGCTGCCGCAGGGCGAGGCAAAGGCCTTCGAGGCGAGCAGGCGCTGGTTCAGCGGGCGGCACAGACCGGTGATGCGCGCGGCGAGGTTGACCGCCGGCCCGATCACGGTGAAATCGAGCCGGGTCTGCGAGCCGATGTTGCCGTAGCTGACGGAGCCGGCGTGCAGGCCGATGCCGACGCCGAGCGGCGCCTTGCCGGCGCTGGCACGCAGCTCGTTGACGTCGCGCATGGCCTCGAGCGCTTCCTCCGCCGCGGTCAGCGCGACGCGGCACTTGTCGTCGCGGTCGAGGTCGTCCTTCATCGGGAAGATCGCGAGCACGGAATCGCCGATGAATTTCAGGATCTCCCCCCCGTGCGCCAGCACGGGTCTGGTGACCGCGTCGAAATAGTCGTTGAGGATCGCCAGCACCTCGTCGCGCGGCAGCTGGTTGCTCATCGCGGTGAAGTCGCGCAGGTCGCATTGCCAGATCGCGGCGGCGATGGTGACGCTTTCGCCGCGCCGGATGAGGCCCCCCATCACCCGACGGCCGGCATCGGCGCCGAGATAGATCTCCAGCAGCGACTTTGCCGTCAGCCGGGTTTCGATCGCTTCGACGATCAGCGACAGCAGCGGCAGCAGCGACTGGAAGCCGGTGAACTGCTCGTCGCTGAAACCGCCCGGCGCATCCGTCGCGATCGAGATCACCGCGAGCGGCCTGCCGTCGCCGCGCCGGAGGCCGAAAATCGCGTAGTCGGTCGCGCCTTCGGCCAGCAGGTCCTCGAGGATCGGGAAATCGAGCCGGAGGTCGGGGCCGAACAGGCGGCGGCGGATCATCGGCTCGCCGGCATAGATCAGCGCCATCGGGCTGCGCAGATACTGGTCGCTCTGCCAGATGTCGTGCTCGCGGGTGAAAGCCTCGACCACCGGCTGGACGCGCGACCAGCGATAGGCGATGGAGGCAATCTGCGGATGCAAGGTCGGCTTGGCCACGAAGGCGCGCATCAGGGGGAAGCCGCCCTCGCTCAGCTCCCGGCAGAAGCCCTGCAGCAATTCGCCGCTGGTCGGCTGCTGGCGGCCGTCGCGCAGCAGCCAGCGGAAGGCGCGGTCGATCGCCGGATTGTCCAGCCGCAATTCCCCGTCGATCAGGGGCGGCAGGATAGGCGCTGGACCGGTGCCAAAGGGTTGATTCATAAGCCCATGATGAGTTTGGGGTTGAAGCGGGTCAAGCCTTCCCCCATGTTCCGACCAAGACCCGACATCCGCTGTCCGGATGCCGCTTTATCCCTGGAGACCAGGATGTTCATCCAGACCGAAGAGACCCCGAATCCGGCCACGCTGAAGTTCCTGCCGGGCCGCATGGTGATGGAGCGCGGCACCGCCGACTTCGACGCCGCCGACAAGGCCGCGCGCTCGCCGCTGGCCGAAAGCCTGTTCCGCATCGATGGTGTGGCGCGCATTTTCCTCGGCAGCGATTTTATCACCGTCACCAAGACCGACCAGAAGGATTGGCCGGTCCTAAAGCCACAGATCCTCGGCCTGATCATGGAGCATTTCTCCTCGAATCGGCCGGTCGTTCTATCCGACGATAGCGCGTCGGCCGGCGGCGATGAAGACGACGAGATCGTCGCGCAGATCAAGGAGCTGCTGGATACCCGCGTCCGCCCTGCGGTTGCCCAGGATGGCGGGGACATCATTTTCCATTCATTCGAGGATGGCGTGGTGTATCTGCACATGCAGGGCTCATGCTCGGGCTGCCCGTCTTCCACCGCGACCTTGAAGATGGGGATCGAGAACATGCTGCGCCATTACGTGCCGGAAGTGGTCGAGGTACGACCGGTCTGACATAAGGGCGCAGGGCTCGGATTTGAAGGGGCGGGATCATCCCGCCCCTTTGTTTTTACGGGGTTT
>DATEOK010000427.1:0-2565 GCA_035274225.1 Dongiaceae bacterium
GGCACGCATGGCCGATCGCGACGGCTGAATTCGCCAAGCGCCTCGGATATGGTCGACGGCATCGAAGGTTTGACATGACATCGCGGCACAAATGATAGTTGCCATTTTGTTCCATTTTACAATTATCCATTGGCTGCGCAACGATTCGCTCGTATCGGAAACATGAGATGTTTTCCATAATATACATTATGCGAATCATCGATACGGCAAACGAAGGCTTATCAAATGCTTGACGATACCAACTGCGATCGTGCATCCGCTGCGTTTTCGAAGCTTCTGGCCATCATGGCGAAGCTTCGAGACCCCAATGGCGGCTGCCCCTGGGACCTCGATCAGAGCTTCCGCACCATCGTCCCGCATACGATCGAGGAAGCCTACGAGGTCGCCGACGCGATCGAGCAGGACGACATGGAGGGCCTCAAGGGCGAGCTGGGTGACCTGCTGTTCCAGGCGGTGTTCTATGCCCAGATGGCGCGCGAGGCCGGCACCTTCACCATGGCCGACGTGCTCGCGGCCCTGAACGACAAGATGATCAAGCGCCACCCGCACGTCTTCGGCGACCTCGCGATCGCCGATGCCGCCGAACAAACCCATGCCTGGGAACGCCAGAAGGCCGAGGAGCGCGCCGCCGCCGCCGCCGCCAGGGGCGAGAAGCCGAGCGCCCTGGACGGCGTGACGGGCGGCCTGCCTGCCCTCACCCGCGCCGTGAAGCTGCAAAACCGCGCCGCCCGGGTCGGGTTCGACTGGCCGGAGCCGGCCCAGGTGCTGGACAAGATCGCCGAGGAGACCGCCGAGATCCGCACGGCGCTCGAAGAAAAGGCGCCAAAGGATTCCATCGCCGAGGAAATCGGCGACCTGCTGTTCGCGGTGGTGAACCTGGCGCGGCACCTGGAGGTCGACAGCGAGACTGCGTTACGCGCCGCCAACCGCAAGTTCGAGCGCCGCTTCCGCCGGGTCGAGGAAGTGCTGGCCGCGCAAGGCAAAGAGCCGGCCGGCAGCACGCTGGACGAGATGGAAGCCGCCTGGGTACAGGCGAAGCAGGACGAGGCAAAGCGCTAGCGCGCATTTCGCCCCATTTGGCACTAGAGTGAAGATCGCCGTCGATGGAGGCGCCGATGCCCGTGATCGCCAACACCAATGCCAGGGAAATCCCCTGGCGTCCCGGCTATCGCAACTTCGTGCTGGCCGGCCGTGACCAGGGGCTGAATTGCGTTGCCGGCTTCAGCATCCTGGAACCCGGCGCCGGCGCACCGCTGCATGCTCACAAGGATGCCGACGAGGTCTTCATCGTGCTCGAGGGCACGCTGGACTTCCGGCTCGGCGACGAACGCTTCCAGGTTCACGCCGACCACACCATTGCCATTCCGGCCGGCACCCCGCACAGCTTCGTCGCGGTCGGCCCGGGACTGGTCCGGATGTACACGTTCATGCCGGCGAGCGGTGCGATCGCAGGCGCCACGGTCTATTTCGAAGGCGGCCCGCCACCGGGCGCGGCCCAGCACTAGACCCGGTCAAGCTGACACGCGGTTGACGCGGCGGACTGGCGTCAGCTATTCCGCGCCACCGATCTTGCTGCGCGCATCTTGGAGGCGAACCCATGGCGATGGAGCGTCTTAGCGGTGACGCGATGCGGACCGACGCGGAAGTCGGCCGCGCCTGGGACGAGAATGCAGACCTTTGGATCCGTCACGTCCGCGCCGGCTGGGACCGCTATCGCGAAGAGTTCAACAATCCGATGTTCCTGGCCTTCCTGCCGGAGATGGCGGGAAAGGCCGTCATCGATCTCGGCTGCGGCGAAGGCCGCAACACGCGGGAGTTCACGCGGCGCGGCGCACGACTGACCGGCGTCGACGTCTCGCGCAAGATGATCGCGGCGGCCCTCGCCGCGGAGGCGCAAGAACCGCTGGGCATCTCCTACCGCGAAACGTCGTTCTCCGATCTCTCGGCCTTCGGCGCCGCCAGCTTCGATCTCGCGGTCTCGACCATGGCGCTGATGGACGGCCCCGATTTCGAAGGCGCGGCGCGTGAGGCATACCGTGTGCTGCGGCTTGGCGGCCGCCTCTATTTCAGCGTGCTGCACCCCTGCTTCGTGACGCCAGCGCAGAAATGGATCCGCAACGAGGCTGGCGAAGAAATCGGGTTCCAAGTGGGCGAGTATTTTTCCGATGAAATCTATATCGACCGCTGGCGCTTTTCCGCGGCGCCAGAGGAGGCCGGCGATCTGTTCGCCATGCCGCGCTTCCCCCATCGCCTGGAGACATACATCAACGGTCTCATCGCCGCTGGTTTCCGCATTCTCAAGATCCAGGAGCCGAGGCCGACTGAAGCGATGGCCGCGGCCAATCCACGCTTTGCGCGGTTGCGCCGGCACCTGCCGCTCTTTATCTACTTCGCCGCCGAGAAAGCCTAAGGAAAGACCACGATGAAGCTCAGCCAGTTCAAAGCCCTCACCTTCGATTGCTACGGCACGCTGATCGATTGGGAGAGCGGCATGGTGGAGGCGTTGAAGCCGCTCACCGGCCGGGTGCCTTCCCTCACCCGCAACCAGATCCTCGAGGCGCATGC
>DATEOK010000428.1:0-8427 GCA_035274225.1 Dongiaceae bacterium
CCTAAGCCCGCGACCATGACCGGCCACTCATTGCTGGTGCCACGCGAGGATGCGCGCGCCCGTGCCACGGCTTGATGAAGTATCTCGCTTGCTTCAATTCCCCCTCCCCCGAATTGGGGGAGGGTCGGGGTGGGGGAAGCGAGCGATGATCGTCCGCCATCGAGGCGCGGCTTCCCCCTCCCTACCCTCCCCCAATTCGGGGGAGGGGGTGTCAGGCATCGTCGTTGCGTTCGTGTTCGCAGCGATCATATCGCTCGGTCACGGTGTTGCGTGGGCGCAGTCCAGCGAAGATCTGGAGCAGATCCAGGAGCAGATCGACCAGGGCAAGATCGAGGCCGGCGAGCTGAAGCAGAAGGCGGACAGCCTCGCCAAGGATGTCTCGCGCCTGCAACAGCAGCTGGTCCGTTCCGCCGCGGAGGTGCAGGACGCCGAAACCGAAGCGACCGAGCTGGAGCAGGAGCTGGCTGAGTTGTCGGCGCGCGAGCAGACCAAGGCCGCCGATCTCGACCAGAAGCGCGCGCAGCTGAGCGCGACCCTGATTGCGCTGGAGCGGCTGTCGCTGCGGCCGCCGCAGGCGGCATTCCTATCCGACCGCACCCCGGTCGACGAGGCGCGCGCCGCGACCTTGATGGCGGCGGCGACCCGGGCGCTCGATGACCGCGCCAAGCAGTTGCAGACCGACCTGACCGAGGTGCAGGAGCTGCGCGAGGTGGCCGCCGCCCGCCAGGAGGAGCTGGCCGCCTCGGTCGACCGTCTGGCGCAGGAGAACCAGAACCTCGCCAGCCTGCTCAAGGAAAAGGCCAAGCTGCAGGAAGCGACCCTGGCGCAAAGCGCTGACCAGAAGAAGCGGCAGGTCCAGCTGGCCGAGCAGGCGGACAGCCTCAAGGAGCTGCTCGAGCGGCTGGAGGCGGCGCGGGCGGAGGAAGAAGCGCGGCAACAGGCCGCGGAGGCAGAAGCGGCCAGGAAGGAAGCCGCCAAGCAGGAGGCCGAACAGGCTGCCGCACAGGAGGCCGCCGAACAGCAGGAAGCAGCCGAGCAAACCCAGGCGGCGGAGCCTCCGGCCGGAACCGGCGAGCAGGTGGCGCAGGTCCAGCGCGCCGCGCCGCCCACCATCCGGCTGCAGCCGCCACCGGCCGACCTGCCGGCCTTCCCCAAGCAGATGGGTGGTCTGATCCAGCCGGCGCGGGGGGAGATTGCGGCGAAATTTGGGCAGAAGACCGACGCGTTCGGCGAGGGCAAGGGCCTGGTCATCGCCACCCGGTCCGGCGCCCAGGTCGTCACCCCTTTCGATGGCCAAATCGTGTTCGAAGGGCCATTCAGGTCCTATGGGCAAATATTGATCATCGAGCACCGCGGCGGCTATCATACGGTGCTGGCTGGCCTTGCCCATGTTGACGTTGTGGTCGGACAATGGTTGAAGGCCGGCGAGCCTGTGGGCGCCATGATTGACACTGCGCAAGGCCACCCCCAGCTGTATGTCGAACTGCGTCGCAGCGGACAGCCGTTCGACCCGGCCCCCTGGTTTAAATGATCGGTTAAGGCCGCCCCAGGATACTGCCAGCAGGCAGAACTCTCGCACTTCACAGAAGGTCGCTAAGCGAATGTTCCGAACCTCACTTCTCGCCGCAACCGCCCTGGTCGCCGGCATCACCATCGGCGGCGTCGCGTTCCATGCCTCGGGTGTCAAGGCGCAGGCCGCCTCGTCCTCCAACACCTATGAGCAGCTCAACCTGTTCGGCGAGGTGTTCGAGCGTATCCGCGACAACTACGTCGAGCCCGCGGACGACGAGAAACTGATCGAGGCCGCGGTCAACGGCATGCTGACCTCGCTCGATCCGCATTCGAGCTACCTGAACCAGAAAGACTTCGGCGACATGCAGGTCCAGACCAAGGGCGAGTTCGGCGGCCTTGGCATCGAAGTCACCATGGAAGACGGCCTGATCAAGGTGGTGTCGCCGATGGACGGCACGCCCGCCGCCGAAGCCGGGTTGCAACCCGGCGACCTCATCTCCGCGCTCGACGGCCAGCCGATCATGGGCCTCAGCCTGAACGAGGCGGTCGAGAAGATGCGCGGCGAGATCGGCTCCTCGATCAAGATCACCGTCATCCGCGGCAGCCAGGATCCGTTCGACGTGACGCTGAAGCGCGCCGTGATCGCGGTCAAGTCGGTGCGCTGGGAGCTGGAGAGCAGCAACATCGGCTACGTCCGCATCTCGAGCTTCAGCGAAAAGACCGACAGCGGCCTCAGAGAGGCCGTTGCCAAGCTGAAGGAAGCGACCAAGGGCCAGATGCAGGGCCTGGTGCTCGATTTGCGCAACAACCCGGGTGGCCTGCTCGACCAGGCGATCGCGGTCTGCGACGATTTCATGGACAAGGGCGAGATCGTCTCCACCCGCGGGCGCAAGAGCGAGGAAGCGCAGCGCTGGAACGCCGAAGCCGGCGACCTGATGGACGGCAAGCCGATCGTGATCCTGATCAACGGCGGCTCGGCCTCGGCCTCGGAGATCGTGTCCGGCGCGCTGCAGGATCAGCACCGCGCGATCGTGCTGGGCACCAAGTCGTTCGGCAAGGGCTCGGTGCAGTCGATCATCCCGATCCCGAACCACGGCGCCATCCGCCTCACCACCGCGCGCTACTACACGCCGTCGGGCCGCTCGATCCAGGCCAAGGGCATCGAGCCGGACATCGAGGTGCAGCAGGCCAAGATCGAAGCCTTGGGACCGGAGCGCGGCACCCACGAGGCCGACCTGCGCGGCGCGCTGTCCAACCCGGACGACAAGGAGAACTCGGAGCAGCTGCCGGCGGAGACCCAGGGCGTCGAGGCGCCGGCCGAGAAGCCGGCGGACAACGCCGCGAAAAAGGAAGAGACCAAGCCGGAAGACAAGGAAGCCTTCGTCGGCTCGGAGCGGCAGCAGATCGCCCGTCCGTCCGAGGACTTCCAGCTGGCGCGCGCGCTCGACCTGCTGACCGGCCTGTCGCTGCTGCAGAAGCAAGCGGCGAAATAGCGGGCACGCGTCCGTTGCGTTCACCGGGGTCGCCACAGTCCATCTTCGGGCTGTTCGGCGGCCCCGGTTTTCTTGTGGTGTGCCTGCTCATCGTCTTCATTGCCGGAGCAATCGCCTATCTCGCCTTGAGCGGCGAGTACGGGGCGGACGGCAGTGCCACCGTCAGCCTGCCCGGCAGCACGGTGCCGCAGATGCAGCAGCCCGGCACGGCCGCCGGCGGCACGCAGTTGCAATCCATGCCGGCCGCGCCGGTTGCCAAGGAAAGCTCGGTCGGCTTCGCGATCGAGGAGGATCTCTCCCCGACCGACCTGCTGGCCAAATATCCCCCCGATCCGAGCGCCGCGCTGGAAGAAGGCGACGGGAGCCTGCCGGCCTGGCGGCGATTCGGGCGGCCAAGCGCGGTCTCGCCCCAGGCGCCGCGTGTCGCGCTCCTCATCACCGGCCTTGGCCGCGACCGGGTCGACACCGTGCGCGCGATTACCGGGACGCCGGCTGAGACCAGCCTGAGCTTCGCCGCCGACGCGCCGGACCTGTCGGCGTGGATCATGGCCGCCCGTGCCTATGGCCACGAAGCGTTGCTCGACCTGCCGCTCGACCAGACGGCGGGCGCAGACGGCCTCGCGATCGAACGGACTCCGCAGGAGAATCTGAGCCGTCTCGATGCGCTGCTGGTGCGCGCGCCGCTGGCGGCCGGAATTGCAGTCAGCGGCGGCGAAGCCTTCCTGGCGGACGCCGCTGCGTTGCAGCCGGTCCTGAAGCACGCACAAGACCTTGGCCTTGCGGTCGTCGGACTGCCGGTGACCGCGCCGCTGACCATTGCAGCGGATGAAACGATCGTCGGCGACGCGACGCAAACCGTCATCGGCCGCGCCGTCGGGTCGGTCATGGGACTGGCGCAGCGCCGCGGCGCGGCGTTGGGCGTCGTCGACTCGACCAGCGCGGCAACCCTGTTCCCGGCCTGGCGGCGCGCGCTGGTCGGCCGCGATGAAATTTCACTTGTGCCGGTGACCGCCCTGGTTGAAGAGTAGACGCACCGGTCTCCTTTGAATCGTCGTTCAATGAAATACCCGAACACGCCGCCAACCGCAGATCAGATCGCCCAGCTGCCGTACCGGCCGGGCGTCGGTATCATGCTGGTCAACCAGAAGGGCCAGGTGTTCGTGGCGCAACGCATCGACAATCCCGGCCCGGCCTGGCAGATGCCACAGGGCGGCATCGACAAGCGCGAGGAGCCGCTGCAGGCCGCGTGGCGCGAGATGAAGGAGGAGATCGGCACCGATCGCGCCCGCTTCATCGGCGAGAGCAGGGACTGGCTGCACTACGACCTGCCGGCCGAGTTGGTGCCGCAGCTGTGGAAGGGCAGGTTCCGCGGCCAGCGCCAGAAATGGTTCGCGTTCCGCTTCATCGGCACTGACCGCGACATCAACATCGCGACCGAGGAGCCTGAATTCTCCTCGTGGCGCTGGGCCGACCTCGAGGAAGTGCCGAACCTGATCGTGCCCTTCAAGCGCAAGCTGTACGATGACCTGGTCGCTGAATTCAGGCCCTTGATCCGGCGCTAGACTCCGGCGGCGGGCGCCGCTACCAAGACCCATACCTCAACAGGAGACCATCATGGCCAAGCTCAAGGTCCACGACATCGCGCCGGACAAACTGAAGACCCTCACCAAGGCGGTGATGTCGACCGACAAGGGCGACATCACGATCGAGTTCTACCCCGACGTGGCGCCCAACACCGTCGCCAACTTCTATACCCTGGCCAAGGACGGCTTCTACGACGGGCTGAAGTTCCACCGCGTTATCCCAGGCTTCGTCGCCCAGGGCGGCTGCCCCAGCGGCACCGGCACCGGCGGCCCGGGCTGGCAGATCGCGTGCGAGCTGAAGGGCAACCCGCATCGCCATGTCGAAGGCGCGCTGTCCATGGCGCATGCCGGCCGCGACACCGGTGGCTCGCAGTTCTTCCTGGTGCTGGAGCCGCAGCCGCACCTCGACAACAATCACACCGTGTTCGGCAAGATCACCGACGGTCTCGACGCCATGCACGCGCTGAAACAGGGCGACAAGATCAAGAGCGTCAAGTTCGCCGAGTAGCCCGGAGCATTTTCCGCCGAAGTGGCCACCGGTTCGGCGCAGAAGATGCGACTAACATCAGGACTAGTGCAGTAGCACCGCCCCCAACGCGACCATGGCGATGGCCAGGTAGCGGCGGGGGTGGAAGCGCTCCTTCAGGATGAAGGCGCTGAAGATCGCCGCAAAGATCACGCTGGTCTCGCGCAGCGCCGCCACCTGCGCCATGAAGGCCTGGCTCATGGCATAGATCGCGATGCCGTAGGCCGCCATCGACAGCGCCCCGCCGATCGCGCCGACCTTCCAGTTCTGCAGGACCCGCGGCAGCAGCGCGCGGCCGCGCAGATACGCGCAAACGATCAGCACCAGCGGCGAATCGAGAACGAACAGCCAGACGATGTAGCCGTATTTGTCGCCGGCGACGCGCACGCCCTGCCCGTCGCACAGGGTGTAGCCCATGATGGTGAGGCCGGTGAGCAGTCCGAAGATCACCGGCCGCCACTTGTGCTCGCGGTCATGCGCGCGGTCGATGGCGAGGCTGAAGATGCCGGCGGAGATCGCCGCCACGCCCAGCATCTCCATGGTCGACAGGGCTTCTCCCACGAACGCCCAGGAGCTGACGGCCACCAGCAGCGGCGCCGAGCCGCGCGCGGTCGGATAGACCAGTGACAGGTCGCCATAGCGGTAGCCGAACAGCAGGAAGGCGTAGTAGCCGAGATGCGTCAGCACGGAGCCCAATAGGAAGACCCAGCTTTCCGGATCGGGGAAGTTGACGAACGGGGTGAAGGCGAGCGCGATCAGGCCGCCGGCGGCCATGATCAAGGTCATGTTGACCAGGGCATCGTTGCCGGACTTCACCAGCACGTTCCAGGCGGCATGCATCACCGCCGCCAGCAGGACGAGCAGGGTCCATCCAAGGGAAAGGGTCACAAAGGAATCCGATCGGCGGCAGGAGATGTCAGAAAACTGTCACGATCCTGGCATAGCCGTCCGCGCCGGGGCAAATCGATTGGATCGATGCGGACATAGATTTGACGTCACGGCGGGTATTATGCCGCCAGGCACGCCGCGCAGATCGCCTCGACGTGGCGGTGGTCGGTGCCGCAGCAGCCACCCAGCACGGTGACCTTGGGCAACAGCTTGCGCAGTTCGCGATTCTGCGCGCCGAACTCGCGCGGGTTGCCGGAATCGAGCTCGGTCGATGCGTTGAGTTCGGCGTGGCTCCTGGCCGAGGCGTTGGCGCGCAGGCCGCCAATTCGGTCGCGCCATGCACCCTTGGTGACGACGCTGTCGAAATGAGTCGGATGCGCGCAGTTGACCATGTAGTAGGCCGGCGCAGAGGCGGTGGCGCCGTCGACCTCCTCGATCGCGGCCTGCAGGCTCTGCCCGGTCGGCAGCCTGCCGTCGGTCTCGACCGTGAAGGAGATGGCGACCGGCATCTTCGCCGCCACGGCCGCGAGCGTGAGGCCGATCGCCTCGTTGACGTTGTTCATGGTGAAGGCGGCGACCATGTCCGCCTCGGTGTCGGCGAGCACCGCGATCTGTTCGGCGTGATAGTCCTGCGCTTCCTCGATGCTCATCAGCGCGCCGGGGTCGTAGCCGTCGCCGCGCGGGCCGAGGCAGCCGCTGATCACCAGCGGCGTCGCGTGCGATTCGTATTTCTTGCGCAACTCCGCCAGCAGCGCGATGCAGTCGCGGTTGGCATGTGCCAGCGCTTCCTTGGAATAGCCGAGCTTGGCGCCCCAATCGGCGCTGGCGCGCCAGGTCGCGCTTTCCAGCACGAAGCCGACGCGATTGGCGACGGCGATGGCAAGATAACGCTCGTAGTATTTGCGCAGCGCGTCCCAGCCGGCGCGATCGCGCAGCAGGTCGAACGCGGCGAAGTGCGGCAGCTCCAGCCCCTCGAGGAAGATCAAGGTGGTTTCGATACCGCCATCGGTCAGGAACAGCTTGCCATCGCACTGAGGCAGATGATGACGGTATTTACCAAGGTTACTCATCACAGGTTCCCTCTGAGAACGAAGACGCCAGCACGACGCCGAGGACACCGAACTTGCTGGGAAATCGGAATTCAATCTAGCAGCCACGCGGTCCATTGGTGCCAGATTGCGGTTTGCCAGATAATCCAGCTCGTTGCGCGGCCCTGTGAACTCGATGCTACCACGCAAGGGCTCCGCAACGCTGGGACGTATCCTGGGACTGGCGGATTCGCACCGCATCCTGGACGTCAACCACTCGTCGCCCGGCCGTGTTGGTCGCGCCACGGCAACATCGGCACGCTGATCAGGATTGCGCGACGTCCGGCCGCAACCGCATCGCAAATCCGGCTAGCTAGTCGGCGACCCAGCGCTTGCGCAAGTCGTCCAGCCGGCCCTCCGGGATCGCCGCCTGCACCTCGCGCATCAGGCGGTTCATCACGTTGATGTTGTGCTGCGTCAAGAGCTGCATGCCAAGCAGCTCCTCCGCCTTGATCAGGTGATGCACGTAGGCGCGCGAGAAGTTACGGCAGCAATAGCAGTCGCAAGTCTCGTCGACCGGCGCGGCATCGTCCTTGAAGCGGGCGTTCTTGAGGTTGACGCGCTCGCCCTTCACGCCCGGCATCAGCGCGGCGCCGTGGCGCGCGATGCGGGTCGGGCTGACGCAGTCGAAGGTGTCGATGCCCTGTGCGACGCCGGCGAAGATGTCGCGGAAGCCGCCGATGCCGAGCAGATGGGTCGGCCGCGTGCGATTCAACGTCTCCATCGCGTAGCTGACCACCTCGTCCATCTGGGCGCTGTTCGCGCCGAGGGTACCGCCGACGGCGTTGCCGAAGAACGGGCGGTCGTTGACATAGGCGGCGGCCTCGTGGCGCAGGTCGCGGTACACGCCGCCCTGCAGAATGCCGTACAGCGCCTGCGTTCCCTTGGCGCCGCGGTCGAACTCCGCCAGGCAGCGGTCGGCCCAGCGGTTGCTGAGGTGCAGCGAGCGCTCGGTGTATTTGCGGTCGGAATGATAGGGCGTACATTCGTCGAAGGTGACGATGAGGTCGGCGCCGAGCTTGCGCTGGATGTCGATCGAGCCTTCCGGCGTCAGCAGGTGCTTGCTGCCGTCGATGTAGGAGCGGAAGGCCGCGCCCTTTTCGCTGATCTTGAGCAAGGTCTTGGGCCGCGCGATGTCGCGCCGGCCCTTAATCTCGTCGGCGACCGAGCCGTGGCCGAGGCTGAAGATCTGAAAGCCGCCGGAATCGGTCAGCATCGGGCCGTCCCAGCCCATGAAGCGGTGCAAGCCGCCCATCTTCGCCACCAGGTCGGCGCCCGGCTGGAGCATCAGGTGATAGGTGTTGGAGAGGATGATCTGGGTCTTCTCCTCGCGCAGG
>DATEOK010000429.1:0-7027 GCA_035274225.1 Dongiaceae bacterium
AGAATCAAAGGTCGCCGACGGCATCGGGCGGGGGCAGCACGCTGGACCTCGCGCGGCGGCGCCCCAACGTCAGACTAGTCGACTCCATCATCTTCGGGCTCGTAAAGACCATCATACTCTCTGTTGTAAGTGGTCCCACGAGTGGGAACGAAACGCCCGCCCGTGTACTTCAGGGCATAAACGAACGTTCGTATTTGATCGAACACATCCCTGAAAGTGACACTGCCAACAGCAAAGATCTTTGGACTATCTTGATGTGCCGCAAACATGCGTTCCCATTCATCGTTTGTTTGTACGATCTCCCAGCTATTTGCTTGGTCTGCGCCCCACTCGTTTGGCAGAACTGGAATCTGATAGTAGCCCTGCGTCGCCGCCACACCCTCAACTCCGCGCAGCGGAAGGTTCTCTTGCAAGTTGACCTGATCAACGACAATGCGGAGACGACCCTTGCCGACGCGGGCGGGAGTTCCACCATAGTTGAGCAGACGTATCGTGATGTCCAAAATTCTCTGGACACGTCCATCATCTAGTTTCTTGGCGTGAATTTTGATCGTCGCGTCTCCGGCTAGCAGCCTTGCGCGTTCCTTCACCCTGAAAGATTCAACAGTTTCAGTGGTGGCATTCGCGCTCCGGACGGTGGCCTCAGCAATCTTCTTAGAGTCCGCAAGAGTTGTTTGCATGACGCGCAGTTGCCAGAAGAAAAATATGGCCTGGATCGTCGCCACCAATACCAAACCGAACGTCCAGAATGCCAAGCCGTAGGTGTAGTCGGCCAGCCTTTCGGTGTCGAAAGCCAACCGTTCCTCTGCGTTTTCTGCGATGGCGCTTGCGCTCGTAAACACGGCAAAAGCTGCACCTAGTATGACGGCTGAACGCATTGCTTGGCCCTGATGAAATTGACTGATCAAAATTCAAACACCAACCTAGACGGGTGTGTCTATAAATTTTTTCTCGCAACTCAGCTACATTCGTTTCAAAATCGGGAATGACGTCGGAGGCGCAGCAACGACAACTCAGCAAAAAATACCCCGCTGCTTGCGCAGCGGGGTTTGAGTTGCCGTCAGGAAACTGGGGACGCGAGGTGTCGCGTGATTTCTTAGAAGGGGAACAGGATGTCGAACACCTGCTGGCCGTAGCGCGGCTGCTGCAGGTCGCTGATGGTGCCTTCGCCACCGTAGGCGATGCGGGCTTCGGCGATCTTGTCGTACGGGACCTCGTTGAGCGAGGTGATGTCTTCCGGCCGGATCACGCCCTTCACCGACAGGTCGCGCAGTTCGTAGTTGACGCGCACCTGCTGGCTGCCCTGGATCACAAGGTTGCCGTTGGGCATGATCTGGGTGATGACGGCGGCCATGCGCAGGTCGATCTCCTCCTCGCGCTGGGTCGTGCCGTTGCCGGTGCTGGAGCTGTCGCTGTCGGCGTTCGCCAGGTCGCCGGGAATGGCATCGCCGTCGAAGATGTTGTTGATGCGGCTCTCGTAGCCCAAGAGGTTGTCGAGGCCGGCGCTCTCGTCGGCGCTGCGGGTGCGCGAGGTCGAGTTGTCGAGCTGGGCCTCGTCGTCGATCTCGATCACGACGGTGAGGATGTCGCCGACCCGGCCGGCGCGCTGGTCCTTGAAGAAGGCGCGCGAGCCCTGGCGCCACAATGAGGCCGGCTGGCGCGAGTCGGTCAGCGGGTCCGGCATCGGCAGGCTGACCGGCTGGTAGAGTTCGGAAGCCTTGGGGTTCTCGATCGCCGACATCTGCGGTTCCTGGCCGACGCGCGCGATGCGCTCGAGGGTGTTGCCGCAGCCGATCACGCTGAGCGACAGGCCAGCCGTGGCGGCGATCTTGAGATATTTCCTGGACATGGTGTTTTCCTCAGTTGATCGCCACGGCATCGAAGCCGATGGCGACAGTCCCGCCGTCGATCACGGTGCCGGTGAGCTGGCGATTGCTGTTGACGTTCATGACGCGCACGCTCTGGCCCATTGCCGCATCCTGCAGGGCCTTGCCCTGCACGCTCAGGGTCATCTGTCCGGTCTTCACCACCAGGCGGATCAAATCGTTCTTGTGGATCACGGGCGAGACAGCGACGTCGCTCTGACGCAGGATCTGCCCGGCCTTGAGCGGCCGCTTGGCCATGCGGCCGACCAGCTGCTCGGCGTCGGTCAGGCTGTTGCCGGAGAGGCGCGCCAGGTGTACCGGCTGCCATTCCAGGTCGTCGGCGGCGATGACGTCGCCGGCGCTGATCAGGCGCTTCGGCACCGGGATCTGCGCCATCTCGTAGACGGTGCCGAACACGTT
The DNA here is from genome assembly GCA_035274225.1 of Dongiaceae bacterium. GTDB lineage: Bacteria > Pseudomonadota > Alphaproteobacteria > Dongiales > Dongiaceae > Dongia_A. The sequence continues at coordinate 2,286 of DATEOK010000429.1, forward strand.
GCGCTGGATCACCGGCGGGCCATCGGCCGGCGCCACCAGGACCGCAGCGAAGCGGTTGGAGCTCGGGTTGAAGTTGATCGCGCTGACCGAAACCGAGTTCTCGACGTCGGTCGGCAGGTCGAGCTCCAGGTCGCCGCCGTCGACCGCGATGTCGAGATCACTGGAGGTGCCCATGCGCTCCTGCACCGCGGCGGCGATGGCATCGCGCACCATCGGGGCGGTGACGCGCTGGCTCATGCGGCCGACCGTGATTTTCTGGTATTTCGACGGCTTCCATGACAGGCGGTAGGCGCGCGCCACCTGCTGCAGGAAGCGTGAGTCGAGCGTCAGCGTCTGGCCGGCCTTCGGCGCCTGCGCCACCGCGACGTCGCCGTCGCTGAGCTGCTCCTGGAACAGATCGCCCAGGCGTACCACGTCGTCGTCGACCATGATGCGGTCGCGCAGCGTGAGCATGTCGGCATAGTTCAGCGCGACCTCTTCGGCGAATGCCGGCTGCGGCGGTTGCCACAGCCAGGCGCCGGCGAGCAACGCGATGGCGAGTGGACGGATGCGGATCATGATGAGCCCTCCTTACCGGATCTGCGAGATCGTCCCCATCATGTCGTCCGACGCCTGGATCACTTTGGAGTTGATCTCATAGGTACGTTGGGCGGTGATGAGGTCGGTGATCTCCGACACGATGTTGACGTTGGAGGTCTCGAGGAAGTTCTGCTGCAGCGTGCCGAAGCCGACGGCGCCGGGGTTGCCGGTGGTCGGCGTGCCGGAGGCCTCGGTCTCGGTCAGCAGGTTGTCGCCGATCGCGTCGAGGCCGGCCTCGTTGATGAAGTTCGCCATCTGGAACTGGCCGAGCAGGGACGGGGCGGTCTGGCCGGCGATGGTCACTTCGACCTGGCCGCTGCCATTGATGGTGAGGCTGGTGGCGTTCTGCGGGACCGTGATGCCCGGCAGGACGGTGAAGCCGTCGGAGGTCACGATCTCGCCGTCGGGCGACAGCTTGAACGAGCCGTCGCGGGTATAGGCGGTGGTGCCGTCCGGCATATCGACCTGGAAGAAGCCGCGGCCCTTGATCGCGACGTTGAGCGGATTGTCGGTCATCTGCAGGTTGCCCTGCTCGTGGATGCGGTAGACCGCGATCGGCTTGACGCCGACGCCGATCTGCACGCCCGCGGGGACGATGGTTCCGCTGTCCGACGATTGCGTGCCGACGCGGCGCAGATCCTGGTAGAGCAGGTCGGCGAACTCGGCGCGGCGGCGCTTGTAGCCGGTGGTGGTGGCGTTCGCGATGTTGTTCGAGATGACCTCGACATTCATCTGCTGGGCGAACATGCCAGTGGCGGCGGTGGTGAGGGAGCGCATGATCTTTGTCTCCTTCCCTTACGTGTTGGAGGTGATGCTGCTGATGGCGCGGCGCTGGCGCTCGTGCTCGCTGTCCAGGAAGCGCTGCATGGTCTGGTAGTTGCGCGTCACCTCGATCATGTTGGTCATTTCCGTGATCGTGTTGACGTTGGAATCTTCCAGCATGCGCTGCGCGACCTTGCCGGTGGCCTGGGTCGGCGCCTGGGTTCCCGCGTCGAAGACATTGTCGGGACCGGGGACCAGGGCTCCGCGGTTCGGGAAGTCGACCACGTCGAGCTTGCCCACCGTCTGCATCAGCTGGCCGTTCTTGGCGAGGTCGGTGGAGATGGAGCCGTCCTCGGCCACATAGACCTGGCCGTCATCGGGATTGAGGGTGACGCTGCTGCCGCTTGCCAGGACCGGATAGCCATGGCTGGTGACCAGGGTGCCGTCCTTGTCGAGCTGGAAGCGCCCGACCCGGGTGTAGCGCACGCCCTCCGGGGTCTGGACGGCGAAGAAGCCGTCGCCTTGGATTGCGAGGTCCAGGTCATTGCCGGTCGGTCGCAGGGTGCCGGGCGAGAAGTCGCGGGCGGTGGCGAAGTCCTGCACATAGGACAGCTCGGTGCCCTTCTCGGCCGGAATGTCCACTTCCGACATGAGCATCATTTCGGCCTTGAAGCCCGAGGTGTTTGCGTTGGCGAGGTTGTTCGCCACCACATCCATCTGGTCGCGCAAGACCATTTGTCGCGAAAGCGCGATATAAGTCGGTGTTTCCATGACAGCGTCCCAATAAAGGGTTCATTTGCCGGTCTTCTGCCGGCGAACCTTCAAACGCAACTTCCGTGCCAGGACGGTAAGCGGGCGGATTTCCTAGGACTTTGCCGGTGCGGGCGGGGGGCCGGGGCAGTGGCTAGACCGCCCGTTCCGGGCAGATGCTGCCGGGTCTCCGGCATTTCCTGCCAAGGCCTTTAAAAGCCAACACTATCGATTGACCTACGCCTTGGTTTTACGGGCTGTTAACCATCCTGGGCCTACCTTGCGGCCATGGGAAAGGACGGCTCCGGCCGTCTGCGTGTGCGTGAAACAGAGGGCGTTGATGGCCGAAGAAGCAGTCGCCGAGGCAGAGGTAGCGGCACCACCCGTTCGCAAGAAGCGCATGAGCGGCAAGAAGCTGGTGCTGTTCATCATCCTTCCGCTGATCTTGTTCGGCGGCGGCGGTGCCGCGGCATGGTTCCTGCTCTTCCAGGGCCAGGAGCCGGTTGAGGGCGAGCAAGCCGCAGTGGACGAAGAGGCGGCGCACCCACCGGTCTATTACGACCTGGACGAGATGACGGTGAACCTCTCTACCCAGAGCAAGCGCAACTCCTATCTCAAACTCAAGCTCGCGCTGGAGCTGGGCGCGCCGGAAGATTCCGAGACGCTGCCCAACGTGCTGCCGCGCGTGGTCGACCAGTTCCAGATCTATCTGCGCGGCGTGCGCGTCGAGGACCTGCAGGGTTCCGACGGGCTGCAGCGGCTGCGCGAGGAATTGCTGCTGCGCGCCCAGAAGGCTGCGGCGCCGGCGACCGTCAAGGACGTGCTGTTCAAGGTCGTGCAAATTCAGTGATGCGACGAGGGAAAGCGTAAGGCAATGATCCCCGACGACAAAAACAACGAGGAGATGAGCGAGGAGGAGCGCGCCGCCGCGGCCGAATGGGAAGCGATGGCGGGGGGCGACGATGCAGAGGCTCCTGCCGAAGGCGAGCAGCAAGCTGCCGGCGGTGGCGGACCCAAGTCCAACCGCGTCCTCGACCAGGATGAAATCGACAGCCTGCTCGGCCTCGGCGCCGGCGGCGGCGGCGAAGACGACAAGCCGTCGGGCATCCAGGCCATCATCAACAGCGCGCTGGTCAGCTACGAACGTCTCCCCATGCTGGAGATCGTGTTCGACCGCCTGGTGCGCATGCTCTCCACCTCGCTGCGCAACTTCACCTCGGACAACGTCGAGGTCTCGCTCGACAGCATCACCGCGATCCGGTTCGGCGACTATCTCAACTCCATTCCGCTGCCCGCCATGCTCGGCGTGTTCAAGGCGGAGGAATGGGACAATTTCGGCCTGCTCATGGTCGACAGCTCGCTCACCTATTCGATCGTCGACGTGCTGCTCGGCGGCCGCCGCGGCACCGCCGCGATGCGCATCGAGGGCCGGCCCTACACCACGATCGAGCGCAACCTGGTCGAGCGCCTGATCGGCGTGGTGCTGAACGACCTGACCTCGACCTTCGACCCGCTGTCGCCCGTCACCTTCCGGTTCGAGCGCCTCGAGACCAATCCGCGCTTCGCCGCCATCGCGCGCCCGGCCAATGCCGCCGTTCTCGCGCGCCTGCGTGTCGACATGGAAGACCGCGGCGGCCGCCTCGAGCTGCTGCTGCCCTACGCGACCCTCGAGCCGGTGCGCGAACTGCTGCTGCAGATGTTCATGGGCGAAAAGTTCGGCCGCGACTCGATCTGGGAAACCCATCTGTCCGGCGAGCTGTGGCAGACCGAGGTGCCGATCGACGCGGTGCTCGACGAATTCAGCATGTCCCTCGGCCAGGTGCTGAGCTGGGAACCCGGCTCGCGGCTGGAATTGGAATGCACGCCAAATTCGCCGGTCGAGCTGCGCTGCGGCACCGTGCAATTGTTCCGTGGCACCATGGGCCGGCGCGGCGGTCACATCGCGGTCCAGATCCAGGACCGCCTGATGAAGCTCTAGAATATTCGGGGAACCTGACGCGATGCCTTGGACTCTCCTCGCCGACGGCGCGGTGGCGATTCTCCTGATCGCGACGCTCTTCTATGTGCGGCGCTTCAGCAAGCACATCACTGCGCTCCGCGACAGCCGCGGCGAGTTCGAGAAGCTGATCGGGGACCTGACCAGGTCCACCGACCAGGCCGCGAGCCATCTGCATCAGTTCAAGGTGACGGCGGAGGTTGCGGGGCGCGACTTGCAGGCACGGGTCGAGCGTACGCAAGGCCTGACCACCGAGTTCGCCAAGATGGGTGAAGACTTGAAGCTGTTGACCGAGCGCGCCGAGAGCGCCGCCGGTCGACTCGAAACTGCGATCGCCAAGAGCCGCCATGTCGTTGCCGCCAGCGCACCTCCGCCGGTTGCCGCGGTGCAGCCGGCGCCCGCGATCGAGTTCCCGGAGGACGAAGACGACCACAAGGTCTCGAGCCTCAGCAAGCTGTCGGGTCTAAGGTGAGGTCGGTCATGCGCTTGCGTCTCCTGCCGCTTCTGATGTTCGCCCTGGTCGCCATGATGACCGTCAAGGTCGGCTCGGTCTGGAACGCGTTCGAGCTGTCGGTCGGCACCGAGACGCTGGCCCAGGGCGAGACCGCCAGCACCGCGCCTGCCGCGCCCGCGAGCGAGGCCAAGCCGGCGGAGT
>DATEOK010000430.1:0-10240 GCA_035274225.1 Dongiaceae bacterium
GAGTATGTGAAGCAGGGCTTCACCGCGGTGAAGTTCGATCCGGTGACGCCCTACACCGCGTTTGACCCGCGCCAGCCCTCGCTCGAAGCGCTGGACCGCGCGGAGAAATTCTGCCGCTTGCTGCGCGAAGCGGTGGGCAGCAAGGCCGACCTGCTGTTCGGCACGCACGGCCAGTTCACCGCGTCCGGAGCGATCCGTCTCGCCAAGCGGATCGAGCCGTACGATCCGTTGTGGTTCGAGGAGCCGACCCCGCCGGAGATGCCGGAGGAGATGGCGCTGGTCGCGCGCGGCACATCCATTCCGGTCGCGACCGGCGAGCGGCTGTGCACCAAGTATGAATTTTCGCGCGTGCTGGAATGCCGCGCCGCGTCGATCCTGCAGATGGCGCTGGGCCGCGTCGGCGGCATCCTGGAAGCCAAGAAGATCGCGGCGATGGCGGAAACGCACTACGCCCAGATCGCGCCGCATCTCTATTGCGGGCCGGTGGAGGGCGCCGCGAACATCCAGTTCGCGGCCTCGCTGCCGAACTTCCTGATCCTTGAAAGCATCCAGACCTGGAGCGGCTTCCATTCGCAGTTGCTGAAGAAGCCGATCCGCTGGGAGGAGGGGTACGTGATCCCCTCGACCGAACCGGGCCTCGGCATCGAGCTCAACGAGGCGGTCGCGCTGGCCAATCCCTATACCGGCGACCGGCTGCATCTCGAGATGACCAATCATCCGGTGCCTTGATGCGCTACGGCTATATCGGCCTCGGCCATCTCGGCGGGCATCTCGCCGCCAGCCTGTTGCACGCGGGCTTTGCGCTCACGGTGCACGATCGCAATCGCGCGGCCGCCGACCCGCTGATCGCGAAGGGCGCGGCGTGGGCCGACAGTCCGAAGGCGCTGGCCGCGCGGTGCGATGCCGTCATCACCTGCCTGCCGTCGCCGGCCGTGAGCGAAGCAGTGCTGACCGCCGCCGACGGCATCCTCGCCGGCCTCGCCAAGGGCGGCGCCTGGATCGAGATGAGCACCCTCGGCCGCGACGAAATTCGGCGCCTTGCCGCGGTGGCGGAGGCGAAGGGCATCGCCGCCCTGGAATCGCCGGTGACTGGCGGCGTGCACAAGGCGGCGGAGGGCGAGATCACGGTGCTGGCCGGCGGCGACAAAGCGCTGTTCGAGCGGCACAAGCCGGCGCTGCAAGCGATGGGCGGCCAGATCTTCCACATGGGTCCGCTGGGGTCGGCGGCGGTGATCAAGGTCATCACCAACATGCTCGCCTTCATCCACCTGGTGGCGGACGGCGAGGCGCTGATGCTGGCGAAGAAGGGCGGCCTCGACCTTGCGCAGGCGTTCCACGCCATCCGCGCCAGTTCCGGAAACAGCTTCGTGCACGAGACGGAGGGCCAGCTGATCCTGAACGGCAGCTACGACATCGATTTCACCATGGACCTCGCCTGCAAGGACCTTGGTTTCGCCATGGGCATGAGCCGCGAGTTCGGCGTCCCGCTGGAGCTCGCGCGGCGGACTGCGGAGATTTTCCAGCAAGGCCGCACGTCATACGGCGGTGCGGCGCAATCGACGCAGATCGTGAAGCTGCTGGAGGATGCGCTCGGAACCGATTTGCGCGCGCCGGGGTTTCCCGCCAAACTGACCGACTAGATCGTTCCACCATCTTCCGGCGATGAGGGACCGCGATGCACGGCATCCGTCTAGCCCTGGCTCTCGCTTGCGCGCTCTGGAGCGGCGCGGCGCTGGCGCAGGACCGCCAGCGGGTGGACGTGGCGCTGGTGCTGACGGTGGATGCTTCCGGCAGCATCGACCCGGACGAGTTCCTGCTGCAGAAGCAGGGCATCGCCGGCGCGGTCGCCAATCCTGAAGTACTGTCGACCATCCGCTCCGGCCGCAACGGCCGCATCGCCATCGCCTATGTCGAATGGGGCGCGCCGGGCGGCGCGCAGCTGATGGTCGACTGGATGCTGGTCGAGGACGAAGCCAGCGCGGCGGCCTTCGGCAGCGCCGTGTTGAATGCGCCACGCTCAGTGCAAAGCTACAACGCGATCGGCGATGCAATTGACCTTGCGGTCAAACTTTTCGAGATCTGCCCCTGCCAGCCGACGCGGCGCATCATCGACGTCTCCGGCGATAATCCCGACAACCGCAGCCATCACCCGGCGCCGCTGGCGCGCGACATGGCTGTGGGCGCGGGGATCACCATCAACGCGCTCGCCATCGTGCAGGACGGGCGTCTGGGGTCCGAAGGGAAGCCGTGGCTGGTCGAGACCTATGAACGGACCGTGATCGGCGGCTTCGGCGCGTTCGCCATCGCGGCCAACACCCGCGCCGATTTCGCGCGCGCCCTGCAGGAGAAGATGGTGCTGGAGATTTCCGGAATTGTGCCGGAAACGCGCCAGGATCTGGCTGCGGAGATCGATTGAACCAAATGAACCATGGGCCAGTGCCTGAATGACCCATCCGCGGCATTGACATCGGTTAAAGCCGCCCGGCACATTACCGCCGAGGCTTTGCGTTAAAACGACAAAAACACTAAAGAGACTAAATTCTTGCGGGGGACATGATGGCCTCGGCCGCGGCCGTAGAAGCAAAAGGCGTCACCAAGGTATTTGGCGCCGGGCAGGATGCTGTCCGGGCACTGGACGGGGTGTCCGTCACCATCCGGCAAAACGAATTCTTCACCCTGCTTGGCCCGTCGGGCTGCGGCAAGACTACGCTGCTTCGTCTCATCGCCGGCTTCGAGTTCCCGACCGAGGGCGAGATCCTGCTCTATGGCGAGGACATCGCGACGCTGCCGCCGTTCAAGCGGCCGGTCAACACCGTGTTCCAGAACTACTCGCTGTTCCCGCACATGACGGTCGGGCAGAACATCGGCTTCGGGCTCGAGATGTTGAAGAAGCCGAAGGCCGAGGTCGATGCGCGCGTCACCGAGATGCTGCGCCTGGTGCGCATGGAGGAATTGCGCAATCGCAAGACCAGCCAGATCTCCGGCGGCCAGCAGCAGCGCGTCGCGCTGGCCCGGGCCCTCGCGCCGCAGCCGAAGGTGCTGCTGCTGGACGAGCCGCTCTCCGCGCTCGACTTCAAGCTGCGCAAGGACATGCAGATCGAGCTGAAGCGGCTGCAGAACGAGACCGGCATCACCTTCATCTTCGTCACCCATGACCAAGAAGAAGCGCTGACCATGTCCGACCGCATCGCGGTCATGTCCAAGGGCCACATCCTGCAGGTCGGCAGCCCGCGCGAGATCTACGACCATCCGGCCGAGCGTTTCGTCGCCAACTTTATCGGCGAGACCAACTTCCTGCAGGCCGAACTCGCCGGCACCGGCGGCGGCAAGGCCAACGTGCGGCTCAGCTGCGGCGGCGCGGCGATCGCCGCCACCCTGCCGCAGGGCTTCGCGCCCAAGGACAAGGTGACGGTGGTGGTGCGCCCGGAGCATGCACAGATCGTCGGCAACGGCACCCAGGCGACGCTGAGCGGCAAGCTGGAGAACGTGGTCTATTTCGGCACCGACACGCATTTCCACGTGCGCCTGCAGGACGGCAGCGAGTTCATCGTGCGCCAGCAGAACAGCCGCACCAACCCTCACAAGTTCGCACAGGGCGACCAGGCGGGCATCGTGATCGATGACAACGCCGCCCAGGTACTGAGGGACTGAGTCATGGCAACCGTCAGCGAAGCCATGGGAAGCGTGAGCGCCAAGGAGGTCGCCGAGGCGGCCCAGCGCAAGGACACCCGCAATCGCTGGTACCTGATGCTGCCCGCGCTGGTCATCATCATGCTGGCGGCGATCGGCCCGCTGTTCATCATGGCGGTCTATTCGGTCCTCGCCAAAGGCGACTATGGCGGCGTCGCCCACGTCCTCTCCGGGGACGCCTGGTTCAGCGTCGTGCTGGAGCGCGACATCTTCGACGATACCCTGAGCTTTGCCGACGCCCACATGATCGTGTTCTGGCGCAGCGTGCGGCTGGCCGGCATCACCACCATCATGACGCTGGTGTTCGGCTTCCCCACCGCCTTCTTCATCACCACCCGGCCGGAGCGCCAGCGCGACATCTGGCTGTTCCTGGTGACGATCCCGTTCTGGACCAACCTCCTGATCCGGACCTTCGCGATCCAGGAACTGATCCGGCGCGATGGCGTGGTCAACAACGTCCTCGCCTATCTCGGCATCATCGATACGCCGATCCAGATGCTGAACACGGATTTCGCGATTGGGCTGGGCATGGTCTATGTCTACCTGCCGCTGATGGTGCTGCCGATCTATGCCAGCATGGAGAAGCTCGACTTCCGCATGGTGGAGGCGGGCTACGATCTCTATGCCGGGCGGCTGGCGGTGCTGCGGCGGATCATCATTCCGCTGGTGAAGCCGGGCATCATCGCGGGCTCGATCCTGGTCTTCATTCCGGCGATCGGAGCGTACGTCACGCCCGCACTGCTCGGCGGTGGCAAGAAGATGATGGTCAGCAACCTCATCTCCCTGCAATTCGGCCAGGGCCGCAACTGGCCGCTGGGGGCCGCGCTCTCCATCACCTTGATGGCGATCGTGATGGTTGCCCTGATCATCTACGTCCGCAACGCGTCACGCAGCTCGGCGCGGGCGCATTAGGGAAATCATGGCCACGCGCACCGCTCCATTCGTGATCAATCGCATGCCGGGTTTCGGCACCGTGGCGATCGTCATGTTTGTCATGCTCTACGCGCCGATCATCCTGCTCATCGTGTTCTCGTTCAACGAACGGGAATCGGTCGCCGTCTGGGGCGGGCTCTCCACCCGCTGGTACGAGGCGGCCTGGAACGACCGGGAGATCAAGGACGCGGCATTCCGCTCGCTGTGGCTGGCGGCGACCGCCGCCACCATCGCGACCATGGCCGGGACGCTGGCGGCGATCGCCACCACCCGGACCCAGCCGTTCCGCGGCCTCACCACGGTCTATGCCATCATCAACATGCCGCTGATGGTGCCCGAGATCGTGACGGCGGTGGCGCTGCTCATCTTCTTCGCGTCGATCAAGGTGGCGACGGGCTATACCGGCGCGGCCTACCTGGTCGCGGCGCATTCGGCCTTCTGCATCCCGTTCGCCTATCTGCCGATCCGGGCGCGTCTGGAATCGATGGATTCGACCCTGGAGACCGCGGCCGCGGACCTCTACGCATCGCCGATCCAGGCGTTCCGGCGCATCACGCTGCCGCTGCTGTGGCCCGGCATCATGGCGGGCTTCATGCTCGCCTTCGTCATCTCGCTGGATGACGTGGTCATCACCGACCATATCAAATCCGCCGGCATGGAGACGCTGCCGACCTACATGCTGGGCCAGCTCCGCCGGTCCATGACGCCCGCCGTCAATGCGGTGTCGGCGATCTTCTTTCTGCTGTCGGTCTTGCTTGTGACGTTCTTCTTCTTCCTGAACCGGAAGAAGTGAGTTGGGGTGGCTTTCAACTAAGGAGAGATGTCGATGAAGCTCAAACTGTTAGGTGCCGTAGCCGGCCTTGCCTTGGCCGTCTCCGCCAGTAGCGCGCTCGCCGACGGCGAGTTGCAGATCTTCAATTGGGGCGACTACACGAACCCCGACCTGATCAAGAAGTTCGAGGAAAAGTACAACGTCAAGGTCACGGTTACCGACTACGATTCGAACGACACCGCGCTCGCCAAGGTTCGCGCCGGCGGCCACGGCTTCGATATCGTCGTGCCATCGGCCAGTTTCGTGCCGGTGTGGATCCAGGAGGGCCTGCTGCTCGAGAGCCGGCCGGACCAGATGGAGAACTTCAAGAACATGGACCCGAAATGGGTCGACGTGCCGTTCGATCCCGGCCGCCACTACACCGTGCCATGGCAGTGGGGCACCACCGGCATCCTGCTGAACACCAAGTATTCCAAGGCCGATCCCAACACGTCGGCGATCTTCCTCGATCCGCCGGACGAGCTGAAGGGCAAGATCAACGTGGTGCCCGAGATGTCGGACGTCATGAACCTGACCATCCACTATGTCGGCGGCGAATGGTGCTCCGACGACAAGGCGATGCTGAAAAAGGCGCGCGACGCGCTGATGAACGCCAAGCAATACTGGATGTCGATGGATTACGGCAACCAGGAGAAGTACGAGAAGGACGACATCGTCGTCGGCGTCAACTGGAACGGTTCGACCCTGCGCGCGCGCCTGAAGAACCCGACCATCGTCTACGGCTACCCCAAGGAAGGCTATCCGATCTGGATGGACAATCTCGCCATCCTGAAGGACGCGAAGAACGTCGAGAACGCGAAGCTGTTCCAGAACTTCATCATGGATCCGGAGAACGCGGCGCTGATCTCCGCCTTCGCGAAGTATGCCAACGGCATCAAGGGCTCCGAGCAGTTCCTGCCGGATGAGCTCAAGAACGCGCCGGAGATCGTGGTCCCGGCCGAGTTCGTGGACAAGGGCGCGTTCCAGCTGCAGTGCCCGCCCGCGGTGAACGACATCTACACCAAGATCTGGACTGAACTTCAGAAGTAGGTCTCATCCTCGAAGCCCCGGCGGTCTGCGCCGCCGGGGTTCTTTTCTCGCCGACCATTACCATTGCGCTGCGGAGGGCTGCCGTGAGCGATCTCGACCTGTGCTACATGAGCGCGACTGAAGCGCTTTCCCTGTTCCGTGCCAAGAAGCTGTCGCCGGTCGAGCTGATGCAGGCGGTGATCAAGCGCGCCGGGACGGTCAACAAGAAGGTCAACGCCTTCACCTTCACCCATTTCGACGAGGCATTGGCGGCCGCGCGCAAGGCCGAAGCGAAGTATGCCAAGGGTGCTCGCGTCGGCGCGCTGGAAGGCCTGCCCGTCGCGGTCAAGGACGAGAGCTGGATCAAGGGCAAGCCGACCTCGTACGGCTCGCTGATCTATAAGGATTTCGTGGCCGAGGTGACCTCGCCCAACAACGCGCGCATCCTGAAGGCGGGCGGCATCGTGCATGCGCGCACCGCGACGCCGGAATTCTCCTGCTCCTCGGTCACCCACACCCGGCTCTGGGGCGTGACGCGCAATCCGTGGAACCTGAAATTCACGCCCGGCGGTTCGTCGGGCGGCTCGGCGGCGAGCTTGGCGTCCGGCACCTCTGCCGTCGCGACCGGCTCGGACATCGGCGGCTCGATCCGCATTCCGGCGGGCTGCTCCGGCGTCGTCGGCTACAAGCCGCCATACGGCCGCAACCCGGACGACCCGCCGTTCAACCTCGATCCCTACTGCCACACCGGCCCGCTGGCGCGCACGGTCGCCGATGCGATCCTGCTGCAGAACGTGATGTGCGGGCCGAGCCCGACCGACATCGCGAGTCTCCGACCCAAGTTGCGCCTGCCGATGCAGTTCAAGCCGATCAAGGGCTGGCGCATCGCCTATTCGATCGATCTCGGCTTTTACAACGTCGACAAGGACGTGGTCGCCAACACCAAGGCTGCGCTCGATGTGTTCCGCTCGCTCGGTGCGACGGTCGAGGAGGTCGACCTCGGCTGGACCATCGATGCGCTGAAGGCCGGCGTCGCGCATCTCAACCATCTGTTCGGCAACCTGATGGCCGGCTATGCCAAGAAGCATCGCAAGCTGATGACGCCGTACGCCGTCGACTTCGCCAAGCACGGCGCGAAATCGACGCCCGCCGATTTTCTGTGGTCGATGGAGGTCGCGGCGAAGATGTACGCGACCCTGGGCCCCATCCTCGAGAAATACGACGTGCTGGTCTGCCCAACCAACGCCATGCCGGCGGCGCGCGCCGACTTCGACCCGACGCTTCACGACGTCCGGATCAACGGCAAGAAGCTGGACGTCTGGCCGATCATCGGCTGGTGCATGACCACGCCCTTCAACACCATGAGCCGCTGCCCGGTGCTCTCGGTGCCGTCCGGCCGTGCCGGCAACGGCGTCCCGACCGGGATCCAGATCGTCGGGCGCACCTACAGCGACGCCGACGTGTTCCGCGCCGGCATGGCGTTCGAGGGCGCGGTCGGCGGCTGGTATGGCAAGCCAGCCACGCGCCCCAGCCTCTGAGCTCATCGGGGGTAGTAATAATTAGGGCATTTTCAGGATTTTTCGCCGAACGGCGTCCCTTGGTAAAGAACTTCTGAACTTTTCCCGCTACCATCGCGACGAAACCAGCGGTCGCATAGCGCTGGTCTGTGCGACTTCGGATTGTGCCCCGCCGTAAGAGGGTGCCGCAGGGGCGGCACGGCCGGGCAATATTGGGGGGTAGCCTTTTCGATGCCGACACCATCCGAGACCGGTCTTATCGAAGCATTCGACTTCACGACCGGCGACCGCCGAATTGATGCGCTCGTGGTTCTTGGCTTCAAGTGGGGGAGCGGCGGCGGTGCGGGAACGCCCGCGACCGTCACCTACAGCTTCCCGCCTCCCAACGCCCACTGGGACTTCGACGTCTACAGCCGGCCATATGCCGACAATGAGCCGGAGTCTTTCACGCCGTTCGATGGCAACCAGCAGGCCGCCGCGGTAACGGCACTCGGGCTGTGGTCCAACGTCGCAAATATCACCTTCACACCCATCGACGAAACCATCGATCCGGACAATGTCGGCGACATCAGGTTCGGTAACAGCGGCGCGGTGACCAACTCCTCCTCGGCCGCCTGGGCCTGGACGCCGTATGACGATGGAGTGCTCAACTACCCTGAGAACGGCGACGTCTGGTTCGACCATGAGTACGGACCGAACCTGGAGCTGCAGCCCGGCGAGTTCGGCTTCTCCACGATGATTCACGAGATCGGCCACGCCATCGGTCTCGATCATCCGTTCGCCGACATCGCGGGCGAGATCGCCTTGCCGGCGGGGCAGGCGAACCAGCGCTACTCGATCATGGCGTACAACCTCTACAGCGGCGCCACCATCGAGGCCTATGGGCCGATGCTGTACGACATCGCAGCGATCCAGTACATGTACGGCGCCAACATGAGTTGGCATGACGGCGACGACGTCTACAAGTTCGGTACCGACAAGGAATATTTCGAGTGCATCTGGGATGCCGGCGGTCATGACACCATCGATCTCTCGGAGCAGACGCGCAACCAGGTCATCAATCTGAATGCGGGGACCTTCAGCTCGATCGGCGTCAAGAACAACGGGCAGACCGGCAACGGCAATGTTGCGATCGCCTTCAACGTCACGATCGAGGATGCGGTCGGCGGCTCGGGCAACGACAAGATCACCGGCAACGACGCTGACAACTCGCTGAATGGCAACGGTGGCAATGACACACTGATTGGAGGCCGTGGAAGCGACACGCTCAAGGGCGGTTCCGGTGTCGATCTGATGATGGGCGGGAACGATGGCGATCTCTATCTCGTCGACAATGCCTTGGACAAGGTGATCGAGGCTTTGAATGAAGGCCTCGATACGATTGAGACCACCGTTTCCTACAGCATGGCTGCTTCGGCTAACATCGAGATGCTCAAGCTGCTCGGTACCGATGATCTCAACGGCACCGGCAGCGCGACTGGCAACTACCTGATCGGTAACTCCGGCAACAACAAGCTCTTGGGCGGCGGCGGATCCGACCTCCTGCTGGGCAATGACGGAAACGATTGGCTCGACGGTGGTGTGCTCGACGATACGATCTATGGCGGCAAAGGTAATGACGTCGTCTTTGGTGGCTCGGGCGCGCATGACAGCATCTTCGGCGAAGAGGGCGACGACGTTCTGAATGGCGGTTACGGCATAGACGACATCGTCGGGGGTGATGGCAACGACACGCTCAATGGCGGAGCCGATGTGGACGCTCTTTACGGTGACGCCGGAGACGATCTGCTTGATGGTGGGCTCGGCAACGATGCCTTGTACGGTGGCGAAGGAAATGACGTCTACATCCTCAATTCGAAGGGAGACGGCATCGTTGATTTCGGCGCGTCGCTCGAGGACGAGATGCGAGTATCTGCATTCTCGGTCGATCTTTCCCTCTTTTTCGGTGTCGAGAACGTCACGCTGTTGGGATCGGCGGCGATCAACGCGCTCGGCAATGATTCAGTCAACCATCTCACTGGCAACAACGGCGCCAATAAGCTGGACGGCGGCATCGGCGCCGATGTCCTGACCGGCGGCAAAGGCGGCGACACCTACGTGGTCGACGAGGCCGGCGATCAGGTAAACGAGACCATCGCCGGTGCGGCCGGTGGCATCGACACGGTGCAGAGCACGTTCACCTTCAGCTTGGCGGGGCTGGCCAATGTCGAGAAGCTGACGCTGGCGATGGGTTCCGGCGCTCTTGAGGGCACCGGCAACG
>DATEOK010000431.1:0-4227 GCA_035274225.1 Dongiaceae bacterium
TACCAGCATGATGTTCATGATGCCGATGCCGCCGACCAGCAGCGAGATCGCCGCGACGGCCGCGACGATCTGGGTCAGGATGGTGGTGGTGCCGGTGAGGGTGTCGCTGATCTGCTTGGTGTCGAAGACGTTGAAATTATCGTCCGTGCCGGGTTTGATCTTCCGCCGCTCCCGCATCAGCTGCTCCAGGCTCGCCTGCACGGTCGACGTGTCATAGGCGTCGTCCACCGCGATCAGGATCTGGCTGATGTCGCGGTCGCCGGTGAAGCGGCGCTGCACGAACTTGATCGGCATGACGACCACATCGTCCTGGTCGCCGAACCCGCCCTGGCCGCGCGTGGCGAGCGCGCCGATCACCTGGCAGGACACGCCCTTGATCCGCAGCCGCCTGCCGACCGGATCGCCGCCCTGGAAAAGGTTGGTGCGCACGGTGTTGCCGATGATGCAGACGGGTTTGCCGGCCTCCTCCTCCTCCGGCATGAAAAGGCGGCCGGCGGTCGCCTTCCAGCTTTGCACCTCGAAATAGGCGGCGGTGGTGCCATAGACGGTGGTCGACCAGTTGGACCCTTCGTAGATGGCGGTGCCGCTCGACTGGACCAGCGGCGCGACGGCGCGGACGCCGGTCAGCTGGTTTTCGATCGCGGTCAGGTCGGCGGGCTTGAAGTCGGGCGGGCGCGGGCCGCCGCCGCCCCGGCCGAAGCCCTGGCCGGGGCGCAGCTGGAGGACATTGGCGCCCAGCGAGCTGATCTGCTGGCGGACGGCCGCGGTGGCGCCGTTGCCCAGCGTCACCATGGTGACCACCGCCGCCACGCCGATGATGATGCCGAGCGTGGTGAGGAAGCTGCGCAGCTTGTGCCGGTTGATCGCGCGGAAGGCGAGGATGATGGTGGTGCCTAGCATCCGTGCCTCCCGGCAGTCTCAACTGCCGTTCGGTTCGAGCGGGTTCGAGCCTGTCGAGAACCCATGGTCGACAACAGTTCTCGACTGACGCTTCTCGGCTTCGCTCGAAGCTGCTCGAACCGAACGGTAAAGGGAGAGGAATTCACGCCTTCACTCCGTTCTCGACCCGCTCAACATGCCCGTCCTTGAAATGAACAATGGTGCGCGCGAAGGCGGCCATGTCGGGTTCGTGGGTGACCATGAGGACGGTGATGCCGCTGTTGCGGTTGAGGTCGGTCAGCAGTTCCATGATCTCGATCGAGCGTTCGGAGTCGAGATTGCCGGTCGGTTCGTCGGCGAGCAGGACCGCAGGCGAGGTCACGATCGCACGGGCGATGGCGACGCGTTGCTGCTGGCCGCCGGACAGTTCGGCGGGGGTGTGGTCCCACCAGTCCTTGAGGCCGACCTTGTCGAGCGCCGCCATGCCGGCGTCGTAGCGGGTCTTCTTGTCGTCGCCGCGATAAAGGAGGGGAAGCTCCACATTTTCCAGCGCCGTGGTGCGCGCGAGCAGGTTGAAGCCCTGGAACACGAAGCCGAGATAACGGCGGCGCAGCAGCGCGCGCTGGTCGCGGTCGAGCGTTTCGACATGCCGGCCCTTGAACAGGAATTCCCCGGCCGACGGCACGTCAAGGCAGCCCAATATGTTCATCGTCGTCGACTTGCCCGAGCCCGACGGCCCCATGACCGCGACGAAATCGCCTTCGCCGATGTCGAGGTCGATGCCCTTCAACGCCTGGAAGGCGGTGGGCCCCGTGCCATAGACCTTGGTCACGCCGCGCAGGGAGATGATGGGGTCGGCCATGGATCAGGTGCCGTTCTGGCGGCCCGTGCCGCGCGGCTCGCGACCCTGGCCGGAACGGCCCGGCTGCTGGCCGCCGCCGCCATTGGCGCTGTCCTCGGCCGGCTGTTCCTGCCCCTTGGCCAGCTGGCCGGTGATGACGCGCATGCCGGGCTTGAGGTCGCCGCCGGTGATGGCCGTTCGCGCGCCGTCGCTGGCGCCGACGACGACCTGCACCGCCTTGGGATTGCCGTCGGCGCCCACGACATAGACGGTCTGGCTGGATCCGATGCCGAAGCTGACCTGCCGGTTGGCCCCGCTGCGGCGGAAGCGGCGCGGGCCGGGCACGATCTGGCTGGTGATGCCGCCGCCCTGATCGCCGGCGCTGGGCTTGAAACGGAGCGCGGCGTTGGGGACGAGCAGCACGTCGTGCAGTTCCTGCGTCACGATGTCCGCCGTCGCGGTCATGCCGGGCCGCAGCGTTTCGCCCCGATTGTCGACCGAGAGCACCGCCGTGTAGGCGATGACGGTGCCGCTGGTGCTCGCCGTGCTGCCGCTGGACGAGGAGGATGCGGAGGCGCTGCTCGACGCGTTGGAGCCGACATTGACGCGCGTCACCCGCGCCGGGAAGCTGCGGCCGGGGAAAGCGTCGACGGCGAAGGTGGCGGCTTGGCCTTCCTGCACCTGGCCGACGTCGGCTTCGTCGACGGCGACCTCGACTTCCATCTGCGTCAGGTCCTCCGCGATGGTGAAGAGGACCGGCGCGTTCAGCGAGGCGGCGACGGTCTGGCCCGGTTCGATATCGCGCGAGAGGACCACGCCCGTCACCGGCGAGACGATCTGGGCGATGGACAGGTTGGTCCGCGCGGTCGAAAGCTGGGCGCGCGACACGCTGACCTGCGCCTGCTGCGCGTGAAGAGTGCCGAGCGCCGACTGATAGTTGGCGCGGGCCGTATCCAGTTCGGTCTTGGCGGGGACGCGGCCGCCGGAGAGCTGGTAGACGGTGAGCTGGCGATCGAGTGTCGCCCTGGCCAGCGCGACCTGCGCCTGCGCCTGCGCGACGCCGGCCTGGCTGGCCGCGACCTGCGCGCGATTCTGGTTGATCGTGTCGACCAGGCGCCGGGTATCGAGTTCCGCGAGGCGCTGGCCCTTGGTCACGCGATCGTTCACGTCGACATAGACCCGCGTGATCTTGCCCGACTGTTCGGAGCCGACATCGACCTGGTTGATGGGCTTCAGGTTCCCGGTGGCCGAAACGGTGACGGTAAGGTCGCCCCGACGCGCCTCCCGCGTCGCGTAATTGGGTGTGTCATCGCCGGAGAAGCAGCGGGCGAGCAGCAGGATCAGGATCAGCAGCGCGAGGCCGACGGCGCCCCGGATGACCCATTTGCGCCAGGGCTTTTCCGGGCGCACGCCGAGAAAGTCGTCGAGGTCCTGGTCCTTGCTCACATCATTGCTCATTGGGGCGATTGTCCATGTTCTGCCAGCCGCCGCCGAGCGCGTTGTAGAGCTGGGCGATGGCAAGCACCTGATCGGCCTGGGCGGCGGCGAGGCTGTTGCGCGCGTTCAGGAGGGTGGTCTCGCTGGCGGAGAGCGTCTGGAAGTCGATGAGGCCGGCCTGATACTGGCTGCGGGCGAGCAGGGCGGCATTGTTCGATGCTTCGAAGGCGACCGCGAATTCGGCCTTGCGCTGGCGGGCGCTGGTGAGCGCGGCCATGGCGTTTTCGACATCTTCCAGCGCGGTCAGCACGCTCTGCTTGTAGGCGGCGAAGGCGGCGTCGGTCGCGGCCTTTTGCGAGCGAACCTGCGAGGCCAGGCGGCCGCCGTCGAAGATCAACTGCGCGACATTCGCGAAGACGCCGCCGGTGACGAGGTCGAACAGATTCTTGAAGCTGGTCGCGCTGGTGCCGATATTGCCGCTGATCCCGAGCGAGGGATAGAGCTGCGCCTGGGCGACGCCGATCCGGGCGGTGGCGGCGGCGAGCGCGCGTTCGGCCGATCGCACGTCCGGGCGCTGGCGCAGCGTGTCGGCGGGGATGCCGGTGGCGATCGCGGTCGAGGCGACGGGAATGGGCGCGGGACTTTCGAGCGTGCGGGTCGCCTCGCCCGGCGCCTGCCCCGTCAGCACGGCGATGCGGTTGAGGCTGCCGCGCAGGCCGGATTCCAGCTGGGGGATGGTGGCGCTGGTCTGGGCGAGCTGGGCGCGGGCCTGCTCGGCATCGAGCGAGGAGACGAGGCCGGCCTGCAGCCGCCAGTTGGCGATGTTATAATTGTCCCGCTGTATCGCCTGGGTTTCGCGGGCGATGCGCAACTGCGCCTGCGCCTGCCGCGCCTGGATATAGTTGGTGACCAGTTCGGCGATGATCGTCATCCGCACATTGGCGAGATCATAGCCCGACGCGGCAAGGTCGGCGCGCGCGGCTTCGGCCGAGCGGGACAGTGCGCCGAACAGATCGACCTGCCAGCTGGCATTGGCGCCAAGCGAATAGCTGCTGCTCCAGTTGCCCGAC
>DATEOK010000432.1:0-9107 GCA_035274225.1 Dongiaceae bacterium
CCTTGCCGGTCTTCATGGGTCGATCCAAATTAATAACGTATGATATAATAAGCATGCTTATCATATTTGCAAGCCACAGGAATAATAGCCCACGGGAAGCGCGCCCTTCATTTAGGTCCGCCCACAATATCGCGGTAGCGGCCACAATTTCTGAGATATCATGAGCTTGGGAGTGACCGCCGGCGCCATCACCGCCGGCTTACGGGCACACCGAAATTTCTGACGATACGCAGCGGCGTACGGTCGCATCTCGAAGGCGACCTGCAATCAGTCTCGAACACGCTCAGCAGGCGCGATTGGCGCAAGGGCGATCAGGGAGGCTCGTATGCTTTCGCAGAGATTCAGTCGGTTTATTCCGATGTCGCTGTTGCTTCTTGGCGCGCTGATTGGTTTGCGCTCACCAGCCATCGGGCAGGACAATTTTTCGCTCAAGTCGCAGCCCGACACCGGCGTTCCCGAGCTGGTCTTCTATCATGGGATGGTCCTGGACGAGAATCTGCAGCAGATACCACCGACTCTCGACAACGTCGCCCGCGTCATCCGGCGATACACCGAGGGGCTCGCCGCTCGTTCATCGGACGCAGCAAAGGGACGTTTCGTGGACCTGCTGCGAACGGCGCCGACGCCGCTTGAGATGGACAAGACAGACGAGCTGTTGCAGTCGGTGGCTCTTGCGCGCTGGTTGCTGAAAAACGGCAACTATCCGCAGCAGCAGTCTCTCGAGCCGATGCTGGGAGCACTCGAGACCTGGGCGACCGTTCCCACGCGTGAAGGGATCAACACTCAGCTTCGCAACAACAGCCGGCTTGCCCCCATGGTCGCGGCAATGGAGCTCGACGTCGCGGACGAGGCACCGGCGGCGGAAACCACGGACTATATCGAGACGTGCAAACGCGAAAAGGTTCCGATCCCGCCGGACTGGGGTGACAAGAGGTGGAAGTTCCACTACCCCCTCGACCCGACCTACTCGTTCGTGGCCGATGCCAATTCCATTGCGCAGGTGTGGACCTACACCGATCCGGCCGTGCCGGGGCTTTGTGTGGGACTTCCGAGGATCGATCGGTTCGCCGAGGAGGAAGAGATCGGGCTGTTCGGCATCATCTGCCAGAGCCAGACCACTGGAAAGGCGTGTTTCTGGGACAACGTGGACCGCGAGACCGGAGACAGGCTGACGCCCGAGCAGTCGAAGAGCATGAAGATCGCGAAGATACAAGACGGTTCGCTGATCAAGGAAAACTGCACCAACTGTCACCGCGGCGAAAACGTCTTCAACATCCATCCGCGCACGGCGCTGGATCTCTCGGGCCTGTTCGCGACATCGCCCGACGTCGAATGGTATGCGCCAATATCGGATCAGCCGAACTGGGGCAATCCTGGCCCGATCACCGGCCTGAAATTCTGCAACCGGTGCCACCAGCTGCCTGAGCTCGGCGACAACAACAACACGACGAGCGGGACCGGCATCGTCTCGGCGTACTGCCGGATCCTTCGGCAGGTCGTGGACAAGACCATGCCGCCGAACAGCATGCCGATCGGGTGGCTGAATCCGAGGCCGCACGACGCCGATCCCTCCGATGACCAGAAGGCCATCGACGATATCAATCTGCTGCGTACCAAGTGCGACCAGCTGATGGCCGTGCCTTGATCGGAAAGCGCCCGATGGCTTATCGGATATGTTCGAGCAACCAGTCCCGGAACGCCCGCACCTTGGCGAGCTTCTCGTACTCTTCGGGATAGACCAGCCAGTAGCTGAGTTCGCTCTGGCAGACGAGATCGAACGGCTGCACCAGGCGGCCCGCTTCGATCTCCGGCGCGAACAGGAACGGCATGAGAAGGGCGACGCCGTGTCCCGCGAGCACGGCCTGGGCCAGCATCGTCTGTGTGATCGCCTGGAAGTTGGGCGTATGCGTGAGCTTGATGTCGCTCTCGCCCGTCAAGGCGAACCATTGCTGCCACCATCCCTCAGGGTCGTCGAACAGCGGCAGATGCAGCAGGTCGGCCGGGGTCTTGACGCCGCCCGCGCGCGCCAGCAGCCGCGGGCTGCACAGGGGCGTGAACGCGATCGGCAGCAGCCGATGCGCCTTCAGGCCAGGCCAGTTGCCGAGGCCGCTGCGGATGCCGACGTCGTAGCCGTCGCGCTCGAAGCTGACCACGCGGCCCATCGCCTCCAGCCGGACCTTGATGTTCGGGTGCCTCTCCTGGAAGGTCGCCAGCCGCGGCGCCAGCCAGTTGGAGGCGAAGGTCTCAACCGACGTCACCGACAGCAGGCTCTCGTCCGACCGGCGCAGGCTCACATGAAAGATGTGAACCGGCTTGCTGATGTTCTTGACGGTGCGCTCGCCGATATCCCGGAACTCGAGGGGCAGCTTTTGTGCAACGTGCTCGTGGACGTTGGCGGAAATGCAGATGCCGCCCGGCTCGGCAAGTGATTCCAGCCGGGCCGCCAGATTGACCGCGTCGCCATACAGGCTGCTGCCGTCGACGATGACGTCGCCGATATTGATGCCGATGCGGAACAGCATCTGATGGCCTTCCGGCAGGTCGAGCGACTGCTCGGCGAGGGCATCCTGGACCTCGGCGGCGGCCCGCACCGCCTCCACGGCACTACCGAACTCGGCCATGATGGAATCGCCCGCCGCGCCGAAAATCCGGCCGCCGAACCTTGCGATGACGCGCTCGATCGCGGAATGACGGGCGCGCAACGCACGGTGGGCGCGCTCCTCGTCGATCTCCATGAGATGACTGTAGCCCGCTGCGTCGGCCGCTAAGATGACCGCCAGGCGCCGTTCCATTGCCCCACCGAAGCGTCGGCCAATGGATTGACTTAACTCCAACACGGCGAAAATTCAAAGCGTGATGTGCGGCCTGGAGGAAGCTGGAGCGGCAGGACTCGCCTTACTTGTTGTCAATAATTCCCACACGCCGTGATCCCGCCCACAGTTCCAGGGTGGTGAAGGAAGAACCAGCCAGATACTCTCGTGCCTTTTCCAGGGCGGCGGCGTCCGTGCTGGCGTCGATCAGTTCAATGCCGACAAGGCGATCCTTCTGCAGGAGCAAGCAGCGGTACGAGACGATGCCATGCGGTTTCTTGATCAACTCTGTCAGCAGATCGGCCACCTGTTTCTTCCTGAATGGCTTGATCAGCATGCCGACGAGGCCGAGCCCACGTGCCCACGCGACGGAGGAGGTCATCTGGAGGTACAGTGGATTGGAACCGGTCATGAGGACGATCTGGCCGGTATAGCCCTGCATCCCGAGCTGGCCGACGATCTCCATTCCGTCTCGGCCCGGCATGACGATGTCCAGGAAGATGATTGTGGGCGCTATCGATCCAAATGCCTGGTCGAACTGTTCGGAATCGGTGATGACCAGCACTTCCAGCCCGATGTCGGCCGCCACTGCCTCGATGATGCGGCCCACGCCGGCTTCATCGTCGACTACAAGGATACGGTGTTCTAGGGACATGCGGTGACCTGGAGCCAAATTCCTCACACCTTGAAGCGATCCACCTGGCTTGCTAGCCTCGCTGATTGGATCGCCACCGGACCGGGCCGACCGCCAACCTGCGCGTCGAAATAAGCCGGATACCGTTACCGGATATTAGGGTGGCCAGCGCGAATGCGGATCGGCCTCACCGGCACAAACTATCGGCCTTCCAGGAGCGGAGTTATCGGCGATGGATACGCTTTTCTCGACTGAAAGTGTTCACGTCCGGGATCGGTTCGACTATTGGTACGACGTTGCCTGTCAGCAGCTGTTGATGCACGACTCACGGCCGCGTTGCCGCCGTACGTTCGAGGCCAAGCTGCGGAAGGCGACGCTGGGACAATCCGTCCTACTACGAGACGACCATTCGGGAATGGACATATGGCGCACGCGAAGGCAAGTCGATCGTCTCGGGAACGACGACCTCATCTTGTGCTTTCAGCTGAAGGGAGCTTCGTTCCTTGAGGATAACGGATGCGCCACGACTTTGCATCTTGGAGACATGGCGCTGGTCGATCCGACCTTGCCGTTCAGCGGTGGCTTCCCCTCGTGTTCCAAGCAACTCATGTTCAAGACGCCACGCGCAGGCATGGAGGCTCGCCTCGGCAAGACACGGCGTGCGGCATACCGCTCCATCAAGTCGTCGAGAGGGATCGCGACGTTGCTGGGCTCGCAGCTGGCGAGCCTGTCGGCGCAGATCGACCACATCTCGCCCCAGTGCGCAACGATGCTGGAGAATCAACTGCTCGACCTGATTGCCGTCTCCTTGCCTCCTCTAGGGGGAACGCACGAGGTCTCGTCGACCGGATCATTGGCGGTGCTGAAGCTGCGCACGATCATTGAATCCCGGCTGCCCGATCCAGGACTCAATCCGCAATCCGTCGCGGCGGCGGCCGGAATGAGCGTGCGCTATGCCAATACGCTGCTCGCGCATCAGGGTCTTTCAATCATGCGCCTAGTGCTGGAGCGGCGTCTGGAGCGCTGCCGCGCGGCGTTGCACGATCCGAGGCTGGCCCACCGCGCGATCAGCGATATCGCTTTCGGATGGGGCTTCTCCGACATGACGCATTTCGGCCGTCGGTTCAGGGCCGCCTACGGCATGTTGCCAAGCGATTATCGGCAACGGCGCGGCAATATGCATTTGCAATAGATCGGCGCCACCATCACGTGCGCGCGCTTATCGAGGTTCTTGCTGCGACACCTCACGTCCTGCGCTACGCGGCCGACAGGCGCCGACCGCGCTCCAGCAGGCGTCCATAGGTCTCCGCGTCGATATTGGTGCCGCAGATCACCAGGCACACCCGCTTGCCTGCCAGGCGCTCGCGCAGCGGACCCATGGCCGCCGCGATCGCCGCGGCCGGCGCGGGTTCGACCGCCAGCCGGGCCTCTTCCTGCAGCAGTGCCAACCCGGCGCAGATCGCATCGTCGTCGACCAGCACGATGTCGTCCATGTGGGCGCGGGCGAGCTCGTAGCTGTAGGGCAGGGACATCGGCGGCGCGAGCGAATCCGCGATGGTGTCGATGCGCTCCAGCTTCACCGGCGCGCCCTGGTCGAACGACTTGCGCATGCTCGGCGCGCCGACCGGTTCCACGCCATAGACTTGGCACTTCGGCTGCAGCAGCTTGATCGCGCGCGCCATGCCGGAGGCGAGGCCGCCGCCGCCGACCGCGACCACCACCGCGTCGAGATCAGGCACGTCGTCCGCGATCTCCGCGCCCAGCGTGCCGGTGCCGCGTGCCACGTTCGGCCCGTCGAAGGGATGGATGAAGGTGAGGCCTTCCTCCTTCACCAAGCGGTCGACGATGGCGAAGCCTTCCGGCCCGTTCTCCGCGATCTGGATGTCGGCACCGAAGCCGCGCGCCATGGCGAGGCGCAGGGGATTGGCGGTTTTGAGCACGGCGATCTTCGCCGGCGCGCCCACCGCTTTGGCGGCGAAGGCGGCGGCGATCGCGTGGTTGCCGGCGCTGACCGCGGTGATGCCGTGCGCTCTTTGCTCCGGCGTCAGCGACAGCGCCCAGGTCAACGCCCCGCGTGCCTTGAAGGTGCCGGTCGCCTGCAACAGCTCCAGCTTCAGGAACAACTTGGTCTCATCGCCCAGCAGCCGCGCCAGGGTCGCCGAGGCCCACGGCACGGTCGGCGTGCGCACCAGGTGCGGCGCCAGCAATGCCTGCGTCGCACGGATGTCGGCGAGCGATGGCCAGTTCTTATCCATAGAGCCCTTATCCATAGATCAGGCGGTTCCTGACTTCATAGAGATCGTGGAAGAAGCGCAGCTCGAGGGCTTTCTTGAGGAACGCAACGCCGCTGGAGCCGCCGGTGCCGGGCTGCATGCCGATGACGCGCTCGACCGCGCTGACATGGTCGAAGCGCCAGCGCTGGAACAGCATCTCCATGTCCATCAGCTTCTCGGCGAGATCGTAGAGCTCCCAGTGATCCTTCGGATGCCGATAGATGGCGAGCCAGGCTTCGAGCACCGCCTTGTGCCCGGCGAACGGCTTGCGCCAGTCGCGCTTGATGACGGCCGCCGGCAGCTTGAAGCCGCGTCGTGCCAGCAGCCTCAGCACCTCGTCATAGAGCGACGGCTCGGCCAGCGCCGCCTCCAGCCGCTGCACGATCGCCGCGTCATGGCCATGCACCTTGATGTAGTTCGCGTCCTTGTTGCCGAGGATGTATTCGACCAGCCGGTAGCCCCAGCTCTGGAACCCGGACGAGGTGCCGAGCAGATGGCGGAAGGCGAGATAGTCCGCCGGCGTCATGGTGTTCAGCACCCTCCAGGCCGCGATCAGCTGCTCCTGGATCGCCTTCACCCGCGCGAAATGCTTCAGCGCCTGCGGCAGCTCGTCGCCCGCGATCTCGCGCCGCGCCTCGCTCAGCTCGTGATGCATCAGCTTCAGCCACAGCTCGCTCACCTGGTGGATCACGATGAACAGCAGCTCGTCGCGCTGCGGCGGATCGCGCAGCATCGACTGCAGGCCGAGCAGCACGTCGAGCTGCAGGAAATCCGAATAGGTCTGCGGCCCCTTGCCGCTCGACCCCATTTTGATGCCGGGCTCCAGCGGGCGGTGCAATTTCGAACCGGGACGTTTATCCTTGCGCATGACCTAATGTGACCCGGCGCCGAGAGTCTGTCTAACCAAATGCGTATCCCCCTTCCTGCACCCCTCGCCATCGCCGCATGGCTTGCCCTGGCGACCGGCTCTGCCACGGCGCAGTCCACTGCACCGGCATGTCCTGCCGGCACCGACGAGCACACCGTCGGCAAGCTGGCGTTCTGCGTGCCGCAGTCTAACCAACGCTATCGCTTTGCGGCAAAGGGCATCGAGCCGATGTATTGGCTGGGCGAAGAGCCGGTCGCGCCGCCCGTCGATGCCAAGGCCCTCAAGGACGCCGACGTGACGATCGCGCGGGCGTGGGCCGACCAAACCCTGGTCGGCGCCTCCGACCAGGCCAGCGGCAAGAAGGGCTTCGACCGCTACCTGGACGTGGTCGCCACCCAGATCATGAAGGCGGAGAAAGCGGCGAACGGCGCTGCGGAATTCACCGCCGACGTGCCGACCGACGAATCCGGCCTGCTCCAGCCGTTCCGGTTCCAGCGCCTGGAGTCCGGACTCCTCAAAGGCGTGCGGCAGGAGCCCGATGGGTCGGACTCCTCCTACATGATGCTGATGCGGCCGGGCGTGGGTGATGCGCCGCCTCATCTCATGCTGTGCGGCGTCGTCAGTACCGGGCGCGATCCGGCGCACCTGTGCATGAGCTTCATCACGTTGCTCGATCAGCGTATGGCGATCACGGTCGCCGGCAAGGATTTGGAGCGGTCGTTCCGCGTGTCTGAGGAAGTGAGCAAGGATCTAGCGTCTTTCGTGAAACCTGAGCCCTGACATGCGTCTGATGAAGGCAGCCGTGTTCGCACTCATCGGTGGCCCGCTGGCCATGCTCATCGCGCATTCGGCCCGCGCGGCCGAGTGTGCCGAGAACGATGAGCGTTTCGAATATGCAGATGTCGCATTCCGCATTCCAAACGCGAACGACCTGTATCGACACACTTTCGACGAAGTCGGTCTTCATTTCGCCCCGCAGACATTCGTCGGTGATCGGAGAGTTCCGTCGGAGTCATATTATGACGCGAACGGGACGACACCAGTGGATGGCACCTACGTCGTGGTATCCATTAAACCGCCAAGGGTTGGTCAATTAAGCGTGCAGCGTTACGAGAGAATGAAGGGTACTCTGAACGAAGCAATCGCAGCACACCCTGGAGAGTCGACCTTCGAGGACGGGAAGCGGACCACGAAAGTGCAATTCCGGCGTCTGGATGGGTCCACCATTGTTGCGACTCAAATTGTCGCAGAAGACAGCGTTCTTGTATCAGAGAGCTGGCTTCATCTGGATGGGACAGACAAGATTAAACACATCTTGCGTTGTGAATATTTTGTAGTGCGCTCTGCGACCCTCCCAGACCTCCCAATGGAGTGCACAAGTTGGTTTCCAGTCGGAACGAGCATCGCTACGGTGCAGTTGCGCGGCGGCAAGCAGGAGCGTTCCTATCGCCTGTCGCGACAGGTACGCGATGACATCGAAGGCTTCATTGAACCAGGGACGAACCCTTAACACGCGATCAAACACCTACACGTCCATCAAGTCCTTTGCGAACACGTCGGCGTCGAACGGGCGTAGATCTTCCGCCGTCTCGCCGACGCCGACGGCATGCACCGGCAGCTTGAACTTCTCCGCCAGCGCCACCAGCACGCCGCCCTTGGCGGAGCCGTCGAGCTTGGTGACGATGAGGCCGGTGACGGCGCACATGGCCTTGAAGATCTCGACCTGCGAATGCGCGTTCTGGCCGGTGGTCGCGTCCAGCACCAGCAGCGTCGAGTGCGGCGCTTCGGGGTCGAGCTTGCGGATCACGCGCAGGATCTTCTGCAACTCCGCCATCAGGTCGGTCTTGTTCTGCAGCCGCCCGGCGGTGTCGATCAGCAGCAGGTCGGCGCCTTCTGCCTTCGCCGCCACCAAGGCATCATAAGCAAGCCCGGCCGCATCGGCGCCGGTCTCGCGCGCCACAACTTTCACACCGGCGCGCTCGCCCCAGATTTTCAGCTGCTCGACCGCGGCGGCGCGGAAGGTGTCGCCGGCGGCCAGCATCACGGTCTTGCCGGCGCGCTTGTAGCTCTGCGCCAGCTTGCCGATGGTGGTGGTTTTGCCCGAGCCGTTGACGCCGATCACCAGCACCACGTGCGGCTTGCGCGCGCTCAAGGTGAGGGGCTGGGCTACCGGCTTCAGGATGGCGGCGATCTCGGCGGCGAAGATCTCGCGCACCTCGTGCTCGGTGATCTCCTTGTCGAAACGGTCCTTGGCCAGCGCCTGGGTCAGGCGCGCAGCGGTGGCGGGGCCGAGGTCCGCGGCGATCAGCGCCTCTTCCAGTTCGTCGAGCAGCGCGCGGTCCAGCTTCTTCTTGGTGAAGATGCCGGTGATGCTGCCGGTGATCTTGGTGGAGGTGCGGGTCAGTCCGGCCTTCAGCCGCTGGAACCAGCCGCGCTTCTCGCTTTCCGTATTGTCCAGGGTCATGCGGCGATCAGATGCTCGTCGGTGGCTGCCGTGACGCGTGCGTCAACAATGGCGCCCT
>DATEOK010000433.1:0-10316 GCA_035274225.1 Dongiaceae bacterium
CCGGGAAGGCCTCCTGGAAGTTCTTCTTGAAGGCCGCCGAGGTGAGCGCATCGCCACCGGTCACGACCGGGTTGTAGTTCGACCCGTCCGAGACCTTGGCCGAGACTTCCGGCGTGTGCAGGTAGTTGATGAACTCGTAAACCTGATCGAGGTTCTTGGC
Organism: Dongiaceae bacterium; assembly: GCA_035274225.1. Taxonomy (GTDB): domain Bacteria; phylum Pseudomonadota; class Alphaproteobacteria; order Dongiales; family Dongiaceae; genus Dongia_A. The sequence goes on from DATEOK010000433.1 coordinate 161, forward strand.
CGCCTTGGTGAGCGAAATGCCGTCCAGCCAGACGATCGCGCCTTCGACCGGCGCCTGGTAGCTGACCGGCTTGCCTTCCTTCTTCAGGGTGAGCGGCGGACCGTCCCAGGTCTGGCCGAGCCAGACGTCGTTCTCCATCAAGCCCGACTTGGTGTTGTCGGCCGAATCCCAGAACTGCTTCACCCACGACTTGCGCTCGATCGCGAAGGCCAGGATCGGATCCCACAGCTTCTTGAACGAGGCCTCGTCCTTGTAGCCGTCGACCATGCGGTTGGACGGCTGCTTGCCGGTGTGGTCCCACCACAGGCCGATGCCGAGCAGGAACGAATGACCGCGGCCCTGGGTGTGGCCCTTCACGTCATCGTCCCACAGCGAGCCGTAGCTGAGTTTGGCGAGGTCACCTTTGTAGAGGTCGGTGCGGAACGACAGCGCTTCCGAGCCCCAGCAGTGCGGCAGGTGATAGAGGCCATCTTCCCAGGTCCAGAGGTTCTTGGAATTGGCGATCATCGAGGGCACCAGCGCCGACATGTTCTTCAGCTTATTAGTGTCCCACGGCGCCAGGACCTGCAGGTCCTTGTATTGCGGCGCGCGGTTGCAGGTCGGCTGGCAGATGTCGAAGCCTTCGCCGCCGGTGGCCTGCAGCTTGTTGATCTGCTCTTCGTTCTGCGAGAACGGCGTCTGGTTGACCTTGATGCCGCTCGCCTTCTCGAAGTTCGGGATGACGTCGCCGGGGAACTCGTCCGACCACATCAGGAGATTGAGCTCGCCCGAAGACGAGAACGCGTCCTTCACGATCATCGGGAAGCCGAGGGCGATCGCGCCGGCACCGGCGGCGCCCTTCAAAATGGTACGGCGATTGAACGCGCGGGCTGCGAGCAACGTCTCGCGCGTCCGCGATTGATCCTTTGTCAGCTTCGTCATTAGTACCTCCCTGGACGAATTGGCTCGGCGGCCGAATGGCCGGCCGTCGTTTCGGGAGTAGACGCTGAGACACCCGGCGGGCCCAAAGGTCTGGTCCAACCGAATCTGCAACGCTCTGACGCCTGCTCCCCGAACTTCATGCCGACGCCAAGCGTAATTAAGTGGCGCGGCACTGGCAACGTGCTTCACGGTTATTTCACGGCGGTGTTATAGTACCGTCATGCAGCGTGGCCCGGACTATTTGCCGACAACTGGGGCCAGACCGGGGGAATGCTTTGGGCCACCCATCCCGTACGTTTTTGTTTCATCTCGAGCCTGACAAAGGCACCACCCTGCAGGCGCAGCTGCGCCGCATGCTGGTTTCGGCCATCCTCGATGGCCAGATCCCGCCGGGCGGGCCGCTGCCGTCCTGCCGGTCGCTCGCCCAGTCGCTGAAAATCGCGCGGAATACTGTGGTCCTCGCCTACCAGGACCTGGTGGAGGAAGGCTTCCTCATCGCACGCGAACGCAGCGGGTTCTTCGCCAATCCGGACATCCTGGGCGGGCGCGTGCGCGCCGCCGATGTCGGCGACCAGGCCGGCGATACCAAGCCGTCTGTCGCGCGCGCCGCACCCAACTGGCAGGACCGCTTTCGGCTTCATCCCAGCGCGCAAAGGAATATTGTCAAACCAACCAACTGGCAGGACTTCCCCTACCCCTTCATCTACGGCCAGGTCGACCAGGGCATGTTCCCCTTGGCGGCGTGGCGCGAATGCTCGCGCCAGGCGCTCAGCGTCACTGCCGTGCGCGACTGGTCCAAGGACCGCTTCGCCGAGGACGATCCGCTGCTGATCGAGCAGATCCGCACCCGCCTGCTGCCGCGCCGCGGCGTGCGCGTCGGCGCCGACGAGATCCTGGTGACGGTCGGCGCCCAGAACGCCCTCTACCTCATCGCCAGCCTGCTGTTCGACCGCGACACCGTCTTCGGGATCGAGAACCCCGGCTACACCGACGCGCGCAACATCGCCAGCCTGCATGCCGGGCGCGTGGTCGGCATCGGCGTCGATGATCAGGGCATGGTGCTGAGCTCCGAGTTCGACACGTGCGACTACGCCTATGTGACGCCGAGCCATCAATTCCCCACCACCGTGACCATGTCGCTCGAGCGTCGGCATGCGCTGCTGGAACGTGCGGCATCTTCGGACGTTGTGTTGATCGAGGACGACTATGAGAGCGAGCTGGCGCACCAGGGCTCGCCGCAGCCGGCCCTGAAGTCGCTCGACCGCAACAACCGCGTCATCTTCATCTCGTCGCTGTCGAAGACCCTGGCGCCTGGCCTGCGCATGGGATTCATGGTGGGACCGGCCGAGCTCATCCGCGAAGCGCGTGCGCTGCGCCGCCTGATGATCCGGCACCCGGCCGCCAACAACCAGCGCACGGTGGCGATGTTCCTGGCCGACGGCCACCACGACGCGCTGCTGCGCCGCCTGTGCAATGTTTATCGCGAGCGCTTGGCGGCGGCCATCACCGCCCTCGTCAAACATTTGCCCGAATTCACCGTCAATCTCACCGCCGGTGGAACCGCTCTTTGGATCCGGGGGCCGAAGCAGCTCGACATGAACGCGGTGGAGAAAGAGGCGCTGAAAAAGGGCGTGGTAATCGAGCCCGGCGCGGTGCATTTCATGGCGCAGCCCGGGCCGGCGAACTATTTCCGCCTGGGCGTTTCGTCCATTCCGACCGAGAAGATCGAGACCGGCATCAAGCTGCTGGCCGAAGCGGTGCGCGAGCAATTGAAGCGAGGCTGACGCACGTTCATGCCGGCCGGCCGCGCCATCTCTGCCGCAATCGTAGCCCTTCTCGCGCTTGCCACGCCGTCAGGCGCGGATGAGCAGGCTCCTCCCGACCTGTTGACCGATCCGGCTCCCTTCGAGATCGGGTATGGCATGAGCTTCTACGACTTTGATGCCTGCGGCGACGCAGAAGCCGGGCGCATCCTGCGCCGCGCGATTGTCGAGAAGCTCGAGCGCTGTCCCTTCTCTCGCCAAGCCAGGGCTGAGTTCGACGCTTGGCGGTTGGAGACGGCAGAAGAGTTGGCGTCCCGATTGCTGTCAAACCAGGACGGCATCCCGGTTGGCCCGCCCGAGGTCACCGAGCCCGCGGCGAATGGTCGGCCGATGACTTGCGAGCGCTACCGCAGCACACAGCATTACGTGGATCGGCGCGCCGACCTGCTCCGCTATGCCAATCAGGAGATTCCGGTCGATCAGTTGCTCGGCGAGGATTGCCCGTCCGGGCCGGCCTCGCTGTAACGCACCGGACTGGCCCAACGGGGCGCAAAATGCTGGTCCTATGACTGGGCCAGTCGCCCTCCTATGCTTCCGGCATCCATCCGATCAGGAGCACCCACATGACCCGCATGACGCCGTCCGAGGCCTTTGTCGAAACCCTCGTCGCCCATGGCGTGAAGCATATCTTCGGCATCGTCGGCTCGGCTTACATGGACGCGCTCGACATCTTCGAGCCGGCCGGCATCCGCTTCATCTCGGTGGCGCACGAGCAAGGCGCCGGCCACATGGCCGACGGCTATTCGCGGGTCAGCGGCAAGCAGGGCGTATGCATCGCGCAGAACGGCCCCGGCATCACCAACTTCGTGACCGCGATCGCGGCGGCCTATTGGGCGCATTCGCCGGTGGTGATGATCACGCCGGAGACGGGCTCCAGCGGCATGGGCCTGGGCGGTTTCCAGGAAACCGACCAGCTGCCGATCTTTTCCAAGATCACCAAGTTCCAGGCCCACATCGCCAACAACAGCCGCATCGCCGAGCTGACCAGCCGCTGCTTCGACTATGCGCTGACCGAACGCGGGCCGACCCAGATCAACATCCCGCGCGACCTGTTCTATGGCGAGATCGACGTCAATATCCCGCAGCCGATCAAGATCGAGCGCGGCGCCGGCGGGCCGGAGAGCCTGGAAGCGGCGGCGAAGCTGCTGGCCGAGGCCAAGTTCCCGGTCATCATGGCCGGTGGCGGCGTGGTGATGAGCGGCGCGCAGGCGCAGGCGGTGAAGCTTGCCGAATACCTGCAGGCGCCGGTCGTCACCTCCTACCTGCACAACGACGCATTCCCGAAATCCCATCCGCTGATGTGCGGGCCGCTCGGCTACCAGGGCTCGAAGGCGGCGATGAAGGTGATCGCTCAGGCCGACGTGGTGCTGGCGCTGGGCAGCCGCCTTGGCCCATTCGGGACGCTGCCGCAGCACGGCCTCGACTACTGGCCGAAGAACGCCAAGCTGATCCAGGTCGACGTCAATCACCGCGTGCTGGGCCTGGTGAAGCCGATGCATGTCGGCGTGCATGGCGACGCCGGCAAGGCGGCGGCGGAGATCCTGCACCGCTTGCAGACCATGAACGCCAGCATCGCCGCGCACGGCAACAAGGAAGCGCGCCTGATGGAGGTGAAGAACCAGCAGCAGGCGTGGGAGAATGAGCTCACCGACTGGTCGATGAAGGACGGCTCGCCGATCGCGCCGCGGCGCGCGCTGCGCGAGTTGGAGAAGGCCATGCCGAAGAACGCCATGGTCACCACCGACATCGGCAACATCTGCTCGGTCTCCAATTCGTACCTGCGGTTCGATGCGCCGCAGAGCTTCTTTGCCGCCATGAGCTTCGGCAATTGCGGCTATGCCTTCCCGACCGCGATCGGCGCCAAGGTGGCGGCGCCCGACCGGCCGGCGATCGCCTATGTCGGCGACGGCGCGTGGGGCATGAGCCTGCAGGAGACACTGACCTGCGTGCGCGAGAACATCCCGGTGGTAGCGGTGGTGTTCAACAACGGCCAGTGGGGCGCCGAGAAGAAGAACCAGGTCGACTTCTATGCAGACCGATATGTCGGCACCAACCTCACGAACCCCAGCTTCGCAGGCATCGCCAAGTCGATGGGCGCGCAAGGCATCACGGTCAGCCATCCGGGCGAGGTCGGCGATGCGCTGAAGCAGGCGGTCGCCAGCAACAAGCCCACCATCCTCGAGCTGATGGTGACGCAGGAGCTGGGCGATCCGTTCCGCCGCGACGCGCTGAAGAAGCCGAAGCGGCTGCTGGACAAATACAAGGACTTCACCGTCGCCTGACGCCGGCGAACCGTGCATGATGATCGGGCCGGCTCACGAGAGTCGGCCCGACGTCATTTGGGAGTGCCATGACCAAGCGCATCCTGGTCATCAACGCCGGATCCTCGAGCCTCAAGTTTGCGACCTTCACGGCCGATCGCGCGCCGCAGCTCGAACTGAGGGGACAGCTCTCCGGCATCGGCCAGGGCGCGGTCAGGCTGGCCGTCGCCGATGCGACCGGACGGCCGCTGGATTGGGGCCGCGCCGAGGAAATGGGCCATCACGGAGACGCATTGCAGCTGCTGATCGCGCGGCTGGAAATCGCCACGCATCCGCAGAACTGGCTGGGCGCCGGGCATCGCGTGGTGCATGGTGGCACGCGCTTTTCGATACCAGTCAGCGTTGACGGCGCGATCCTGAAGGAACTGGAAGCGCTGATCTCGCTGGCGCCGTTGCACCAACCGCACAACGTCGCGCCGATCGAGGCCTTGCTGACCTTGCTGCCCAGCCTGCCGCAGGTTGCCTGCTTCGACACGGCATTCCACGCCGCCCAGCCGGAGATCGCCAGGCGGTTCCCATTGCCGGAGAAATTCTGGCATGCCGGCCTGCGCCGCTATGGCTTTCATGGGCTGTCGTACGAAGCGATCCTGCATGCCCTGCCCGCGGTTGCTGGCAAGGTTGCAAGTCGTTTGGTCATCGCGCATCTCGGCAACGGGGCCAGCATGGCAGCGATCCGAGACGGTACGTGCGTCGCGACCACCATGGGCTTCTCCACGCTCGATGGGCTGGTGATGGGCACGCGGCCGGGTGCGATCGATCCCGGCGTGCTGCTGCATCTGCTGCGCGAAGGCATGACGCGCGAGGAACTGGAGCGCCTGCTCTATCACGAGAGCGGCGTCAAAGGCGTCTCCGGCCTCACCGCCGACATGAAGACGCTGCTGGAGAGCGCAGATCCGAAGGCGAGGCTTGCCATCGATCTCTATTGCTACAGGATCGCGCGCGAGCTGGGCTCCCTCGCTGCGGCGCTCGGCGGGCTCGATGCTCTGGTCTTCACCGGCGGCGTCGGCGAGAACGCGGCGGCGATCCGCGCGCGCGTGTGCGCGGATGCGGCATGGCTGGGGCTGCAGCTGGACGATCATGCCAACCGCAGCAGGGCGGCGCGCATCTCCACCGACGCGTCGTCCGTCGCGGCCTGGGTCGTGCCGACCGACGAGGAGCTGACCATCGCGCGCCATACCCAGCGGCTGTTGACGCCGGCATGATCGACCTCGCCCTGCCGGTGCTGGCCGGCGCCAGTATCTGCGTGTTCGTCGGCGCGGTGATCCGCGGCTTCACCGGGTTCGGCTTCGGCATCGCGGCGACGCCGCTGCTGGTGCTGCTGTTCCCGCCGGCGGAGATCGTGCCGCCGATCCTCATCCTGCAGGTGCTGGCCGGGATCCAGATCTACCTGCGCACCCGCGGCCACGTCGACTGGAAGCTGCTGCTGCCGTCGCTGATCGGCGCACTCGCCGGCATTCCGCTCGGCACGTTGACGCTCGATCTGCTGAACGCCGACACCATGCGCCTCATCATCGGCACGACGGTGCTGATCGCCGCGGCGATCCTGATGACCGGCTTCCGATTCAAGACGCGGCCACCGGCCTGGCTCAGCGGCGGGCTCGGCATCTTTGCCGGCGTTGGGTCCGGGGCCGCAGGCATACCCGGGCCGTTCGTCATCGTGCTGTTCCTGTCGTCGCCGGTCTCGCTGGCGGTCGGGCGCGCCTCGCTATCGGCGTTCTTCCTGTTCGTCGCCACCGCGTCGTCCGCCGCTTCGGCCTGGCGCGGGCTGTTGACCCTGAATTCGATCGTGCTCGGGGCGCTGCTGATGGCGCCGCTGCTGATCGGCAATCACTACGGCGACAAGCTGTTCGCGATGGTGCAGGAACGCACTTTCCGCCGCATCGCCCTGCTGTTGCTGGTCGTGATCGGCCTTTCGACGATCGCGCGCGGCCTTGCCGGCTCAGGCGCCGGATAGCAGCGCCAGCGCGGCCTTGCCGATGCCGAGCGCCGCGAGCGCGATCAGGATCACCAGCACCCAGCGGCGGAACGCCTCCTGGTTCATGCGCTTGAAGCCGTGCGCGCCGATCCACACCCCGACCAGCAGCGCCGGCAGCCACAGGATCGCCTGCACGAAGCTCTGCGCCGTGACGATGCCCTCCTGGGTCGCGAAGTAGGCGAGACCCAGCAGGTCGGTGAAGAGGAAGAAGAAGATGATCGAGGCACGGCCGATGGCGGCGCCGCCCGGCGTCGAGAGGTAGAACAGGACCACCGGGGGCCCGCCGATCCCAAACGCGCCGTTGAGCACGCCGGAGGCGACGCCGGTCGCGGTGCTGGCGGGCAGCGCCGGTGTCTTTTCGAGGCGGAAGCCGCGCAGCATGAGAATGGCGGTGCCGATCACGAAAATGCCGAGCACGATCTGCGTCGGCGCCTCGGGCGCGTGGATCAAGGCATAGGTGCCGAACGGCAAGCCGATGACGTAGCCGACCATGAGCCAGGTGAGCGAGCGCCAATGGATCTCGCGCCAGATGCCGGGGATGAGGTTGATGGAGGCGGCGACCTCCAGCAGGAAGATCGACGGCACGATCTGCGCGACGGGCAGGATGAGCGAGATCGCCGTGATGCTGAGCAGCGAGAAGCCGAAGCCGGAGAAGCCGCGCACGATCGCGGCCAGGAAGATCGCGGCGCTGGACAGCGCCAGGATCTGCCAGTCGCTTTGCACCACGGCCCACAAGTCGGCGAGCATTCCGAATCCCCGGCGGTGAAACCCCGCGGGCACTCTATGGGCGCAGGCAACCGCGACCAATGCAATTCGCTGGAGCCAGTGCAGGCGTCCTCTTCCCCCCTTGTGGGGGAAGGATGCGAAGGCTTGGCGAGCGAAGCGAGCTTAGCCGGAGCTGGATGGGGGTGCTGCCGCACGATCAATGGGAGTGGCGCGCCGTTGCGAAGCATTGTGCGGCGGCACCCCCCCATCCCAACCTTCGCCCGTAAGGGGGGAAGGGGTTTTGCCTTAGAACGTGATCCGCACCTTGTAGGTCAGCTTGGCGCTGGCTTCGGCCGGGACCTGGACCTGCCATTCTGCCGTCGAGGAGTCGACTTTTTCGTGCTTCACCGATTCCGCCAGCATCTCCCAGTCGCCGGGCACGAACTCGCGCAGGGTCACCGTTACCGGTTCCTTCTTGGCGTTCTTGACCTCGATCTCGTACGAGTTCTCGTACACGTTGTCGGCGATGCGCTTGTAGTCGGTCTGCTTGCCGTGCGCGGTCACGTCGAAGGCGCGGCCGAGCATCAGGTCGAGCTCCTCGTTCTTCGGCGTGTGCCGGATCTGGTCCTCGCCGACGAAGATGGCATCGCCGTCGCTGTCGGCCTTGTAGACTCGGACCACGCCCATCGGCAGCGGCAGGCCGAGATGCGAGGCATCGTCGTTCTTGATCTTCATGCGGACTTCGGCGTTGACGCGCTCGGTCTCGCCGACCTTGGCGCCGTAGTTGCCGCCCAGCTGCGCGACATTGACCAGCACGTACTGCTTCTCGACCGGCACCTGCTCCGCGGCGAGCAATGCAACCTGCTTGGTCTGGTTCTCCTTCAGCGTGGTCGGGCGGTCGAGGCTGTAGAGGTGGTATTCGAACGCTGCCTCCGACTGCATCTTCTCGCGGCGCATGCCGTCGGCCGCCGCCATCTCCTGCAGCATCGGCATCGGCGGCGCATTCAACTCGACCCGATTTACCTCGCCCGCCACCAGCTGCAGCTTGGCATTGTTGTAGGCGATGCCGCTCATGTTGGTGAGCGTGACCCAGCCGTTGAGGCTTAGCGTCTTCTCATCAGGCGACAGCTCGGCAACATAGTCCGCCGCCCAGGAGAGGCCGTGCGTCAGGTACGAGAGATCGACCGGCACGTCACCCGCCTTCTGGCTGGCGAGCTTCACCACCAGCGTCGGGCGGTCGCGCAGGTTGGCGGGAACGGCGCTGTAGACCAGGCGGCCCGGCGGCGTCACCTCGATGCGGTCCCCGATTTTCAGCACGACTTGGCCCTCCGCCACCGACAGGACGGTGGCGTCCTCGGTCGTGTCCGCGCCGGTCTCCGGATTGGTGCGCACCACGCGGATGGTCTCACCCACCGACTTCTCCAGCAGCTTCTGCGGCGTGAGCAGATCGAAGTCGAAATTCTGCTCGACGATGTCGAGCGGCGTGCCGCGCCCGGTCAACAACGCGGTCTCCGGCCGGATGCCGGCGCTGACTTCGATGAAGGCGAGGTCGTTCTCGCCCTGGGTCAGCGTCACGGTGCGCGAATCGCGCACCAGCGCAAGATCGTTGTTGTAGATGGTGACCGCGATCGCGCTCTGCTTGTCGGCGCCGACCGGCGTCTCGGCGAACGCAGCTTGCGTTGCAAACAGCGCCGCGGCCGCAGCGCCGATCATCAGGAACTTACGCATGGATATCCCTATCGCAGTGGTGGCCAGGCTTGGCCGGTGAATGCTAACCGATGCCAGAATCGCCCGAAAATTGCGGCGACACCATGGCAGGAACTATGACGCGGGTCACGCGGAAGGGTCAAATATTGTTGATTGAACCTCCGGCCATGCCGGCGCGACTTTCGAAGATTAAGGCCGCACTCGCCGCCGGCGCCGGGAACCGGCGCGCTATACCTTCTCAATTGCGATTTCGGAGGCGGTTTGCTGGTGATCTCGCGCCTGGACGAGCACGGGATGCGACGTCATCGAGGTCCGGAAATCGGCCGCCTGCGCCGGCCGGTAGAGCCAGCAGTGGCCGTTCGCGATTGACGAGAACGGCCTCGCCGGCATCCAGATCGTGCAGTGGAGCTGGTAGTAATCGACGTCCTCGTACGGCGGACACATGTCGCCTTGTGAATCCTCATCGTCGGTTGCCGGCACACCGAACTGGCGGACGAAATCAACGTGGAAGTCGCCGGGCCGCTTGTCGTATTGGCTCCGACCCCACTGGAACAGGAACATATCGCCGTCCTCATCCAACGGCACGGTCCCGTCCACACGGACCTGCGCATAGAAATCGAGACAGGCTCCGCAGATATCGACAAGCGGCGAAGTGCGAAGCTCGATCCCCTTACCTGCGATGAATGCTTCCAAGGCGAACTTGG
>DATEOK010000434.1:0-5048 GCA_035274225.1 Dongiaceae bacterium
GGCGCCGGCGCCGACGCTCTCACCCTGTCGTCGGCCGGCGGCAACGCGTTGACCGTGACCGGCGCTGAAACCATCACCGGCGGCACCCAGGGCGATGTCGTCACGCTGGGTGCCGCGCAGACCTCGGGCACGATCAATCTCGCGGCCGGCAGCGACCAGCTGATCCTGTCGTCCGCGGGCGCCAACACGCTGACGGTCTCCAACGTCGAGACCATCACCGGCGGCACCCAGGACGACAAGGTCACCCTCGGCGCCGGCACCGATACCCTGACCCTGGTGGCCGGCACCAACAGCGTCACGGTGTCCAACACCGAGACCATCACCGGTAATACCGGCGCCGATACCGTCACGCTCGCCACCGCGATGACCGGCGGCACGGTCAATCTCAGCACCGGCAGCGACAGCGTCACCTTGTCCTCGAGCGGCGCCAACACGCTGACCATCACCGCCGTCGAGACCGTGACTGGCGGCAGCCAGGACGACACCATCACGTTCGGCGCGGCGGTGACCGCCACCGTCGATCTCGGCGCCGGCACCGACAGCCTGACGCTGTTCAACGGCACCAACAGCGTCACGGTAACCAACGCAGAAGCGATCACCGGCGGCACCGGCAACGACGCGGTGAAGCTGGGCAACGTCTGGACCAGCGGCACGATCAACCTCGGCGCCGGCACCGCCGACACCCTGACCCTGGTCAACGGCGCCAACACGCTCACCGTCATCGGCGCGGAGACCGTCACCGGCGGCACCGGTGCCGACGCGGTCACGCTCGGCGCGGCGCAGACTTCCGGCACCATCACCCTCGGCACCGGCAACGACAGCCTCACGCTGTTCAACGGCACCAACACCTTGACCGTCACCGCCGTCGAGACCATCAGCGGCGGCAGCGGCGCCGACACCATCACCTTGGGCGCGGTCCAGTCCAGCGGCACCATCGACCTCGGCGGCGGCGCGGACAAGCTGACGCTGTTCAACGGCACCAACAGCCTGACGGTCTCCAATGTTGAGACCATCGTCGGCGGCACCGGCAACGACGTGGTCGCGCTCGCCACCGCCATCGTCGGCGGCTCGATCAACCTCGGCGCCGGCACCGCCGACAAGCTGACGCTGGCCTCCGACGGCGCCAACAGCGTCACCGTCAGCAACGTCGAGACCATCACCGGCGGCAGCCAGGACGACACCATCACCCTCGGCACCACGCTGGCGAGCACCAACGGCGTCAGCGGCGGCGCCGGCACAGACACCCTCGTCCTGTTCGCGGCGGCCCATACGGTGACCCTGACCAACGTCACCGGCATCGAGGCCATCACCGTCCAGGCCGGCTTCAACCACAACCTGACACTGGTGAACGGCAACGTCGCGGCCGGCGCACAGATGAGCATCGACGGCAGCAGCCTCGGCAGCGGCAACACCCTGACCGTGAACGGCGCGGCGGAGCTGGACGGTCACCTGATGCTGACCGGCGGCGCGGGCAAGGATTCGCTGACCGGCGGCGGCGGCAACGACATCCTGATTGGCGGCGACGGCAACGACACCCTGAGCGGCGGCAACGGCAGCGACGTGCTGCGCGGCGGTGCCGGCCTCGATCAGCTGGTGGGCGGCGCCGGCAGCGACACCTTCGACTACGACGCCATCACCGACAACGGCGGCACCGGCGAGACCATCGCCGGCTTCACCAAGGGCGTGGGAGGCGACAAGCTCGACATCTCCGACCTGCTGGACGACCTGCCCGGCTACGATGGAACCAACGCCTTCAGCGGCGGCTACGTGCAGTTCGCCGATTCCGGCACCGGCAACACCATCGTCAAGGTCGACACCGACGGCGGCGGCAACAGCTACCAGACGCTGGTCACCCTCACCGGCGTGCTGCTGACCGAGACCGACACCGACAACTACATCATCTAGAACGGCACTACGGCGCCGGATGGTCGGCGCGGTACGCCTTCGCGCTCTTCTGCAGCTGGTCTAGGAAAGCCGCAATCGCGGGGTGCCGGCGCTCGCTACGCCGGAACGCCACGAAGATCTTACGCCTGATCTCCGGCGTCAGCTTGCGGACGCAGAATTTTCCAGTGCGGCGCCCGACCCTGAGGCCGGGCAGGATCGCCACCGAGCAGCCCTGCTCGATCAGCGGCTGCACCACCTCGAAGCCGCCGCACTTGCCGTTGACGACGGGATCGAACCCCGCCGCCTGGCAGGCCCTGATGATGACGTCGGAATAGGTGTTGAAGGCGGTGTCCATCGCCCAGCGCTCCGCGCGCAGGTCGGCGATCGCAACCTTGGCCCGCGCCGCCAGTGGATGCGCCGTCGGCAGCACGGCGTAGAGCAGGTCGTCCAGGATCGGGACGCGCTCGATGTTCGGCTCCGCCGCGTTCGCCGGCACGGTCAGGTCGTCGACCAGCGCGACATCGGCCTGCCAGGCGCGCAGCGCGGCCAGCGAATCCACCGGCTCCATCTCTTCCAGCACGAGGCTGAGCTGCGGGTGGCGGCGCTCCAGCGCCTTCATGATCTGCGGGATCAGGGCGGCGGCGACGGACGAGAAGGCCGCAACGCGCAGTTCGCCGGTCACCGCCTGCTTCAGCTCCGCGAGCTCGGTCTTCGCATCCTCCAGCACCGAGATCACGCGCTCCGCATGCGCGACCAGCCGTTGTCCGGCCTGGGTCAGGCGGACGCGCCGGCCCCGGCGTTCGATCAGCGGAAGGCCGGCCTCCGTTTCCAGCAGCGCGATCTGTTGCGACACAGCCGAGGGCGAGATGCGCAGCGCCTCCGCCACTGCCGCCATGGTCTGGCGCAGCGATAATTCGCGCAGGGTGCGAAGCCGGCCGATGTCCATGCGCCATTATGCACTTTCTCTTATGTATCAGGCAATTTTAATTAAGTAGACCTGGCCATGCGGCGTGACCTAGCGTGGGCCGATCCAAGCCGCCGAGGGAGAGATCCAGATGACTATGCTGTCGCCCCGCCCCTGGGTCCCCGAGGCGCCCGAACGTTATGTGCAGTCCCTGGCCGAGCGTGTCGCCGCGCGCGGCGCCGATGAAATCGAGCGCGACCTCATCGCTTACGTCGCCGAGAACCGCGCCATCCACGAGCGCGAGTGCGTCAACCTCAACCCGGCGACCAACGTGATGAACCCGAAAGCGGAGGCGCTGCTCGCCGCCGGCATCGGCTCGCGCCCGTCGCTCGGCTATCCCGGCGACAAATACGAGATGGGGCTGGAGGGGATCGAGAAGATCGAGGTGGTGGCGGCCGAGCTGGCGGCCGAGGTGTTCGGCGCACGCTATGGCGAGATCCGCGTCGGGTCCGGCGCGCTCGCCAACCTCTACGTCTTCATGATGGCGGCGAAGCCCGGCGACGTCATCGTCGCCCCGCCGCCGGCAATCGGCGGCCACGTTACGCACCACGGCGCCGGTGCCGCGGGCTTCTACGGCGTCGTCACGCATCCCGCGCCAGTCGACCCCGTGCGCTACACCGTCGATGTCGACGCGCTGCGCGCCGATTCACGGCGCTTGCGACCGAAGCTCATCACCATCGGTGGGAGCCTCAACCTTTTTTCGCATCCGATCGCGGAGATTCGCGCAATCGCCGACGAGGTGGGCGCGCTGGTCCTGTTCGATGCGGCGCACATGTCGGGCATGATCGCCGGCCGCGCCTGGCAGCAGCCGCTCGAGGAAGGGGCCCATGTCATGACCATGAGCACCTACAAGAGCCTTGGCGGCCCGCCCTCCGGCCTCATCCTGACCAACGACGCCGGCATCGCCGAGCGGCTCGACGCTATCGCCTATCCCGGCCTCACCGCGAATTTCGACGCCGCGAAGTCCGCCGCCCTCGCGGTCACATTGCTGGACTGGAAAGTGCATGGCCGCGCCTACGCCGCTGCCATGGGAGCGACCGCGAGTGCCCTCGCCGAGGCGCTGGTAGACCGCGGCGTTCCCGTGTTCGCGCGCGACCGCGGCATCACCCGCTCGCACCAGTTTGCGATCGAAGCGGCCGGCTATGGCGGCGGCCAGGCAGCAGCGAAACGGCTGCGGCAAGCCAACATCCTCAGCTGCGGCATCGGCCTGCCGATTGCGCCGGTTGAGGGCGACGTCAACGGCCTGCGCCTCGGCACGCCGGAGATCGTGCGCTGGGGCATGAAGGCGAGCGACATGCCGGAGCTTGCCGGATTCATCGCACGCGCGCTCCAAGACGACGGCGTAGCGCGATCGCTCGCCGACACTGTCACAGCTTTTCGACGGCGCTTCTCGTCATTGCACTATATGCGATGAGCGAGACGCGCATCGAGTCGTACATCGGCACGCGCTCGCAGAGCAAGCACGAACGCGATCTCTGCACTCTCGTGTAGAGGCGATCGAAAAATCAAAACGACATGTTTGCGTAGCGACACAGAGTGGCGTGAGCTTGACGCGCGCCCTATGTCAAATCGCTGACATGGTCACGCGACCTCTGGTCTGATTTTTCTGCTCATGGCATTGCAACACTTCGTCACAAATTTTGTTGACGACGTGCGGAGCTGAATCCGCCGAGGGGGCGGAAGTGGGTCTGCGCCACTTTCAAGAGGGCAAAGCCATGACAACTGAAACGCAATATTCGCGTGACGAACGCGTGTCTGAGTTCGACTCCAATATCTCCGATAGCGAATTGAATGTTGCAGAGGTGCAACTGACTGTGGCCAATGCAGCGCGGGTGACGCTGCCGCAGGGCCAACGCGTTGTCGTCGTCCCGGTCACGCCGGGAGAAACGGTCGAGTTGCCGACCGCATCGCCCGATGGATTGCTGGCGGAGCTTGGGCCGCAGGGCAATCTCGCCATCGTGGTCGATGGCCGCACCATCATCCTGCAGGGCTATGCCGCGGCGAACGAGGAATCGCCAATCCACGTCGTGACCGACGACGGCGACGAGGTCGACGTTGCCTTCGTGCTCTCGGAGACAGATCCGTCGCTCGACATCCAGACCGCCGCCGGCCCCGCTGCCGGCTCGCCCGGCGGCGGCGCCGATGGCGGCAGCGGCATCTTCGTGCCCCTCCCGGCGGGTCCGCTGCTCGGCGGCTTCGA